>NZ_JBFRCG010000014.1:0-306230 GCF_040965595.1 Paraburkholderia sp. EG287B
CGAACCCGACGTATAACGTAGGTGGAGACACCTACAACAACGTGGGTGGCGCGATCACGAACCTCGACGGACGCGTGACACAGAACACGACCGACATCACGAACCTGCAAGGCGACGTCACGAACATCAACGGCCAGCTCGCAGACGCGGTGATGTACGACACGTCGACGCACGATTCGGTGACGCTGGGCAGCACGGACCACGCTCCCGTCGTGCTGACGAACGTCGCGGCTGGCCGTCTGAATGCGTCGAGCGTCGACGCCGTGAACGGTGCGCAGTTGTACAACCTTGCCAGCTCCACGGCTGGCGCGCTGGGCGGCGGTTCAACGTACAGCGCAGACGGTTCGATCGTGAATCCGGCCTATACTGTCGATCACAAGACCTACAACAACGTGGGCGATGCGATTGCCGCGCTGAACGCAGGCGGTGGCAGTGGGACGGACCCGAACGCCGTGCACTACGACGACCCGTCGATGAACCTGGTGACGCTCGGAGGCACGGACCACGCTCCGGTCGCGCTGACGAACGTGGCGAACGGCGTGCTGAACGCCACGAGCTTCGACGCGGTGAACGGTTCGCAGCTGTACGCACTGGGCGCGAAGACCGATGGGTCGGGCAACATCACCAACGCGTTTGTCGCCTATGACGACACGACGCTGAACACGGTGACGTTGGGCGGCGCAGGCACCTCGCACGCGCCGGTCGTGCTGACGAACGTGGCGAATGCTGCGCTGAACGCCTCGAGCCTCGACGCGGTGAATGGCTCGCAACTCTACGCGCTGGGCGCGAAGACCGATGCATCGGGCAACATCAGCAACGCGTTCGTCGCCTATGACGACACGTCGCTCAATACGGTCACGTTCGGCGGCTCGGGGCATGCGCCGGTCGTGCTGCATAACGTGGCGAACGGCGTGGATGCGAACGACGCGGTCAACGTCGCGCAGCTCGAAGCCATGGGTGCGAAGGTCGATCCGTCGGGCAACATCTCGAACGCGTTCGTCGCCTACGACGACACCTCGCTGAACTCGGTCACGCTCGGCGGGTCGCTGGATCACGCGCCGGTGACGCTGCACAACGTCGCGAATGGTGTCGTTGCGGCAAGCAGCACCGACGCCGTGAACGGCGGCCAGCTCTACGGTGTCGCATCGAGCACGGCCAGCGCGCTGGGCGGCGGTTCGACGGTCAACCCCGATGGCTCGGTCTCGGCGCCGACGTACGTCGTGGGCGGCGACACTTACAACAACGTCGGCAGCGCGATCTCGAACATCGATGGCCGTGTAACGAACATCGAGCAAACGGTGACCAACATCTCTGGTCAGGTGGCAAACGCGGTTCAGTACGACTCGTCGGCACACGACAAGGTCACGCTGGGCGGCCCGGATTCGACGACGGCGGTCAAGCTGACCAACCTGCAGGACGCCGAGCTCTCGGCGTCGAGCACGGACGCCGTGACGGGCTCGCAGTTGTACGCCACGAACGTCGAGGTCTCGAACCTGAATCAGCAGATCCAGAACATCAGCGTCAACGGCACTGAGTATCTGTCGACCAACACGACGAGCGGCGCGGCTTCGGCCACGGGCGCCAGCTCGATCGCGGCAGGCGGCGGTGCGATCGCTTCGGGTGCGAACGCAACGGCGATTGGCGACTCGGCAAAAGCCATGGGCAACAACTCGGTCGCGCTCGGTGCGAACTCGGTCGCGGACGAGGACAACACCGTGTCCGTGGGCTCGCAAGGCAATGAGCGTCGGATCACCAATGTCGCGAATGGCGTCCACGCCACCGATGCGGTGAACATGGGGCAGTTGCAGGGCGGCCTGAATGCGCTCCAGAGCAACGTCAACTCGGTGGCGCGCAACGCCTACGGCGGTATCGCGGCGGCAACCGCGCTGACGATGATTCCGGAAGTCGATCAGGGCAAGACCGTCGCGGTGGGTATCGGTACGGCCAACTTCCAGGGCTATCAGGCAGTGGCGCTCGGCGCATCGGCGCGCATTACGCAGAACCTCAAGGTGAAGGTGGGCGGCGGGTATGCATCGGGTGGCGGTGCCACGATCGGCGGCGGTATGTCGTACCAGTGGTAAGCCCGGCTTTCCCCAGGCGATCGGCCGCGTAGTTCGGGCCTGAACGCAAAGCGGACTCCCTCGGGAGTCCGCTTTTTTTGGTGCGCCTTCTGGTCCGCCGTCAGCCGTTCGCGTCCAGCCTTCTTCGCGCGATGATCTCCTTCGCATCGGCGAGTTTCTCTGCGAGCTCCGGACCGCGCTGCAGCGCCACACCCACCGCGAGTATGTCGCCGATCGCGAGATGCGAAGTCCGCGAAGTCATCGGCGAGAAGACGTCGGTGTCCTCGTCGACGTTCGCGTGCAGGCCGACGCTCGCCAGGCGCGCGAGCGGCGACGTGCCGTGCGTGATGGCGATCACCTTGGCGCCGCGATCGAGCGCCGTGCGCGCGGCATCCACGATGTCGCGCGTGCGCCCCGTGTTCGAGATCGCCACCACGACATCGCCGGGGCCGAGCAGCGCCGCCGACATCAGGAACGTCTGTGGATCCGAATACGCGACGCTCGGCATGCCGAGCCGGAAGAATTTGTGCTGCATGTCCTGCGCGGCGATGCCCGAGCCACCCGCACCATAGAACTCGATGCGCGCCGCGTGCGCGAGCAGGCCGATCGCCGCGGCGAGCGAGTCCGTGGAGAGGTTGTTGCGTACCTGCAGGAGCGCGCCGATGGTGCGGTCGAGCACCTTGGCCGCAACGCCCGGCACCGGCTCGTCCGGGCTCACGTCGCGGTAGACGGCCGGGTGTTCCGAGGGCAGATCCGCGGCAACGGCCTGCGCGAGACGAATCTTGAACTCCCGGAATCCCGAGAATCCCAGCGCATGGCAAAACCGCGCGATGGTCGGCTGGCTCACGCCCGCGCGCTCGGCGACCTCGGTCATCGACAGATCGAGCACCTCGCGCGGCGCCTGAATCACGTAATCGGCGAGCTTGCGCTCCGAAGGGCGCAATTGCTCGCGCATGGCTTTCACCTGGGACAGCAGCATCAGGAAACTCGCACTATGCTGAAAGATCCGTGGACTATAACGGATCGGACGTTATGTACAAAAACTACAGGAGCGCCGTTTGCTTCTTTTCAGTCCAGCCGCGCGTCAACGCGCAAGGCCTGTAAATAATGAGACTAGGCGTTCGCTTACCGTCGCGCTCCCAGGGTCTTACCGGGATTGTCGTCTTGTAGTTTTTCTACTAACATCGCGCCATCGCTGTCTGGTGCGCCCAAAGCGCACCTGAACTGGCCCCGAGCGTCCCCGCCGTGACAAGAAGGAAGGAGATTCGATGGTTTCCCCGCATTCTCAGTTGATGAAGGTCACGCAGCGCGTGATCGAGCGCAGCAAGCCCACGCGCGAGGCCTATCTGGCGCGCATCGCGGCGGCTCAGGACCGGTTCCCGGCGCGCGGCGCGCTCTCGTGCGCGAATCTCGCCCACGGCTTCGCCGGCCTCGAGGGTCGCGACAAGATCTCGATCAAGTCGATTCGCGAGCCCAATATCGGCATCGTTTCGGCATACAACGAGATGCTCTCGGCGCACGCGCCCTACAAGGATTTCCCCGACATCATCAAGAAGGCGGCCCGCGAAGGCGGCGGCGTCGCGCAGTTCGCGGGCGGCGTGCCGGCGATGTGCGATGGCGTGACGCAAGGCAACGCCGGCATGGAGCTGTCGCTCTTTTCGCGTGAAGTGATCGCGATGAGCACGGCCGTCGCGCTCACGCACAACATGTTCGATGCGGCGCTCTGCCTCGGCGTGTGCGACAAGATCGTGCCGGGCCTGGTGATCGGCGCGCTGCAATTCGGCCACCTGCCGACCATTTTCGTGCCCGCCGGCCCGATGACGAGCGGCATCACGAACGACGACAAGGCCAAGGTGCGCCAGCAGTTCGCCACCGGTCAGTGCGATCGCGCGGCGCTGCTCGAATCGGAGGCCGCCGCGTATCACGGCCACGGCACCTGCACGTTCTACGGCACGGCCAACAGCAACCAGATGCTCATGGAGATCATGGGCCTCCATCTGCCGGGTTCGGCCTTCATCCATCCGCATACGCCGTTGCGCGACGAACTCACCGCCGCTGCGGCGCGCCGCGTGCTCGAACTCACCGTCGAGCGCGGCAATTACACGCCGATCGGCCATGTGGTCGACGAGAAGGCCGTGATCAACGGCATCGTCGCGCTGATGGCGACGGGTGGCTCGACCAACCACACGTTGCACCTCGTGGCGATGGCACGGGCGGCGGGCATCATCATCGACTGGAACGACTTCGACGTGCTCTCGGACGCCGTGCCGCTGCTCGCACGCGTCTATCCGAACGGCAAGGCCGACGTGAACCATTTCCACGCGGCGGGCGGCATCGCCTTCCTCGTGCGCGAGCTGCTCGATGGCGGGTTGCTGCACGAAGACGTGAATACCGTTGCGGGCCGTGGGCTGCGCCATTACACCGAGGAGCCGAAGCTCATCGACGGCAAGCTCACCTGGGTGCCGGCGGTCGAGAAGAGCGCCGACGAGACCGTGCTGCGTCCGCTGCCGACGCCGTTCCAGCCGGACGGCGGCCTGCGCCTGATGCAGGGCCGTCTGGGCCGCGGTGTCATCAAGGTTTCCGCGGTTGCGCCGGAGCGCCGCAAGGTGCGTGCGCCCGCCATCGTGTTCGATTCGCAGGAAGCCGTGCAGGAAGCATTCGACCGCGGCGAACTCGAGCGCGATTTCGTGGCTGTCGTGCGCTTCCAGGGCGCGCGCGCGAATGGCATGCCGGAGCTGCACCGCCTCACGCCGTTGCTCGGCGTGCTGCAGGACAAGGGCTTTCACGTGGCGCTCGTGACCGACGGGCGCATGTCGGGCGCGTCTGGCAAGGTGCCCGCGGTCATCCACGTTTCGCCTGAAACGCTGCTGCACGGCCCGATCGGCAAGGTGCGCGACGGCGATACGATCGTGATCGACGCAGTGGAAGGCGTGCTCGACGTCGAAGTCGAGGCCGCCGAGTGGGACGCGCGCCCGGTCGCGCAGCCCGCGCATCAGGAGCTCAATGAAGTGGGCTTTGGCCGCGAGCTGTTCGGCGTGTTCCGCGCCACCGCCGCGCCGGCGGAGCTGGGCGCCACGGTGTTCGGTCCGCTCGTGGGCGAGCAGGCCGCGCCCGCACCGGCCGCTGCGACGACCCATGCACCGGCCCACGCCGCGAACTCAATTCATCATCAAGGAGCCTGAACATGACAAATAGCACAGTCGCCGACATCGTTCGCCTCGGTCCCGTCATCCCGGTGCTCGCATTCGACACGCCGGAGCAGGGCGAGCACGTTTCCCGCGCGCTCCACGCGGGCGGCGTGAAGGTGCTCGAAATCACGCTGCGCACGAAGGCTGGCCTCGAAGCGATCGAGCGCGCCGCGAAGATCGCCCCGGACATCGTCGTGGGCGTGGGCACGATCACGAAGCCCGAGCACTGCGCGCTCGCGAAGAAGGCCGGCGCACGGTTCGGCGTCTCGCCGGGCCTCACGCGCGAGATCCATCAGGCTTCGCTCGACGCGGGCCTGCCGCTGCTGCCGGGCGTGATGACGCCGACCGACATCATCGTCGCGATGGAACTGGGCTACGAGATCGTCAAGTTCTTCCCGGCGGTGCCGGCCGGCGGCCTGAACATGCTGCAGGCCTTCCACGGCCCGTTCCCGACGCTCAAGTTCTGCCCGACGGGCGGGATCAGCGCCGAATCCGCTCCGACCTTCCTCGCGCTGCCCAACGTGGTGTGTGTGGGCGGTTCGTGGCTCACGCCGAAGGCGGCCATCGCAGCGCAGAACTGGGACGAAGTCACGCGCCTTGCGCACGCCGCGAGCGAGCTGTCGCGCCCGGTGCGCTAATCGAGCGCGTCTGCTCGATGCGCTGAGGCGCGCGCTGCATGTTGCGGCGCAACGAAGACCGGAATGCCGCGCCCCGCGTGTACGGGGGGCGTGCAGCGAGCCGCGCAAACGGCGCCTTTCGGGCGCGCGCTTGCGCGGCTCGCGTGTCTTTTAAGTACGCTGCACCAAAAGTCGTTATAAGCTCTACAATCCCCGGCCCGGCGACGGCCGGCACTTTTGTCCCGCATGGGCGCTGCTGCGCGCATCCGTCGCCGCACAGGGCAAAAGGACTTCGAACAACTACCTGGAGAGGAGCCTCATGGGAGTGGCCCACGGCAGCATGCTGCTGATTTACGCGCTCGTCGCGATCGCCGCGCTGATCCTGCTGATCACGCGCTTCAAGGTTTATCCGTTTCTCGTCCTGATCATCGTTTCGCTGCTGCTCGGCCTCGCCGTCGGCATGCCGATGGATCAGATCGTCAAGTCGTTCGAGACCGGCAACGGCAACACGCTCGGCCACATCGCCATCGTGGTGGGCCTCGGCACGATGCTCGGCAAGATGATGGCGGAGTCGGGCGGTGCCGAGCGCATTGCCACGACACTCATTCGCTGGTTCGGCGAGAAGAATATTCACTGGGCCATGATGGTCGTCGCGATCATCGTCGGCTTGCCGGTGTTCTTCGAAGTCGGCTTCGTGCTGCTCATTCCGATCGCGTTCAACGTCGCCAAGCGCACCGGCAAGTCGCTGCTGCTGATCGGCCTGCCGATGGTGGCGGGCCTTTCGGTCGTGCACGGGCTGATTCCGCCGCACCCGGCCGCGCTGCTCGCCGTGCAGGCGTATCACGCCGACATCGGCAAGACCATCGCTTACGGCCTGATGGTGGGCGTGCCCACGGCGATTATCGCCGGGCCGCTTTTCGCGCTCTTCATTCACCGCTACATCAAGCTGCCGGAGAGCAATCCGCTTTCCGAGCAGTTCGTGAGCAAGGCCGACCCCAAGCCCGATAGTGAGCTTCCGGGCTT
Source organism: Paraburkholderia sp. EG287B (assembly GCF_040965595.1). Lineage (NCBI taxonomy): Bacteria > Pseudomonadati > Pseudomonadota > Betaproteobacteria > Burkholderiales > Burkholderiaceae > Paraburkholderia > Paraburkholderia sp. EG287B. The sequence goes on from NZ_JBFRCG010000014.1 coordinate 6,889, forward strand.
CGGCGTCACGCTCTTCACTATCCTGCTGCCGGTGATCCTGATGCTGATCGGCAGCTGGGCCGATCTCGTGTTCGAGCCCAAGAGCCTGCCGAGCAATTTGTTGCACTTTGTCGGTACCTCGGACGTCGCGCTGCTGATCGCCGTGCTGGTAAGCTTCTGGACCTTCGGCGCGCAACGTGGCTTCACGCGCGAGCAGATCCAGAAGTTCTGCGGCGACTGTCTCGCGCCGATCGCGGGCATCACGCTGATCGTGGGCGCGGGCGGCGGCTTTGGCCGCGTGCTGATGGACAGCGGCGTGTCGAAGCAGATCGTCGAGCTGGCGCAGAACGAGCATCTGTCGCCGCTCTTGCTCGGCTGGCTCGTCGCCGCGCTGATCCGTCTCGCCACGGGCTCGGCCACGGTCGCCATGACCACGGCTTGCGGCATCGTCGCGCCAATCGCATCGGCCAGCGCCATGACCGTGAAGCCGGAACTGCTCGTGCTCGCCACGGGCTCGGGCTCGCTGATCTTCTCGCACGTCAACGACGGCGGGTTCTGGCTGATCAAGGAGTATTTCGGCATGAGTGTCGTGCAGACGTTCAAGACGTGGTCGTTGCTGGAGACCATTATTTCGCTGCTGGGCCTCGGGCTTACCTTCGCCCTCGCAGCGGTGGTGTAACGCGCAACTTTGTTGCATGGGACCGGAGTCAGCGCTAAAGCGCGAACTCCGTTCGACAGGAGCAGTAAATGATTCTGATAGCGATGGGCGTGTCGGGCGCAGGCAAGACACGCATCGGCGAAATGCTCGCCGAGCGCCTCAAGTGCAGCTTCACCGACGGCGACGCCTTCCACAGCGAAGCCAACAAGAAGAAGATGCACGACGGCATTCCCCTCACCGACGACGACCGCTGGCCGTGGCTGCGTACGATTCGCGCGGCGATCGAGGAGAAGCAGCGCGCCCGCGAAACGGCCGTGTTCACCTGCTCGTCGCTCAAGCGCTCGTATCGCGACATCCTGCGCGGCAACGACCGCGACGTGTGCTTCGTCTACCTGAAGGGCTCGTTCGAAGTGCTGCACGAGCGGCTCGCATCGCGCACCGGCCACTTCTTCGACCCGTCGCTGCTGCAAAGCCAGCTCGATACGCTCGAAGCGCCGGGCGCGGACGAGGCGATCGAGGTGAGCATCGAGCTCACGCCCGAGCAGATCGTCGACGAGGTCATGAAGCAGATGGAAACGCGCCGCAATCAGGCGTCCTGATCTCGCGGCCACGCACGGCCACGCGATCGTGCGGCGGTAAACGAAAAAGCGCTCGATTCGATCGAGCGCTTTTTTTATGACCTTGCGGTGTGGCGATTACGAAATCCGCTTTGCCAGCTCCACGGCCTTGCCCACGTACGACGCAGGCGTCATCTCCAGCAGACGCTTCTTCGCGTCATCAGGAATTGCCAGACCGCTCACGAACGTCTGCAGCGCTTCGCGCGTAATGCCCTTGCCGCGCGTGAGTTCCTTGAGCTGCTCGTACGGGTTCTCGATGCCGTAGCGGCGCATGACCGTCTGCACCGGCTCGGCCAGCACTTCCCACGTGGCGTCGAGGTCGTCGTTCAGGCGCTGCGGGTTCACTTCGAGCTTGTCCAGACCGCGGATCAGCGCGTCGTACGCGAGCAGCGAGTAGCCGAATGCGACACCGATGTTGCGCAGCACAGTCGAGTCGGTGAGGTCGCGCTGCCAGCGCGAGACGGGCAGCTTGTCGGCGAGGTGACGCAGCGTCGCGTTCGCGAGGCCGAGGTTGCCTTCCGAATTTTCGAAGTCGATCGGGTTGACCTTGTGCGGCATGGTCGACGAGCCGATTTCGCCGGCCTTCGTCTTCTGCTTGAAGTAGCCGAGCGAGATATAGCCCCAGACGTCGCGGTCGAGGTCGAGCAGGATCGTGTTCGCGCGCGCGACGGCGTCGAACAGTTCCGCCATGTAGTCGTGCGGCTCGATCTGGATCGTGTACGGGTTGAACGTGAGCTTCAGACGCTGCTCGACGACTTCCTTCGAGAAGGCTTCCCAGTCGAATTCCGGATACGCCGAGAGATGCGCATTGAAGTTACCGACTGCGCCATTCATCTTGCCGAGCAGTTCGACCTTCTCGACGCGCTGGATCGCACGCGCGAGACGCGCCGCGACGTTGGCGATTTCCTTGCCGAGCGTCGTGGGGCTGGCCGGCTGGCCGTGCGTGCGCGAGAGCATCGGCTGCTCGGCGTGCGTGTGCGCGAGCGCGACGAGGCGTTGATGCACCGAGCGCAGCGCCGGCAGGATCACGTGCTCGCGTGCGCCTGCGAGCATCAGGCCGTGCGACGTGTTGTTGATGTCTTCCGAGGTGCAGGCGAAGTGGATGAACTCGCTTGCGCGCTCCAGTTCCGGCTGACCCTTCACCGACTCTTTGAGCCAGTACTCCACGGCCTTCACGTCGTGGTTCGTTACGCGCTCGATGTCCTTGATGCGCGCGGCGTCGTGCGCCGTGAAGTTCTCGGCGAGCTTGAGCAGGAATTGCTCCGAGGCTGCCGAGAAGCGCGGCACTTCCGCGAAACCGGCCTGCGAGAGCGCGATCAGCCAGTGGATTTCCACGGTCACGCGGTTGCGCATGAACGCGGCTTCCGAGAGCCAGTCACGCAGCGCTTCGGTTTTCGAGGCGTAGCGGCCGTCGAGCGGGGAGAGCGCGTTGAGCGCGAAGAGGGTATCGGGACGAGTGTCGGACATGATGGGGACGTAACGTGGCGCGTTACGCTCAGTTGGCAGTCGGTTGCAGTCAGATTCGAGACGGCGGGAACCCGAGATTTTATCACCTTGCCGCCAGGGGCCGAGGGCGGCGCTGTCAGCCACGGCTGAGCGCAGGCCCGTGACGCACCTCAAGGCGTTTAGTCGAACCGGCCTGTTGACGCGATGGGGCGTTTTGAGACGGATATAGAGTGCGATCACGTCAAAAGTTTGCGCTTAATCAAATACTTGCTGCCATGACTCTCGATGCTCCCATCCTCGCTGCCAAAGAGGCCGCTGCCCTGATCGAAGCCGGCCTGGCTTGCCACCGCGCGGGCCGGGTCGCTGACGCCCACGCTTACTATCAGTCCGCGCTCGCGGCGCACCCCGAAAATCCCGGCGCACTGCACTATCTGGGCGTGATTGCGCTCGGCCGCGGCCAACTGCAGGAAGCTGCCGATCTGATGGACCGCGCGCTCGCGCAGACGCCTGACGGCGCCGAATATCTGGCCAACCGCGGCGTGGTCGCGAACCGCCTGGCGACCCTGCGGGCGCCGCGGCCTGGCAGCGCAGGGCACTGGCGCTCGCCCCCGGCTTCGCGAACGCGCACAACAATCTCGGCAATGCGCTGATGGAACTCGGCGATCTCGCCGGCGCGGCGCAACACTATCGGCGTGCGCGTTCGCTGGAGCCGCAATCCGCACACTTCGCGTTCAATCTCGGACGCGCACTGGAAGCCACCGGCGAAAAAGTCGCCGCACTTGCTCAGTTCCGTACCGCCGCGGCGCTCGATCCCAGCGATCTGAGGACGTCGATCCACATGGGTCGCCTGCTGCGCGCGATGAAGCAGTACGCCGAAGCGGCCGCCTGCTTCGAGGCCGTGATCGCACGCGAGCCCGACAACGTGTTCGCGCTCTTCGAACTCGGCTATGCCTATGACGCGATGCACCGCTACGAAAACGCGATCCCGCTCTACCGGCGCGCCGCGGAACTCAAGCCCGACGGGGCGGGCATCATCAACAATCTGGCCTTCGCGCTGACCGCGCTGGCGCGCTACGACGAAGCGGAGATCGAATATCGCCGCGCACTGGCGCTGAACCCCGACTTGCCCGAATCGCGCTTTCAGCTCGGCATGCTGATGCTGCGGCGCGAAGACTATGCCGGCGGCTGGCCGCTCTTCGAGGACCGCAAGCTCACCTCGACCGCCAGAGCCAACTACCGCAAGCTGCCGTGCCCCGAGTGGCAGGGCGAGCCGCTGCAAGGCAAACGCTTCCTGATCTGCCGCGAGCAGGGCGTGGGCGATCAGATCCAGTTCGTGCGCTATGCGGGCCTGCTGGCGCAGATGGGCGCGCAGGTTCACGCGTGGGTCGCGCCGGAGCTGGCGTCGCTCGCGGCGACGGTGCCGGGTGTCGCACGCGTGCTCGACGCCGCGCCGGGCGACGATGCAATCGCCTCGCACTACGACTACGGGTGCGACGTGATGAGCCTGCCGCTGAAGTTTCCCGGCTGGCCGATCTACGCCGACACGCCGTATATGCGCGCCGATGCCGTGCAGGCCGCCGCCTGGCGCGCCCGCGTGAACGCACTGGCCGGCGCCGCGCAGCGCCGTATCGGGCTAGTCTGGGCGGGCAACCCGCGCCATCTTTTCGACGCTTTCCGCTCCGTGCCGCTCAAGTCGCTTCTGCCGCTCTCCGCGCTTCCCGGCAACGCCTGGTTCGCGCTCCAGAAAGGCCCGGCGGCCGCGCAGCTTGCGGCGGTCGCGGGCCGCTGGCCGATGGACGCGCCCGGCGACGATCTGCACGACTTCGCGGCCACGGCGGCGCTCATCGAGGCGCTCGACCTCGTCATCACGGTCGATACGTCGGTCGCGCACCTCGCCGGCGCGCTCGGCAAGCCCGTATGGGTACTGCTCGCCGCGCAGCCCGACTGGCGCTGGGGCAAGGATCGCGCCGATTCGGTCTGGTATCCGTCGGCGCGCGTATTCCGCCAGTCCACGCTCGGCGACTGGCGCGGCGTGGTCGCCGAACTGGAAGCCGCGCTTTCCGAGGCGTTCCGCTAAGGCATCCGTCCGGCGCGCCGCGCGATATTCGCCGCACCGCCGCCCAGGCGTGTGCCCGCGGGCCTAGAATGCGGACTTCTCATCCGCTCGCTCGCCTCGCATGGAACTCAAATGGCTCGAAGACTTCGTCTCGCTTGCGGAGACGCATAGTTTCAGTCGCTCAGCCGAGCTGCGCCACGTAACGCAGCCGGCTTTCTCGCGCCGCATTCAGGCGCTCGAAGCGTGGCTCGGCACCGAACTGATCGATCGCTCGGTTTATCCGACCCGCCTCACGGCGGCGGGTCAGGTCTTCTACGAGCAGGCGCTCGCGATGCTTTCGCAGTTTCACGAGGCGCGCACACTGTTGCGCGGCCACACGGCCACACCCGCGGCGACGATCGAGTTCGCGGTGCCGCACACGCTTTCGCTCACGTACTTTCCGCGCTGGCTGCAGCGCATCGAGGCGAAGCTCGGCCGCATCCACACGCGGCTGCGCGCACTGAACGTGCACGACGCCGTGCTGTCACTGGTGGAGGGCGGCTGCGACCTCGTGATGGGCTATCACCACCCGAGCCACCCCGTGACGCTCGACCCCGCGCGTTACGACACGCTGACGCTCGGCATCGAGTCGATCAGCCCGTACTCGGCGCCGCAGCGCGCGGGGCGTGCGCGTTACACGCTGCCCGGCACGCCCGATGCGCCCGCACCGTATCTCTCCTATACGCCGAACGCGTATCTCGGCCGCATGACCGAGGTGATCGTTGCCAACGCACCGGCGCGGCTCTATCTGGACCGCGTCTACGAAACGGACATGGCGGAAGGGCTCAAGGCGATGACGCTGGCCGGTCACGGCATCGCCTTCCTGCCGCATAGCGCGGTGGAAGACGCCGTGGCCCAGGGCGACCTGATTCGCCTCGACCGTGGCACGCGTGGCGTGCCGGAGGGCCAGTTCACGCTCGACATGGAGATCCGCCTCTATCGCGACAAGCTCGCGACGCAGGGCGACGACGCGCGCCAGGCGCTCGTGCGCGAGCTGTGGGAGGCGGTCAGCGAGGAACTTGCGCAGGGCAGGCGCTGACGAAACGGCAAGCTGAACTCACAACGGCGACGCAAACAGTCAGGCTATTTCAGCCTGTAAGGCCTGAACACGGAGCCCGCGACACGTTTTTTCGACTTCGGGGACGTTATGCACGAAAAGCATAACGGGATGATCAAACGGCATTGGATTTCACGTGGGCGTTTTCTGACAATGGCACCACTTGTTCGATCGGAGCGTTCATGTCATCCCAACTGCAGTCGGTTCCTTCCTATCTCCACGCCGATGATCTCGGCCCCTGGGGCAACTATCTTCGTCAGGTCGACCGCGTGGCGCCGTATCTCGGCTCGCTCTCGCGCTGGCTCGAAACGCTCAAGCGTCCGAAGCGTATCCTGATCGTCGACTGCCCCATCGAACTCGATAACGGCACCGTCGCGCACTTCGAAGGCTATCGTGTCCAGCACAACGTATCGCGTGGTCCCGGCAAGGGCGGCGTGCGTTATCACCAGGACGTTACGCTCTCCGAAGTAATGGCGCTGTCCGCGTGGATGTCGGTGAAGAACGCTGCAGTGAACGTGCCGTACGGCGGTGCGAAGGGCGGTATCCGCGTCGATCCGCGCACGCTGTCGCGTGGTGAGCTCGAGCGCGTGACGCGTCGCTACACCAGCGAAATCGGCATCATCATCGGACCGAACACCGACATTCCTGCGCCGGACGTCAACACGAACGAGCAGATCATGGCGTGGATGATGGACACCTACTCGATGAACCAGGGCCAGACGGCCACGGGCGTCGTGACGGGCAAGCCCATCTCGCTCGGCGGCTCGCTCGGCCGCCGCGAAGCCACGGGCCGCGGCGTGTTCGTGGTCGGCTGCGAGGCCGCGCGCCGCACGGGTCTTTCGATCGACGGCGCACGTATTGCCGTGCAGGGCTTCGGCAACGTGGGCGGCATTGCCGCGCGCCTGTTCCAGGAAGCCGGTTCGAAGATCGTCGCCGTGCAGGACCATACCGGCTCGCTCTACAACTCGAGCGGTATGAGCGCGGAAGCGCTGCTCGAGCACGTCGCGAAGACGGGCGGCGTGGCGGGCTTTGCGGGCGCCGAAGTGATGGCGAACGACGAATTCTGGACCGTCGAAACCGACATCCTCATTCCGGCCGCGCTGGAAAACCAGATCACCGAGAAGAACGCGGGCAAGATCCGCACGAAGATCATCGTGGAAGGCGCCAACGGCCCGACCACGACGGCCGCCGACGACATCCTGCACGACAAGGGCGTGCTCGTGATCCCCGACGTGGTGGCGAACGCGGGCGGCGTGACCGTTTCGTACTTCGAGTGGGTGCAGGACTTCTCGAGCTTCTTCTGGACCGAGCACGAAATTAACGAACGTCTCGAACGCGTGATGCGCGAAGCCTTCACTGCCGTGTGGCAAGTGTCGAGCGAGCAGAAGGTCTCGATGCGTACCGCGGCGTTCATCGTGGCATGTAAGCGCATCCTGATGGCGCGCGAAATGCGCGGTCTGTATCCCTGATCGCACCCGGTTGGCAGGCGTCGCGACGCTGCATGCGGCGCCAGGCAAGGCGCGCAGCGAAGTGACGAAACCGTGACTGCGCCGTGACAGGTTTTTGCGCTGCACATCAAGGCGCATAGAAGGCGGACGTCCTCCACAAGGGGGCGTCCGCCTTCGCACATTCAGCCGTTGCGCCAGGGTCACTCTTGATTCTTTCAAAAAAATTACTTTGATAAACTGGCGGCGGTTCTTGTACCGGAGAAAACAATGCAAATCAAAAAGACCGCCGCACTGCTCGCACTCCTTGGTTGCGTCGCCACCAGCGCTTTCGCGCAGGACGCGGGCACGCTCAAGAAGATCAAGGACACGGGCGTCATCTCGCTGGGGCACCGCGAGTCGTCCATTCCTTTTTCGTACTACGACGACAAGCAGAATGTGATCGGCTACTCGCAAGACTACGCGATGAAGATCGTCGAGGCAGTCAAGCAGAAGCTGAACATGCCTAACCTGAAGGTCAAGCTGGTGCCCATCACCTCGCAGAACCGCATTCCGCTCGTGCAGAACGGCACGGTGGACATCGAATGCGGCTCGACCACGAACAATGCCGAACGTCAGCAGCAGGCCGCCTTCTCGAACACGATTTTCGTAATCGGCACGCGCCTCATGACGAAGAAGGATTCGGGCGTCAAGGACTTCGCCGACCTCAAGGGCAAGACCGTCGTGACGACGGCGGGCACGACGTCCGAGCGCCTCCTGCGCAAGATGAACCAGGACAAGAGCATGGGCATGAACATCATCAGCGCGAAGGACCACGGCGAGTCGTTCATGACGCTCTCGACGGGCCGTGCAGTGGCGTTCATGATGGACGACGCGCTGCTCGCGGGCGAGCGCGCCAAGTCGAACAATCCGGGCGACTTCGTGATCGTCGGCCAGCCGCAGTCGCGTGAAGCGTACGGCTGCATGATGCGCAAGAACGACCCCGAGTTCAAGAAGGTCGCCGACGACGCCATCGCCAAGGTCCAGACCTCGGGCGAAGGCGAAACGATCTACAAGAAGTGGTTCGAGTCGCCGATCCCGCCGAAGGGTCTCAACCTGAACTTCCCGATGAGCGAAGACATGAAAGCGCTGTTCAAGAATCCGAACGACAAGGCGATCGATTAACACGGCCCCGGCCGGTCGACCCGCATTTTGCGTTTAGCACGGAACGGAAGAAGCGCCGCTTCTTCCGTTCTTTTTCTTGGAGTCTCTTGATGTCCTATCACTGGAACTGGGGCATTCTGCTCAGCCCGGTCTCGACGGGCGAACCCACCACGTACCTCGGCTGGATTCTTTCCGGCCTCTGGGTGACGGTCTCGGTGTCGCTGTGCGCGTGGGTGATCGCGCTCATCGTCGGGTCGTTCTTCGGTGTGCTGCGCACGGTGCCGAACAAATTTCTCGCGGGAGTCGGCACAGTTTATGTGGCGATCTTCCGCAATATCCCGCTTATCGCGCAGTTCTTCATCTGGTACTTCGTGCTGCCGGAAATCGTGCCGCAAGCGCTCGGCAATGCGTTCAAGCAATCGCCGCCGGGCGTGCAGTTCTTTTCGGCGTCGGTCGTGTGTCTCGGGCTCTTTACCGCGGCGCGCGTGTGCGAACAGGTGCGCTCGGGCATCAACGCGCTGCCGCGCGGCCAGCGCGCAGCCGGCCTCGCCATGGGCTTCACGCAGTGGCAGACGTACCGCTATGTGCTGCTGCCGGTGGCGTATCGCATCATCGTGCCGCCGCTCACCTCCGAGTTCCTCAACATCTTCAAGAACTCGGCGGTCGCCTCGACGATCGGCCTGCTCGATTTGTCGGCCCAGGCGCGTCAGCTCGTCGACTACACGGCGCAAACCTATGAGTCGTTCATCGCCGTCACGCTCGCTTACGTGATCATCAACCTCGTCGTCATGACGCTCATGCGCTGGGTCGAGGCGAAGTCGCGTCTGCCCGGCTACATCGGAGGCAAGTGATGCATCACTTCGACTGGAGCGGCATTCCCGGCGCGCTGCCCACCCTGTGGACGGGCGCGATCATCACGTTCAAGATCACGCTGTGCGCGATCGTGGTCGGCATTCTCTGGGGCACGCTGCTCGCGCTCATGCGGCTTTCCAGCGTGAAGCCGCTCGAATGGTTCGCCAAGGGCTACGTCACGATCTTCCGCTCGATCCCGCTCGTGATGGTCCTGCTGTGGTTCTTCCTGATCGTGCCGCAGGTGCTGCAAAACGTGCTGGGTCTGTCGCCCGACATCGACATTCGCCTCGCGTCCGCGATGATCGCGTTCTCGCTGTTCGAGGCCGCGTATTATTCGGAGATCATTCGTGCGGGCATTCAGGCGGTGCCGCGCGGGCAGGTGAACGCTGCGTTCGCGCTCGGCATGCGCTACGGCCAGGCCATGCAATTCGTGGTGCTGCCGCAGGCGTTCCGCGCGATGGTGCCGCTGTTGCTGACGCAGGCCATCGTGCTGTTTCAGGACACCTCGCTCGTGTACGTGATCAGCCTCGCCGACTTCTTCCGCACGTCCACCAATATCGGCGACCGTGACGGGACGATGGTCGAAATGGTACTGTTCGCGGGCGCGTGTTATTTCGTGATTTGCGTGATCGCGTCGAGCCTTGTCAAAGGTCTTCAGAAAAAGGTCGCAAGATGATTTCAATTAAGAACGTTTCGAAGTGGTACGGCCATTTCCAGGTGCTGACCGACTGCACGACGGAAGTGAAGAAGGGCGAGGTGGTGGTGGTGTGCGGGCCTTCGGGCTCGGGCAAGTCCACGCTCATCAAGACCGTCAACGGGCTCGAACCGTTCCAGCAGGGCGAGATTCTCGTGAACGGCGAGTCGGTGGGCGACAAGCGCACCAATCTCTCGAAGCTGCGCTCGAAGGTGGGCATGGTGTTTCAGCACTTCGAACTGTTCCCGCATCTGTCGATTACCGAGAATCTCACGCTCGCGCAGATCAAGGTGCTCGGCCGCGGCAAGGACGAGGCCACCCAAAAGGGCCTGAAACTGCTCGACCGCGTGGGCCTGCGCGCGCACGCCGACAAGTTCCCGGGCCAGCTCTCGGGCGGCCAGCAGCAGCGTGTGGCGATTGCGCGCGCGCTGTCGATGGACCCCATCGCCATGCTGTTCGACGAGCCGACCTCGGCGCTCGATCCCGAGATGATCAACGAGGTGCTCGACGTGATGGTGGAGCTTGCCCAGGAAGGCATGACCATGATGTGCGTGACGCACGAAATGGGCTTTGCAAAGAAGGTCGCGCACCGCGTGATCTTCATGGACAAGGGCGCCATTGTGGAAGACGACCAGAAGGAAGCCTTCTTTGCGAGCCCGAAGTCGGATCGCGCGAAGGATTTTCTGGCGAAGATCCTGCACTGAGGCTTCGCACGCTTCGAAAACAAAGCCGCGCTCGATGCGCGGCTTTTTCGTTTCTGGCGTCGCCCGGATTACTCGCCCCAGGTCTGCAGTGCGTCCACGGCTTCCGGGTCGATCTCGCTCGGCTGCCCGGCGCACGGTGCGCTGGCCGAAGCGTCGAGCGACGGGTTGGCGAGCTTGTCGAGCACCTTCTGCGGCACCGGCACGCTCGCCTGGGCGATCACGTCGCCGTGCTGGAACATCAGCAGGTCGCCGGGGGCGAAGCGCGTCCAGACCTCGTTGTCGGTGAGCGGCGCGGTGGCGATCACGGCCACGCGGTCCTCGGGCGTCGTGTACTTGGCGAAGTCGATGGAGACATCGGCGTCGACGAGATGGGCCGTCGAAAACGGCCAGCGTCGCACGAGATAGTAGAGATGCGTCGAGCAATGCGCGAACAGCGCCTGGCCGTTCGACATCAGGAAGTTGAAGACGCCGAACTGCGTGACCTCGCGCGTGAGCGACTCCAGCGCGGCGAACAGCTCGGCGAGTGGCGGCTGCGCACCGGGGAACGCCTTGCGCAAGCCTTGTAGCAGCAGGCAGAACGCGCGCTCGCTATCGGTCGTGCCAACCGGCTGGTAGACGCCCGACATCACCGGATTGAAGTCCTGAAGGTCGCCGTTGTGCGCGAAGATCCAGTGCCGGCCCCACAGCTCGCGCTGGAACGGATGACTGTTCTCGAGCGCGCAGTTGCCTTGCGTGGCCTTGCGGATGTGGGCAATGGTGTTGCGCGACTTGATGGGGTAGTGCTTGACCATCTCGGCAATCGGCGAACGTGCCGAGGCCTCGTTGTCGATGAAGAGGCGGCAGGCCTTGTCCTCGAAGAACGCGATACCCCAGCCGTCGGCGTGGTGATCGGTGGCGCCGCCGCGCGCCGCGAATCCTGTGAAGGAGAACGTGACGTCCGTCGGCGCGGCGCAATTCATTCCGAGAAGTTGGCACATGGTACTGATGGTGCGTAATGCGACTGGGACGGCTGAGGCGGCGGCTGCAGTGGTAGGCGGGACCCGCCGTCGACCCGTTACAATGATGATTTTCCAAGCATATCACCGGCCTGCGGGTCGCCAATACGAAATTTTCGGATGCATTGCAGGCCTGCGTAGAAGGGCGCGTGCCGGGGGCGATGCAACGCGGATTGTCGTGTGCACGCGACGGTGCGGGCAACGCGTGGGTCGTATCAGCATCGATCGTCGCCGCGTTTTTCCCCGTGATATGCCCGGAATTTCCGGCAGCCTGAGCGCGTTTCAAGCGAACTTGCCGCCGTTCATTCATACCGCTGTTGGTTCACTACCGCGCCTGACTCTTGCCATGAACGCCTCTTCCCCCACGACTCTCACGCTCGCCCGCCCCGACGACTGGCACCTGCACGTGCGCGACGGCGCGATGCTCGCGGCCGTGCTGCCGCATACGGCGCGCCAGTTCGGCCGCGCGATCATCATGCCGAACCTCAAGCCGCCGGTCACGACGACCGAGCAGGCCGCCGCCTACCGCGAGCGGATTCTCGCGGCGCTGCCGGCGGGCTCGACGTTCGAGCCGCTGATGACGCTCTATCTCACCGACAACACGCCGCCCGAAGAAATTCGCCGCGCGAAGGCGAGCGGCTTCGTGCATGGTGTGAAGCTGTATCCGGCGGGCGCGACGACGAATTCGGACGCCGGCGTGACCGACATCCGCAAGTGTGCGAAGACGCTCGAAGCCATGCAGGAAGTGGGTATGCCGCTGCTCGTGCACGGTGAAGTGACGAGCGCCGACATCGATCTGTTCGACCGCGAAAAGGTCTTCATCGACCGCGTGATGATTCCGACGCGCCGCGATTTTCCGGGCCTCAAGGTGGTGTTCGAGCACATCACGACGAAGGACGCCGTCGACTACATCCGCGCCGATCATGGCGCGCCCGGCCTGCTCGGCGCGACGATCACCGCGCATCATCTGCTCTACAACCGCAACGCGATCTTCCAGGGCGGCATTCGTCCGCATTACTACTGTCTGCCCGTGCTCAAGCGCGAGACGCATCGCGTGGCGCTCGTGGACGCGGCGACGTCGGGCGATCATCGCTTCTTCCTCGGTACCGACAGCGCGCCGCACCCGAAGGGTCTGAAGGAGCACGCGTGCGGTTGCGCGGGCTGCTACACGGCGCTGCACGCGCTCGAGCTCTACGCCGAAGCGTTCGACAACGCGGGCGCGCTCGACAAGCTCGAGGGCTTCGCGAGCTTCTACGGCGCAGACTTCTACGGCCTGCCGCGCGCGACCGAAACGGTCACGCTGCGTCGCGAGAGCTGGACGCTGCCCGCCGAAGTCGAGGCAGGCGGTACGCCCGTCGTGCCGCTGCGCGGCGGCGAGACGATCGGCTGGAAACTCGCTTGAACGAGGCGGGGCAGGGCGTGGCTGCGGGCGCAACGGTCGCGCCGATCGGGGCAGTCGATGCGCACGCACCGATACCCGCGCGCGCCCCGCGCCGAACGATGCCGCTGGGCAGTTTCACCGACATCGACTGGACCCGCCCGTGGTTCGCGCAACACGAAGCGCGCGGCCGGCGCTGGCAGCAGGCCGCGCTGGCGGGCTACGCGGCGTACCTGGCTGAACTGAACGGCGATGCGCGGGCTGCCGCCCAAAGCACGGGCCGCGGCCAGCCGCTGCGCTTCATCGCCCAGGACGACCTGCCCGAGGGCTCGGCCTACGAGGCGCACATCGCGGCGACGGGCTGCGTGCCGACGCGCCACAACCTCCACGACTTCTTCAACGCGCTCGCCTGGTTCGCGTTCCCGCGCATCAAGGCGACGCTGAACGCGCGCCAGGCCGCGGCGATCGACGTGCTGGGCGTGGGCCCCACGCGCGGCGGCGTGCGCGACGCGCTCACGCTGTTCGACGAGAACGCGGTGCTCTTTGCCTCATCCGATGCGACGCTGGTCGCGGCGTTGCGCGGCTTCGACTGGCGCACGCTGTTCGTGGCGCAGCGCGCAGGCTGGGAAGCGGCTTTCGGGGAGACGATCGGCGCGGCGCGTTGCGAAGTCCGCGTATTCGGCCACGCGCTGCTCGAAAAGATGATTTCGCCTTATGCGGCGTGCACGGCGCACGCCTGGGTGGTCGAGGTGCCGCAAGCGTACTTCACGTGGCCGCGCGCGCAACGCGACGCGCATCTGGACGAAACAGTGAGCGTGACGCTCGCCGCCGACGCGGCGCCTGACGCGCTCAATGGGCGCAGCTTCGCGCCGCTGCCGGTGCTCGGCATTCCGGGCTGGTGGGCGCAAAACGAGGATCCGTCGTTCTACGACGACGCCACCGTCTTTCGCGCCGGCCGCCGGACGCGCTAAAAGCCAGGCGGGCGGCAATCGATCCGGCCCCCGGCGCGGCGCGCCCGCCCGTGCTAATATCGCGCCTCGCAAAGCAGGCTAGGCAGTCGCGGCTCCGAGGTTTCGGCCAAAGAGGCGAGGAAAGTCCGGACTCCACAGGGCAGGGTGATGGCTAACGGCCATCCGTGGCGACACGCGGAACAGGGCAACAGAGAACAGACCGCCGATGGCCCGATTTCGGTCGGGATCAGGTAAGGGTGAAACGGTGCGGTAAGAGCGCACCGCGTCTGCGGTGACGTAGACGGCACGGTAACCTCCACCCGGAGCAATTCCAAGTAGGCAGGCGCGCATCTTCGGGATGCAGGATGGGGCCCCCATTCCGTCTGCGGGTAGGAAGCTTGAGCGCGTCAGCAATGGCGCGCCTAGAGGAATGGCTGCCACGCGCGGCGCGTCTTCGGACGCGGCGTGTGCACAGAATCCGGCTTATCGGCCTGCTTTGCAGCCTCATTCATGCAAAAAGCCGGCGCGGTTCTTTGCAGAACCGCGCCGGCTTTTTTCTTTTGCCGCCGATTTTTGCCGCAGATATTAAGCCGCGACGATCTCGAACGTATGCGTGATCTCGGCAGTCTTGCCGATCATGATCGACGCCGAGCAGTACTTGTCGTGCGAGAGGTTGATCGCGCGCTCCACGGTGGCCGGGTTCAGGTTCTTGCCGGTCACGGTGAAGTGGAAGTGGATCTTCGTGAAGACCTTGGGGTCTTCGCTTGCGCGCTCGGCCTTGAGCGTCACGCTGCAGCCGCTCACTTCCTGGCGGCTCTTCTTGAGGATCAGCACCACGTCGTAGGCCGTGCAGCCGCCGGTGCCGAGCAGCACCATTTCCATCGGCCGCGGCGCGAGGTTGTGGCCGCCGCCTTCCGGTGCGCCGTCCATGTTGACGAGATGGCCGCTGCCCGTTTCGGCCGCGAACGCCATGCCGTCCTGACCCATCCAGCTAACTTTGCATTCCATATGCGTGTGCCCCTGCGCGGTTTCTTGATTCAGACGGCATTGTAGCCCGCACCTTGCTGGTATGTCCGGGGGGACACGGCGGCGCGCGGCTTAGGCCTCGTGCTTGAATGTTGCGTCGCGGCATCCTATGGACAAGACGGATTTCCCTTGTGCAATTAGGGGTTTCGCTCTAGTTGTCTCGCATGCTTTTCGCAAGGCGAGTTTCCAATGCACTGATTTTTAAGAATTTTTCTGCCGACGTGCTGACTTAAGCGAATTTCACATTGTGGTTTTGGATTTCGCAATGCAAATGGTCTTGCGCCGCACAAGGCCCATCCGTATAATTCGTCTCATTGGTTGTCGTGCTTCACGACACCTCAGCATGTCTCCTCCACCCTCCTCCAAAGAGTGGATTAAGCCCGAACAAACGCGTTCGGGCTTTTTTTCGTCCGCGGCCCCCGTTCCGCGGCCCCCGTTTTGCCCGCCTCTGCGCCTACAGCAAGCAATTTTTTGACTCGCCGCCAAATTTCCCTTTATAATCGTAGGTTCTCCGCATCCATGTCCGCGCGGAGACGGGGAAACTCGAACCAGGGAGAGCCTGCGCCGACGTCAACGAGCGTCACCACACAAGCAGGACCAAAACAGGGCACAGCATTTTTTTTGGATCGATCATGAAGACTTTTTCCGCCAAGGCACATGAAGTGCAGCGCGAATGGTACGTGATTGACGCGACGGATAAGGTTCTCGGCCGTGTCGCCAGCGAAGTGGCACGCCGTCTTCGCGGCAAGCACAAGCCTGAGTTCACCCCGCACGTCGACACTGGTGATTTCATCATCATCATCAACGCCGGCAAGCTGAAGGTCACGGGCAACAAGACCACCGACAAGAAGTACTACCGTCACTCGGGTTACCCGGGCGGTATCTACGAAACGACGTTCGGCAAGATGCAGGAACGCTTCCCGGGCCGCGCGCTCGAGAAGGCCGTGAAGGGCATGCTGCCGAAGGGCCCGCTCGGCTACGCGATGATCAAGAAGCTGAAGGTCTACGCAGACGCAACGCACCCGCACTCGGCGCAACAGCCGAAGGCGCTCGAGATCTAAGGGGAGCCCACATGATCGGTAACTGGAATTACGGTACGGGCCGCCGCAAGAGCGCCGTCGCTCGTGTCTTCATCAAGTCGGGCAAGGGCGAGATCGTCGTCAACGGCAAGCCCATCGCCGACTACTTCTCGCGCGAAACGTCGCTCATGATCGTGCGTCAACCGCTGGAACTCACGAACCACGGCACGACGTTCGACATCAAGGTGAACGTGACGGGCGGCGGCGAAACCGGCCAGGCCGGCGCAGTTCGCCACGGCATCACGCGCGCGCTGATGGACTACGACGCAACGCTCAAGCCGGCACTGTCGCAAGCTGGCTTCGTCACCCGTGACGCACGTGAAGTGGAACGTAAGAAGGTCGGTTTCCACAAGGCACGTCGCCGCAAGCAGTTCTCGAAGCGTTAATTTCACATTGGCGCTTGGCGCCTGCGCCCCTCGCGGGTTGCAGCGCAACTGCAAAAGCCGTCCGCGCTTCGTGCGCCGGGCGGCTTTTTTCGTTTGTTTTTTCGTTTTCGTCGGCGCGCCGCACGTGTGGCGCGCAAGCTGCGACAATCTGGAGAAACCCCTTGATTTCGTGGGCTTAAGCACGATATCGGGAAGAGCCCTACAATAGCGGCTAGAAGCTTTTTTGGAGAGTTCGAATGAGCGCTGTCACCGAAACTACCGCGACCGAAATGCCCGGTCCCTTCGTTTTCACCGAAGCAGCGGCTGACAAGGTCAAGCAACTGATCGACGAGGAAGGCAACCCGGAGCTGAAGCTGCGCGTATTCGTGCAGGGCGGCGGCTGCTCGGGCTTCCAGTACGGATTCACGTTTGACGAAACGGTCAACGAAGACGACACCGTGATGAACCGCAACGGCGTCCAGCTTCTGATCGACTCGATGAGCTATCAGTACCTCGTCGGCGCCGAGATCGACTACAAAGACGATCTGAACGGCGCGCAATTCGTCATCAAGAACCCGAACGCGACCACCACGTGCGGTTGCGGCTCGTCGTTCTCGGTCTGATCGATTGCTGCAATAAATGTAACGGGGCTTCGGCCCCGTTTTTTTATTGGTGTGCGCTTGTTCAGCGCGGGTAAATCGCTCCCAGCACGCGCTCGCCGGCAGCCCCGGTTACGGCCGCGAGATTGCCCGGTTCGCGTGCCACGCAGCGCATGGCGAGCCACGCGAAGGCAAGCGGCTCCACCTGATGCGGCGGGACGCCGAGGGCCTCGGTGGTCGTGACCGGTACGCCCGCCACACCGCCCGTTTCGAGCGCCTTCTGCAGTGCCGCCATCAATGCCGCATTGCGCGCGCCGCCGCCGCAGACATACACGGCACGGCAATCGCTCGCGTGACGCTCGATCTCGCGTGCCACGCTCACGGCGGTCAGGGCGACCAGCGTGGCCTGCACGTCGGCGGGCGTGAGCGACTCGAAGCCCTTGAGTTTGTCGTCGAGCCACTGGGCATTGAAAAGATCGCGGCCTGTGCTCTTGGGCGGCTGCTGCTCGAAGAACGGTTCGTCGAGCAGGGCATTCAGAAGCGGCTGGTGCAGATTGCCGCTCGCGGCGAACTTGCCGTTCTCGTCGTAGGGCTTGCCTAGATGCCGCTCGGCCCACAGGTCGAGCAGGGCGTTGGCCGGGCCGCAGTCGAAGCCGCGCACGGCGCCCGTCGACGAGAGCACCGTGATGTTGCTGATGCCGCCAAGGTTGCAGACCACGCGCGTGTCCTCCTGCGAGCCGAACAGCGTCGCATGAAACGCGGGCACGAGCGGCGCACCCTGGCCGCCCGAGGCGACGTCGCGGCTGCGGAAGTCGGCGATCACGTCGATATGCGTGAGTTCCGCAAGCAGCGCCGGGTTCTGGATCTGCACGGTGTAGCCTTTCTCCGGCCGATGTCGCACGGTCTGGCCGTGCGCGCCGATCGCGCGCACCTCGGCGGGGGGCACGTTGCTCCCGCGCAGCAACTCGTGGCAGCACACCGCATAGCGGGCAGCCAGCGCGTTGCCGGCGAGCGCTTCGCGTTCGATCTCGTTCTCGCCTGGCTGCTGCAACGAAAAGAGCGCCTCGCGCAGCCCCTGCGCAAAGCCGACGAACGCCTCGGCCAGCACCACTGGCCGCTGGCCTGCCTCGAAGCGCACGGCAATGCCGTCCACGCCATCCATGCTGGTGCCCGACATCAGGCCGAAATACACGCCGTCGGCGGCGTGTGCGCTCTCGTTTCGTGCGTCGCGTGGCGCCACGTTGTGCTCCTTTATCAATGCCATTCAGTGCCCTGCGAGGGAATTATCGGCGCAATGCCTCTCGAGCGTAAGCCGAACGGCTGACTGTTGGCCATCTGTGCGTCGTGGGACGCTCATCGCGCTGCTCGATTGCGGGCGGCGCTGGAGCCTTGCGCGAAGTCAACCCGTTGACTGCGCTACGCGCGGTGCGTATAGTGAGCCTATACGCTATACGGAGAGCGCGCACCGACCCCAAGCCGGATCCTGGCTCCAGATCCACCCATGTTGGATCTGCTTAGTCTGGGGAGTCATGATCAAGTCGTGGAACCACAAAGGGCTCAAGGCGTTCTTTTTCACTGGCAACAAGGCGGGCATCCGGCCCGATCATGTACCGCGCCTGCGGCGTCAGCTGGCGCGGCTCGACGAGGCCGAGTCGCCCCGGGACATGAACGTGCCGGGCTGGCGCTGCCATGCGCTGGAAGGCCGTCTCGACGGCCATCACGCGATTCTCGTCAGCGGCAACTGGCGCCTGACTTTTGCGTTCGAAGGCCGCCACGCGGTCCTGGTCGACTATCACGACTATCACTGGGGCACGAGCAAGATGAACGACACGATACGCATGCACAACCCGCCGCACCCCGGCGAAACGCTGCGCGACGACATCCTCCCGGAGCTGGGGCTCACCGTAACGGAGGCCGCGGCGCAACTCGGCGTCACTCGCGCGGCGCTCTCGCGCGTGCTCAATGGCCGCGCCGGCATCTCCCCGGAAATGGCGCTGCGCCTCGAGGCATGGCTCGGCGAAGAGAACGGCGGCCGCGCCGATCTGTGGCTCGCCATGCAGGTTGCTTACGACCTTTGGCAGGCGCGCGCGAAGGGCGTGCCGCGCGTAGAGCGCGCCCCCGCCCGTTCCTGAGCGCTGGGGTTCGCGGCGCGTCGCGGGCTACCGCCGCGCGCGCGACCCGCAAATCTCGGCCCGGCGAGTCGAATCACGTAAAATTGCGGCCTAGACCCAGACTTAACGACAGAACCGATCGAAGCATGAGCAACGAGTCCACCTCCAGCAACGGCGCCAGCACCGGCGCAAAAGACGCCTTTCCGGTCACCGACGAAGTCCGTCACGCGCTTGCCGTCACGAAGCGCGGCGTGGACGAACTGCTGATCGAAGAAGAATTCGAGCAGAAGCTCGCCCGCAGCGCGGCCACCGGCAAGCCGCTGCGCATCAAGCTCGGCCTCGACCCGACCGCGCCCGACATCCACATCGGCCATACGGTCGTGCTCAACAAGATGCGCCAGCTGCAGGATCTCGGCCACAACGTGATCTTCCTGATCGGCGACTTCACCTCGCTCATCGGCGACCCGTCGGGCCGCAACGCCACGCGCCCGCCGCTCACGCGCGAGCAGATCGAATCGAACGCGAAAACGTACTTCGAGCAGGCCGCGCTCGTGCTAGACCGCGAAAAGACCGAAATTCGCTACAACAGCGAATGGTCGATGCCGCTCGGCGCCGACGGCATGATCAAGCTCGCGTCGCGCTACACGGTGGCGCGTATTCTCGAGCGCGAGGACTTCACCAAGCGCTTCCAGAGCGGCGTGCCCATTTCGATCCACGAATTCCTCTATCCGCTCATGCAGGGTTACGACTCGGTCGCGCTCAACGCGGACCTCGAGCTCGGCGGCACGGACCAGAAGTTCAACCTGCTCGTTGGCCGCGAACTGCAAAAGCAGTACGGCCAGGAGCAGCAGTGCATACTCACGATGCCGCTGCTCGAAGGCGTCGACGGCGTCGAGAAGATGTCGAAGTCGAAGAACAACTACATTGGCATCAGCGAGAAGCCCAACGACATGTTCGGCAAGCTCATGAGCATTTCCGACGTGCTGATGTGGCGTTACTTCACGCTGCTCTCGTTCCGTCCGCTGGACGAAATCGAAGGGTTCAAGCGCGAAATCGAAGCGGGCCGCAACCCGCGTGACTTCAAGGTGCTGCTCGCGCAGGAAATCGTCGCGCGCTTTCACTCGCAGGCCGACGCCGAGCGCGCGCTCGAAGACTTCAACCATCGCGCCAAGGGCGGCGTGCCGGACGACATTCCGTCGATCACGCTCGCGGGCGCGCCCCTCGCCATTGGCCAGTTGCTCAAGCAGGCGGGGCTCGTACCGTCCACGAGCGAAGCGCTGCGCAACATCGAGCAGGGCGGCGTGAAGATCGACGGCGCCACCGTCTCCGACAAGGGCCTCAAGGTCGAAGCGGGTGAGTTCGTCGTGCAGGTGGGCAAGCGCCGCTTTGCGCGCGTGACGCTCACGGCATGATTGCGCTGATCCAGCGCGTGCGCCGCGCCGAAGTGCGCGTGGCGCAAGGCGGCAGCGAGCGCGTGACCGGCGCGATCGGCCAGGGGCTGCTCGCGCTGGTTTGCGCCGAGCGCGGCGACACCGAGGCCAACGCCGACAAGCTGCTCGCGAAGCTGCTCGGCTATCGCGTGTTCAGCGACGCGGCGGGCAAGATGAACCTGAGCGTGCAGAACATCGACGGCAACGGCGCTCCCGGCGGCCTGCTGCTCGTCTCGCAGTTCACGCTCGCGGCCGACACGAACAGCGGTCTGCGCCCGAGCTTCACGCCGGCCGCGCCGCCCGAAGAGGGGCGGCGTCTATTCGATTATTTCGTCGCCGCCGCGCGCGAGAAGCATACGACTGTCGAGACCGGCGAGTTCGGCGCCGACATGCAGGTGTCGCTCGTCAACGACGGCCCCGTCACGTTCTGGCTGCAAGTGCGCAACTGAACCCTGTGTTTTTGACCATGCGCTTCTGACCATGAACACGCAGATTCTCTTTATCCGCCACGGCGAAACGGACTGGAACCGTATCAAGCGCATCCAGGGCCATATCGACATTCCGCTCGCGCAAAGCGGCGTGGCGCAGGCGCGGCAACTCGGCGCGCGGCTCGCGAACGAAGTGCAGTCGGGCGCGCGGCTCGACGCCATCTGGTCGAGCGATTTGCTGCGCGCGCAACAAACTGCGCAGCCCATCGCCGAAGCCCTGGGGCTGCCGGTGCAGCTCACCGAAGGCCTGCGCGAGCGCAACTATGGCGCGTTTCAGGGCCACGACAGCGACGAAATCTCCGGGCGCTTTCCGGACGAGTACGCGCACTGGCAAACGCGCGATTCTGGCTTCGCGCCGCCCGAAGGCGAGTCGCAGCGCGAGTTCTACCACCGGGTGCTGCACGCGCTCGAGCCGATCCTGGCCTTGCATCCGGGCGGCCGTATCGCGTGTGTCGCGCACGGCGGCGTGCTCGACTGCGTGTACCGTTTCGCGAACGGCCTCGCGCTCGACGCACCGCGAGCGTGGCCGCTCCTCAACACGAGCGTGAACGTCGTCGATTTCGAACGCGGCGAGTACGTGACGCAGGCGCGCGTCGTCGCCTGGGGCGATGTGGCCCATCTGGGCGGCGTCAGCGCCGACGACGGCTTCAAGCGCGCGCCCGAAGCCGGGCGCTAACGTGTCTTTTCAGGCAGCGCGGTGCCTGGCCGCGCTGTCCTGTTCTTCCCGCCATTCCCCTCCCTGCGCCGCTCCCGTGTCTCGGCAACGCTGCGGCCCCATCGATTTCCTTTCCGCTCGCTTGCGGGTTCTTTTCAAAGCCCAACCACGAAGTTAAGCGTCCTGCTAATATTTGTCCGACCTTTGGGCGCGCTGGCCACCGGGCTCCATGCCCGGCCCGGCGTTGAAGAGGGACGCGCGCGCATGACAAGCGCGAGGGCGCGTGCCCAAGGTTCGAACGGGTATTCCAAGAAAACACGCAGGAGAAAGTTCAATGACGTTCAAGCTTCACAAGCTGCTGCCGGTGAGCGCAGCGGTCATGGCGCTCGCAGCGCTGTCGGCCAGCAATACGGCGTCGGCCGACCAGGTCGTCAAGATCGGCCACGTCGGTCCTCTCACGGGCGGTTCGGCCCACCTCGGCAAGGACAACGAAAACGGCGCGCGCCTCGCCATCGAGGAAATCAACGCCAAGGGCCTGACGATCGACGGCCAGAAGATCACGCTCGCGCTCGACGCCCAGGACGACGCCGCCGACCCGCGCCAGGCCACCCAGGTCGCGCAGAAGCTGGTAGACGACAAGGTCGTGGCCGTGATCGGCCACCTGAACTCGGGCGCGTCGATCCCGGCATCGAAGATCTACAGCGACGCCGGGATCGTGCAGATCTCGCCGTCGTCGACCAATCCTTCGTACACGCTGCAGGGCTTCAAGACCACCTACCGCGTCGTCGCGACCGACGCCCAGCAAGGCCCCGCGCTCGCCGATTACGCGGCCAAGAGCCTGAACGTGAAGACCGTGGCCGTGGTCGACGACTCGACCGCCTATGGCCAGGGCCTCGCGAACGAGTTCGAGAAGACGGCAAAGTCGCTCGGCATGAAGGTGCTCTCGCACGACGCGACCAATGACAAGGCCGTCGATTTCCGCGCGATCCTCACGAAGATCAAGGGTGAGAACCCGGACGCCATCATGTACGGCGGCATGGACGCCACGGGCGGCCCGTTCGCGAAGCAGGCGCGGCAACTCGGTCTGCGCGCGAAGGTGCTGTCGGGCGACGGCGTGTGCACGGAAAGCCTCGCGGACCTCGCGGGCGCGGCGACGGACAATATCGTCTGCTCGCAGGCCGGCATGGCGGTCGAGCGTATGAACGGCGGCGCGGCGTTCGCGGCGAAGTACCAAAAGCGCTTCGGTCACCCGATCGAATTCGATGCGCCGTTCACGTATGACGCGGTGTACATCGTCGTCGACGCGATGAAGCGCGCGAATTCCACCGACCACGCGAAGGTCCTCGCGCAGATCCCGGGCACGGACTACAAGGGCGTGATTGGCGAGACGACCTTCGATTCGAAGGGCGACCTCAAGCACGGCGTGATCTCGCTCTACAACTACAAGGCAGGCAAGAAGACGCTGCTCGACGTGGTGAAGATGTAAGCACGCGGGCGCGCGCAGTCGCATCGGCGCGCCGCAGATGAACCGGCCAACCTGTGCGAGCGGGTCGGCCGTTTTTTATTGCGCAGCGCTTACTTCGCGGCCGTTGCCGCCGCTCGCCGCCGCGCGCGTTTGGAGACGCCGTTGACGAGCGCCCAGCGTAATACCGGCGCGACGGCGAGCATGCCGGGCCGCACCATGGCGCGGCGCGCGAAGGCGAATGTGTCGAAGCCGAGCATCTGCTGGGCGAAGGGCGGCAACAGGTCGATGCCCGCGTTCCTGATCAGCGCGCCGGCGGGGCGCATCCCCGGGCGCGGCGCGGGCGCTTCCATGAGCACGCGCACCACTTCGAACGTGCGATCGCTCGCGACGAGTTCGGGTTGCATCGACTGCAGATACGCGGCGATTTCGGCGCGCGAGCGCGGCACGTTCGTCGCGCCCAGCAGTTCGGCAATGCGCGCGACTTCGGCGTAGTACTGATCCTGCGTCTCACCGGGCAGCGCGGGATTCACGAAGCGCAAATACGCGCCGAGAAAGCTCGAGACTTCGGCCACGTGCACCCAGGTCAGCAACGCAGGATCGCTTGCACGATAGGGGCGGCCATCGGGCCCAGTGCCCGTCACGGCGAGGTGGATCCGCTTGACGCGTTCGATCAGCGCGAGCGCGTCGGCGCGGCTGCCGTATGTCGTGCCGGCGATGAAGGTCGCGGTGCGTCGGAGCCGCCCGAGGATGTCGATGCGAAACGTCGAATGGTCCCACACACCAGCGAGCGCGAGCGGATGCAGCGCCTGCAGCAGCAGCGCGCTGACGCCGCCCGCCATCATTGCGGCGAAATCGGCATGGACCTTCCAGCAAACGGCGTCGGGGCCGAAGAGGCCGGGGTCGCCCGGCGGATTCGAGTAATCGAGTTTCGGGCCGCTGCCCGTGGTGAGATGCGTGATGTTTTCGGCGAGCGTCATGCGCAGGCGGCGCGCGAGCTGACCGGCGAGGCTGGTCGGTTCAGGCGCGTTGGGAGGGAGGCCGGCGTGATCGGACATCGTGCTCTCGCTCGCGCTGCGTTGAGGCTGGTGCGCCTTACGACGCGTCCGGTTCCCAGTCGCCGCCCGTCGATGCGTCGTCCGGCACCGTGAGGCCGAAGTGGCGGTAGCTGAGTTGCGTGGCCACACGGCCGCGGGGCGTGCGCTGCAGATAGCCCTGCTGGATCAGATACGGTTCGAGCACGTCCTCGATCGTGTCGCGTTCCTCGCCGATGGCGGCGGCAAGGTTGTCCACGCCCACCGGACCGCCGTCGAACTTGTGCAGTATGGCTTCGAGCAGCTTGCGGTCCATCAGGTCGAAGCCGACGGGATCGACGTCGAGCATGCGCAGCGCGGCGTCGGCGACCTTCGCGGTGATCGCGCCGTCTGCCTTCACCTCCGCGTAGTCGCGCACGCGGCGCAGCAGGCGGTTGGCGATACGCGGCGTGCCGCGCGAGCGGCGCGCGATTTCGAGCGCGCCATCGGGGTGGATTTGCGCGCCGAGCAGCGAGGCCGAGCGCTGCACGATGCGCGAGAGCTCGCCCGCGTTATAGAACTCGAGGCGCGAGACGATGCCGAAGCGGTCGCGCAGCGGGTTCGTGAGCATGCCCGCGCGCGTGGTCGCACCCACCAGCGTGAACGGCTGCAAGTCGAGCTTCACGCTGCGCGCGGCCGGCCCTTCGCCGATCATGATGTCGATCTGGTAGTCCTCGAGCGCCGGATACAGGATTTCCTCGACGACCGGCGAGAGCCGGTGAATTTCGTCGATGAACAGCACGTCGTTCGCTTCGAGATTGGTGAGCAGCGCCGCGAGATCGCCCGCACGCTCCAGCACGGGGCCCGACGTCTGCCGCAGATTGACCCCCATTTCGCGCGCGATGATATGCGCGAGCGTGGTCTTGCCGAGGCCCGGCGGGCCGAACAGCAGCACGTGGTCGAGCGGTTCGGAACGGCGCTTCGCGGCCTCGATGAAGATCTCGAGCTGGCCGCGCACCTTTTCCTGGCCGACATATTCGTCGAGCTGGCGCGGGCGCAACGCGCGTTCGAACGCTTCCTCATGAGTCGAGGCGGGCGTGGCGGCGATCACGCGGTCGGCGCCGGCGTGGTTGGCGGCGAGTTTGTCGGTTTCGATCATGCAGCGATTGTACCGCGCAGACTATGCGACGGCGGGGCCGTCCAGGCACCACGATGGCGCCGCAACTAACAGCCCGCCTCAGCGTGCGCGAGGGTGATCAGGCCTTGGAAAGCGCCTTGAGCGCGAGCTTGATGCCTTCCGAAACGCCGGTGCCGGCGGGCACGTTCTTGATCGCGGCGAGCCCTTCCTTCTCCGAATAGCCGAGCGCGAGCAACGCGTTGAGGATGTCGTTCGCGTGGTCGGAAGGCGAAGCGGCGGCGGCCATCGCGCCGAGGTCCGCGCCGAGCTTGCCCTTGAGTTCGAGCAGCAGGCGCTCGGCCGTTTTCTTGCCGATGCCGGGCACGCGCGTGAGGCGCGCCGCATCCTGCTGCGTGACGGCTTGCGCGAGATCATTCACGCTCATGCCCGAGAGCACGGCGAGCGCCATGCGTGCGCCGATGCCGCTGATCTTGAGCAGCTCGCGAAACGTCGAGCGTTCCTCCTGCGTGCCGAAGCCGAACAGCAGATGCGCGTCTTCGCGCACGATCATCTGCGTGAGCAACACGATTTTTTCGCCGTTGCCGGGCAGGTTGTAGAACGTGCTCATCGGCACGTCGACTTCGTAGCCGACGCCGTTGCAGTCGATGAGCAGGTGCGGCGGGTTCTTTTCCAGCAATACGCCGGCAATGCGACCGATCATGGCGGGTTCTGTGATGAGGGAAAGCTCAAGAGTGTAGCGGAGGGCAGGGCCGTCCGGAGCGCGCGGCCAGAACGTTGGCCGTCCGGCCAGGCGCATCGGCCATGCATTCAGCCTATCAACCGTCCGCGGCGTACCCGCATGCCCTTTTTCGCGAGCGCAGGCGCAAGCCCGCCGAGCGTGGCAAGAGCATCGCCGCCGTGCGCGTGGCAGATCGCCATGCCGAGCGCGTCGGCGGCATCGGTGCCGGGCGTGCCCGTGAGGGCGAGCAGGCGCACGACCATCTGCTGCATTTGTTCCTTGGTCGCGCGTCCGTAGCCCACCACGGCCTGCTTGAGCTGCAGCGCGGTGTATTCGGCCACCGGGACGCCGCCCGAAACCAGCCCGCAAATCGCTGCGCCGCGCGCCTGGCCGAGCAGGAGGGTCGACTGCGGATTGACGTTGACGAAGACCTTTTCGATCGCGGCCTGGTCGGGCGCGTGCTGGCGGATCAGCGTGGACACGCCTTCGAAGATGGTGCCGAGGCGCGTGGGCAGATCGGCATCGGCGGTGCGGATGACGCCGCTAGCGACGTACGTGAGCTGATGGCCGTGACGTTCGATCACGCCGAAGCCGGTGACGCGCAAGCCGGGGTCGATGCCGAGAATTCTCATGAAATGCGGGAAAGACGGATGTGCCTGCGATGGTACAACGAACGGCACAGATGCCGCGAGCCTTGAAGGCGCGGGCGAACGAGGCGCGCCACGCAAAGAAAAAGCCCGCGAGACGCGAGTCCGGCGGGCTTTGCACAAGCGGCGTGTCACGTGCAGGTCACGCGCCGCACGCAACCAGGGCGGCGAAGATCAGTGACGGAAGTGGCGGATGCCCGTCATCACCATGGCGATGTTGTGCTCGTCGGCGGCGGCGATCACTTCGTCGTCGCGCATCGAGCCGCCCGGCTGGATCACGCAGGTCGCGCCCGCGTTCACCACCACGTCGAGGCCGTCGCGGAACGGGAAGAACGCGTCCGACGCCACTGCCGTGCCCGCGAGCTTGAGGCCAGCGTTCTCGGCCTTGATGCTGGCGATGCGCGCCGAGTCCACGCGGCTCATCTGGCCCGCGCCCACGCCCATCGTCATGCCGTTCGCGCAGAACACGATGGCGTTCGACTTCACGAACTTCGCGACGCGCCATGCGAACAGCAGGTCGTCCATTTCCTTCGGCGTGGGGTGGCGCTTCGTCACCGCGCGCAGTTCGTGCGGCTGCACGTTCTTCGCATCGAGCGATTGCACGAGCAGGCCGCCGCCCACGCGCTTCAGATCGAATGCGTTATGGCCATCGCCCAGCGCGATTTCGAGCAGACGCACGTTCTGCTTCGCGGCGAACACGGCCTTCGCGGCTTCCGAGAACGACGGCGCGATCAGCACTTCGACGAACTGCTTGGCCACGGCCTGCGCCGCGGCTTCGTCCACTTCGCGGTTGAACGCGATGATGCCGCCGAACGCCGAGGTCGGGTCGGTCTGGAACGCCTTCGAGTAGGCTTCGAGCGCGTTCGCGCCGATTGCCACGCCGCACGGATTCGCGTGCTTGATGATCACGCAGGCCGGGGCGTCGAACGTCTTCACGCATTCCCATGCCGCGTCCGAGTCGGCGATGTTGTTGTACGAGAGTTCCTTGCCCTGCAGCTGCGTGTAGTTCGCGAGCGCGCCGGCGGGCGTCGTGAGGTCGCGGTAGAACGCGGCGCTCTGGTGCGGGTTTTCGCCGTAGCGCAGGTCCTGAACCTTGTCGAACGCGAGGTTCAGCACGGCCGGGTAGGTGTTGCGCGACTTGTGCTCGAGCGCTTCGGTGAGGCTCGTGAGGTAGTTCGTGATCGCGCCGTCGTACTGCGCCGTGTGCGAGAACACCTTGGTCGCGAGGCGGAAATTCGTGGCGTAGCTCACGGTATTGCCGTTCGCGCGCATTTCTTCCAGCACCTTCGCGTAGTCGGCCGGATCGACCACCACGGTCACGTCGCGATGGTTCTTCGCCGCCGAGCGCAGCATGGTCGGGCCGCCGATATCGATGTTCTCGATCGCGTCTTCCAGCGAGCACTCTTCCTTCGAGATCGTCTGGACGAACGGGTAGAGATTCACGACCAGCAGGTCGATCGTCGGGATGTTGTGCTTTTCGAGCGCGGCCATGTGCTCGGGCAGGTCGCGGCGCGCGAGGATGCCGCCGTGCACCTTCGGGTGCAGCGTTTTCACGCGCCCATCGAGCATTTCCGGAAAGCCCGTGTAGTCGGCCACTTCGGTGACGGAAAGGCCCGCGTCCGCGAGCAGTTTCGCGGTGCCGCCGGTCGAGAGGATCTTGACGCCGAGGTCCGACAGCGACTTCGCGAAGTCGACGATGCCGGCCTTATCGGAAACGGAGATGAGCGCTTGCCTGATCATGATGGGTAACGAGGTAGATTGCCGAAAGATCGAGGGGGCCGCGCCGAAGATCCAGTAAAACGCAGCGGCGTTACAGCAGGCCGTGCTGCTGGAGCTTCTTGCGCAGCGTGTTGCGGTTGATGCCGAGATACTCGGCGGCGAGCGACTGATTGCCGCCTGCCTGCTCGAGCACCACCTCGAGCATCGGTTTTTCGACGCACGCCATCACCATTTCGTAGACGTCGTGCGGATTGCTGCCGTCGAGGTCCTGGAAGTAGATGCCAAGGCTCTCGCGGACGGATTGTTCGATGTTGTGCTTGCTCATGCTGCCAGTCGATCGGTTGATTCGTCGCTGCCGTCGCTGTCGTTGTTCTCGTCGTCGACGTAGACGAGGCGCTCGGAGCGCGCCTTCTGTTCGTCGAAGAACTGGTTGACGGCGACGAGCTGCTCGCGCGTGGTGTCCAGCGTATTCATGCGGTGCCGGAACGTATTGGCTCCACAAAGGCCGCGAGTGTACCAGCCGATATGCTTGCGCGCAGTACGCACGCCCGTAAATTCACCGTAAAAAGCGTAGTGGTCCTCCAGATGCTCGTTCATGATCGACTGGATTTCGTCCACGCGCGGCGGCGGCAGCAGCTCGCCCGTCGCCAGGAAATGCTCGATTTCGCGGAACAGCCACGGGCGCCCCTGCGCCGCGCGGCCGATCATGATGGCGTCGGCGCCCGTGAGCGCGAGGACCTCGCGCGCCTTTTGCGGCGACGTAATGTCGCCGTTCGCGACCACCGGAATGCCCGCGGCGGCCTTCACCGCGGCAATCGTTTCGTACTCCGCTTCACCGTGATAGAGATCGGCGCGCGTGCGGCCGTGCACGGTGAGCATGGCAATGCCGCTTTCCTCGGCAATGCGCGCGATGGTGAGCGCGTTGCGGTTGTCGCGGTCCCAGCCCGTGCGGATCTTGAGCGTGACGGGCACGGCGTCGGGGCCCACGCCCACGGCGTCGACCACGGCCCTGACGATGCGCGCGACGAGCGGTTCGTTCTGCAAGAGCGCCGAGCCGGCAGCGACGTTGCAGACCTTCTTGGCCGGGCAGCCCATGTTGATGTCGATGATCTGCGCGCCGTTCGCGACGTTGTAGCGCGCGGCTTCGGCCATCATTTCCGGATCGGCCCCGGCGATCTGCACGGAGATGGGTTCCACTTCGCCCGCGTGATTGGCGCGGCGCATGGTCTTCTCGCTCTTCCAGAGCTGCGCATTGGACGCGACCATTTCGGAGACCGCATAGCCCGCGCCGAGGCGCTTGCACAGCTGGCGGAACGGCCGGTCCGTGACACCCGCCATGGGGGCGACGAACAGGTTATTACGCAAGGTGTGACGGCCGATAGTGAACATGACGCGCGGGCGAGGCCGGTGCCGCGACCCGGATGGCATTCCGGCCGGCGCGGCAAACGGCGTGAATTTGAAAAAGGGGAAACGCTTATTTTAGCGTAAGCGGGATGCGAGGTCGCGCTGCGCGGACCTTGGTCTTGTTGCGGAGCGGCGTTTCAGCGCTCAAAGAAAAGCGATGCGACCCTTAGTTCGCCTCAACTCCGCTGCCCGAACATCATCTGCCGCGCGAGCGCCGTCTTCACGGGCGGCACGAATTCGAGCGCCGTGAGCGCGAGCCCGCGCAGCGTGGCGAGCGGGCCGAAATCGACGGTGAACAGGCGGGCGAGCGTATCCGTCGCCCCGATCGTCATGCGCCGGTCGAACGCGCGGCGGCCCGCGAACTCGGCGAGTGCGCGCGGCGTGGCGCCGTGCTGCGCGAGCGAATCGGCGAGGGCGTGGGCGTCTCGCAGACCGAGATTGAGGCCCTGGCCCGCCACCGGATGCAGTGTCTGCGCCGCGTTGCCGACCGCCGCGATGCGGCCGTGGCCGGAAACGAGGGCGTCGAGCGCGTTCAGGCCGAGCGGAAACGACGCGCGGCCGTGAATCTGCGTGAAGCGGCCCATGCGCGCGCCGAACGCCACGCCGAGTTCGGCGAGGAAACCGGCGTCTGAAAGCTGCGCGCGGCGCTCGGCCTGGGCCGGGGAGCAGCACCACACCAGCGCGTAATCCGCGCCGCGCACGCCGCCCATCGGCAGGAGCGCGATCGGGCCTTCGCTCGTGAAGCGCTCCCACGCGATGTGCGGCTGCGGGGAGGCGAGCGTCACCACGCCGACCAGCGCCGTTTGCCCGTAGTCGCGCGTGCGTTTGGTTTCGGCGGCCGGCGGAGCGGCCTTCGCGTTGGCCTCGTCGGCTTCGTCGACATCGTCGGCATCGTCTTGCGCGTCGCGTGGCGGCGGCGTGCGATACAGCCCGCCTTCGGCGTTCACGAGGATGCGCGTGCGCAGATGTCGCTCGACGCCCGCGCTCGCGACCGGCAGCGTCACGCCGTCATTCTCGACGACGGGATCGTGCGCCTGTGTGTGATGCAGCCAGTGCACCGGCGTGCCGCGCACGGCCTGCGCGAGCGCCTGCACGATCGCGCCGTAGCGCGCCACGTAGCCGAGCGCGGGCAGGTCGTAGTCGTGGCGGTCGATCAGCGTGCGCCCGAAATGGCCGCGCTGCGAAACATGAATACGCTCGATGGGCGTGGCGTCGTGCGGCCACGCGAGCGCTTCGAGCAGCGTGCGGCTGCCTTGCGAAACGGCGATGGCGCGCGGGTCGCCGGCGCTATCCTCGGGTTCGCGCGCGTCGATCAGCGCAATCGAGAGCCCTTGCGTGGCGCTGCGCCGCGCGAGCCAACCCGCGAGCGCGAGACCCACCGGCCCCGCGCCGACGATCGTCACGTCGTGGTCGAAATGGGCGGGCGCATTCGCGCCGGTGGGAATGTCGTTCGCGCTGCCGGAAACTGCGTTCATGTCGTTTGTTTCGCTTCGTGTGGAGTCTTCGCGTCTGCGTCTGCCGTCTGCGTCAGGCGCCGCATTGTGCGTCCTGCATGAGCGCTTCGATTTCATCGGCGGCAACCGGCACGCCGCGCGTGATCAACTCGCAGCCCGTTTCAGTGACGATGGCGTCGTCCTCGATACGGATGCCGATGTCCCAGTAGCGCTCGGGCACGTCCTCGGCCGCGCGGATGTAGAGACCCGGCTCGATCGTGAGCGTCATGCCGGCGCGCAGCGTGCGCCACGGCGGCGGGGCGGCGGGCTTGTCGGCGCTTGCGGCAACGTCGCGTTCGCCGCGTTCGCCGCGTTCGCCGCGTTCGCGATAGTCGCCCGCGTCGTGCACGTCCATGCCGAGCCAGTGCCCGGTGCGATGCATATAGAAGCGCGCATAGGCGCGCTCGGCGATCACGTCGTCGACGCTCGCAAAGCGCTGCGGGTCGATGATGCCGGTATCGAGCAGACCCTGCGCGAGCACGCGCACCGCGGCGTCGTGCGGCGCCTCGAAGTTTACGCCGGGGCGCGTGGCGTCGATGGCGGCCTGCTGCGCGGCGAGCACGATGTCGTACAGCTCGCGTTGCGCGCTCGTGAAGCGGCCGCTCGCGGGGAACGTGCGGGTGATGTCCGAGGCGTAGCCGTTCAACTCGCACGCGGCGTCGATCAGCACGAGGTCGCCTTCGCGTGCCACCGCGTTGCCCGCAGGGTAGTGCAGCACGCACGCGTTCGCGCCTGCCGCGACGATCGAGCCGTAGGCGGGCGCCTGCGCGCCGTGCTTGCGGAACGTGTAGAGCAACTCCGCCTCGATCTCGTATTCGCGCATGCCGGGCCGGCATGTCTGCATCGCGCGAACGTGCGCAAGCGCCGAGATCTTCGCGGCGCGGCGCATGGTGTCGAGTTCGTGCGCATCCTTGAACACGCGCATGTCGTCGAGCAGCGGCAGCAGGTCATACGCGGCGGCCGGCGCCGTGACGCCGCTGCGCCCCTGCGCGCGCACCGCGTCGATCCAGCGCTTCACCTGCGCGTCGAAGCGGTCGGAGGCCGCGAGCGCGTAGTGCAGCGCCGGCCGGTTGGCGATGAACTGCGGAATGCGCGCATCGAGTTCGTCGGCAGGAAACGCGGCGTCGAAGCCGAACGCTTCGCGCGCGGCGTCGGGACCGAAGCGAAAGCCCTCCCACGTTTCGCGCTCGACGTTCTTCGCGCGGCAGAACAGGATGGCGGCGGGCTGATTCTCGCCCGCGTTCGCGTCGAGCACGAGCAGCGCCTCGGGCTCCGTGAAGCCGGTGAGGTAGTAGAAGTAGCTGTCGTGCCGATAGGGATAGTCCGCGTCGCGATTGCGCAGCGCTTCGGGCGCGGTCGGCACGAGCGCGACACCGCCGCCTTGCGCACGCAGCGCCGCAAGCACACGTTCGCGGCGCGCGCGGAAGAGCGCCGCGCCGCCGTCGGGGCCGCGCTGCATGTCGGCGGCGTCGGCCACGCTGGCCGCAGGGTGGGCTTCGCTCGAGGCGGCCGGGGCGCTTTGCTTGAGGGTCGAGTCCATCCTGAGATTGTAGCGCTGGCTACAAACGGACGCGCTGGCTCGCGGTGTCCCAACCCGCGCGCCGCCGTGGCCGGGTGTTGTCTCTTGCTGACATTATTTGTAGGAAAAATCCTGCACTGCAACAGACGGCGCGTCAGAAAATGGCCAATCCAACGTATACTTCGGCCGGATTCCAGAAAAGGCAGGTGGTATGAAACTCATCGGTTCGCTCGGCAGCCCGTATGTCCGCAAGGCGCGGATCACGCTCGCCGAAAAGAAAATCGACTACAAGCTGGTGCTCGAAAACGTGTGGGGCGAGGAAACGGCGATTCACGATTTCAACCCGCTCGGCAAGGTTCCGTGTCTCGTGATGGACGACGGCGAGGCCGTGTTCGACTCGCGCGTGATCTGCGAGTACGTCGACATGCTCTCGCCCGTGGCCAAGCTCATTCCGCCCGCAGGACGCGAGCGTATCGAAGTGCGTTGCTGGGAGGCGCTTGCCGACGGCATGCTCGACGCGACCGTGCTGATCCGCCTCGAAGGCACGCAGCGCACGCCGGAGCAGCGCAACGAGGCGTGGGTGAAGCGCCAGGAGCGCAAGATCCACGAAAGCCTGACCGCGATGGCCAAGGGGCTCGACGGCAACCCGTGGTGCGCGGGCAACCGCTACACGATCGCGGATATCGCCGTGGGCTGCGCGCTCGGCTATCTCGACTTCCGCATGCCGGAGCTGGACTGGCGCGAGGCGCATCCGAATCTCGCGCGCCACTTCGAGAAGCTCTCGCAGCGTCAGTCGTTCGTCGACACGGTGCCGCAAGGCTGACGTCCAGTCGATCGGCAACTGATGTGACTTAGACAAAACGCCCGACGGCATGGTGTGCCGTCGGGCGTTTTTCGTGTGAGTCGCGGATCGCCTTCCTCAGACGATCTTTTCCTCAGCCGGCGCGAACGAGTCGCTGCGCGCAACCGGCCACCACTTTTCGTACAGCTGATAGCGATAGCGGCCCTCGAGCAGATCGCCGGGCTTCAGGTACTTGAGCAGCTCCGACATCAGCTTCACTTCATACGACGACACGCGCCGCACGATGTGATGTGCGCGCAGATCCGAAGGGCTCGCAAGACCTGCGGCCTGAATCAGCTCCTGCAGCGCGTGCAGCGTGTTGTGGTGGAAGTTGAATACGCGTTCGCCCTTGTCCGGCACGTTCAGCGCGCGCTGGCGCACGGGGTCTTGCGTGGCGACGCCGGTGGGGCAGCGGTCCGAGTGGCACTTCTGCGCCTGGATGCAGCCCACGGCGAACATGAAGCCGCGTGCCGAGTTCACCCAGTCCGCGCCGATCGCGAGCGTACGCGCGATATCGAACGCGGTGATGATCTTGCCGCTCGCGCCGATCTTGATCTTGTCGCGCAGGCCGATGCCCACGAGCGTGTTGTGCACGAGAAGCAGCCCTTCCTGCAGCGGCGTGCCGATATGATCGGTGAACTCGAGCGGCGCGGCGCCCGTGCCGCCTTCCGCGCCGTCCACGACGATGAAGTCGGGCAGGATGCCGGTTTCCAGCATCGCCTTGGCGATGCCGAAAAACTCCCACGGATGACCGATGCACAGCTTGAAGCCCGTGGGTTTGCCGCCCGAGAGCTTGCGCAGGCGCTCGACGAATTCGAGCAGGCCACGCGGCGTGGAAAACTCCGAGTGGCGCGCAGGCGAGACGCAATCCTTGCCGATGGGAATGCCGCGCGTTTCGGCGATCTCGGGCGTGACCTTGGCCGCGAGCAGCATGCCGCCGTGACCGGGCTTCGCACCTTGCGAGAGCTTCACCTCGATCATCTTCACCTGCGGCTCGTTCGCGAGGCGCTGGAATTTTTCGGCGCTGAAGGTGCCGTCGTCGTTGCGGCAGCCGAAGTAGCCCGAGGCGATCTCCCAGATGATGTCGCCGCCATTCTCGCGGTGATACTTCGACATCGAGCCTTCGCCGGTGTCGTGCGCGAAGCCGCCTTTCTTCGCGCCCATGTTGAGCGCGCGGATGGCGTTCGCGGAGAGCGCGCCGAAGCTCATCGCCGAGATGTTGAAGATCGACATCGAGTACGGTTGTGCGCGGTTGGGGCCCACGAGCACGCGGAAGTCGCTGCCTGCGAGCTTCGTCGGCGCGAGCGAATGGCTGATCCACTCATGGCCCACGGCCTTCACGTCGAGCTCGGTGCCGTACGGGCGGCTGTCCACCGCGTTCTTCGCGCGCTGGTAGACGAGGCTGCGCTGGGCGAGCGAGAACGGCTTTTCGTCGGTGTCGTCCTCGACGAAGTACTGGCGGATCTCGGGCCGCACGAACTCGAACAGGAACCGCAGATGACCCCAGATCGGGTAGTTGCGCAGGATCGCGTGGCGCTCCTGGAACATGTCGTAGAAGCCGAGCGCGACGAGCAGCGCGGGCACGATTACGCAGTACCACGACAGGTGATGGAACGCAGCAGCGGCAGCACAGGCTGCGAGCAGCAGCACCGCGCCCCACATGGCGAGATAACGTCGGGAAAACATTGGGGGAACTCCTCGAACTTGATGTAATGCGCGCGCCTGCTCTCCTCTTGTGAAGGGGCGGTGCGCGTCAGCCGCGCGGTTGCCGGGCGCGGCTTGCGGGAATGATGCCGCAAGTTCGTGAATCTGGCCGGGAAGCGGGCAAAGCTTTTTTTCGGCGTTCGGCAGGCGTCGAAAGTCTGATAAAAAAAACGCGGCGCCCTGGGGCGCCGCGCGGTGTTTTCTTACGTTTTGCCTGACGCTGCTCGCATCACGCGGTCGTCGCCGCAGCGGGCTTCTTGCGCGCTACGCGCTTCTTTTTCTTCGGCGCTTCGGGCGGCAGCACGGCGGGCACGTGCGGCGCGAGCGTCGTCACCGCTTCGATGATGCCGCCGCCCAGGCACACGTCGCCGTCATAGAGCACCGCCGACTGGCCGGGCGTCACGGCCCATTGCGCGTCGGGAAAGCGCAGCGTGAACTGGCCTGCGCCGAATTCGTCTGCGGTATGGAACGAGCAGGGCGCATCGGCCTGGCGATAGCGCGTTTTCGCCCCGCATGTGTGGTCCTGGGCCGGCGGCTCGCCCGCCACCCAGCTCACGTTGCCGGCGCGCAGTTCGTGCGCGAGCAGCCACGGATGATCGTGGCCCTGCACGACGTAGAGTGTGTTCGAGGCCATGTCCTTGCCGGCCACGAACCACGGATCGCCGCTGCCGTCCTTGCTGCCGCCAAGGCCGATGCCCTTGCGCTGCCCGAACGTGTAGAACGCGAGGCCGATATGCTCGCCTACGACCTTGCCGTCGGGCGCCATCATCGGGCCGGGTTTGGTCGGCAGATAGCGGTTGAGGAAGTCGCGGAACGGCCGCTCGCCAATGAAGCAGATTCCTGTGGAATCCTTCTTTTTCGCGTTCGGCAGGCCGATCTTTTCGGCGATTTCGCGCACCTTCGTCTTCGGGATTTCGCCGACCGGGAACATCGTCTTCGAAAGCTGCGCCTGGTTCAGGCGATGCAGGAAGTACGACTGATCCTTCGTGTGGTCGAGCGCCTTCAGCAGTTCGAAGCGTCCGTTGCTCTCGTTCTGGCGCACGCGCGCGTAGTGGCCCGTGGCGATCGTTTCCGCGCCGAGCGACATGGCGTGGTCCAGGAATGCCTTGAACTTGATCTCAGCGTTGCAGAGCACGTCCGGATTCGGCGTGCGTCCCGCGGAATACTCGCGCAGGAACTCCGCGAACACGCGGTCCTTGTATTCGGCGGCGAAGTTCACGGCCTCGACGTCGATGCCGATCAGGTCCGCGACCGACACCACGTCGATCCAGTCCTGGCGCGTCGAGCAGTACTCGCCGTCGTCGTCATCTTCCCAGTTCTTCATGAAGAGACCGACGACGTCGAATCCCTGCTCCTTGAGCAGCCATGCGGTAACCGACGAATCGACGCCGCCCGACATGCCTACCACGACCTTACGTTTGCTCATTTCGTTGCTGCCTTAGTTCATCCTGGGTGCTGCCTTGGGCGCCGTCGCGTGCGTCTGGATGAAGTCCAGCGGCACGCGCTTGCCAGCGAGGTAATCGTCGACACAGCGCATCACGAGCGGCGTGCGATGGCGCTCGCTCGTGGCACGCAACTCGTCCACACTCATCCACACCGTGCGGACGATGTCCGGATCGAGCGCGCGGTCTTCCGCCTCGGCTGCGACACTGCCGCAGTATGTGAAGCGCACGTACGTCGCACCGCTCTCGCCGGGCTTGCCGAAGTGCGTCATATATACGCCGACCAGCGCTTCGGGCGTGAACGCATGCGCGGTTTCCTCGAGCGTTTCGCGCACCACGGCCTCGTGCAGCGTCTCGCCCGCTTCCAGATGGCCGGCGGGCTGGTTCAGGCGCAGTCCAGCTGGCGTGTGTTCCTCGACGAGCAGAAAACGCCCGTCGCGCTCGACGATCGCGGCCACGGTGACGTGGGGTGCCCAGGTTTCCTCATTCATGGGCCGGTATTTTACCGGGACGGCGCGAACGCTGCCCGGGGCCGGACCTGGCCCCACAGGGGCGCCAGCCCGGCTCGCCTGGCACTGCCGACCGTCCGGTCGGACGACACAGCGTGTTGTGTGCATCGCACAAAAACGGGCAATTCCCGCTACAAAGGCGTCGCTGCTTTCGGTTAAAGTGGTGCCGTCGTTTGCCATTGCAATGGATGCCGGCGCTTGAACGCCGTTTGTCGGCCTCCCTTCGCTCGATTCGAGCCAGAACAGCTAGAACAAGAAGGTCGAGGAGGAAACAACGATGCATATCGGAGTGCCTGCAGAGACGCGGGCGAACGAAACCCGCGTGGCCGCGACGCCGGAGACAGTCAGGAAGTACGTCGCCCAGGGCCACACGGTCACGATCCAGGCGGGTGCGGGCGTCGGCGCGAGCTATCCCGACGAGGCCTACACGGCCGTGGGCGCGCAGGTCGCCGATGCGGCCACGGCCTTCGGCGCGGACCTCGTGCTCAAGGTCCAGTCGCCCACGGTCAGCGAATTGCCGTTCATGAAGCGCGGCGCAGTGCTGGTCGGCATGCTCGATCCCTTTAATGCGGAGAACGCCGCGAAACTCGCCGAGGCTGGCGTGACGGCGTTCGCGCTCGAAGCCGCGCCGCGCACCACGCGCGCACAGAGCCTCGACGTGCTGTCGTCGCAGGCCAACATCGCCGGGTACAAGGCGGTGCTCGTGGCCTCGAACCTCTATCCGCGCTTCATGCCGATGCTCATGACCGCCGCCGGCACCGTGAAAGCCGCGCGCGTGCTGATTCTCGGCGCGGGCGTGGCGGGCCTGCAGGCCATTGCCACGGCGCGGCGCCTGGGCGCGGTGATCGAGGCTTCGGACGTGCGCCCGGCCGTGAAGGAGCAGATCGAGTCGCTCGGCGGCAAATTCCTCGACGTGCCTTACGAAACCGATGAGGAGCGCGAAGCGGCCGTCGGCGTGGGCGGCTATGCCCGGCCCATGCCGCCGTCGTGGCTCACGCGCCAGTCGGCGCTGGTGCACGAGCGCGCGAAGCAGGCGGACATCATCATCTCGACCGCACTGATTCCGGGCCGCGACGCGCCGACGCTGCTGCCTTCGGAAACCGTGCAGGCGATGAAGCCGGGCTCGGTGGTCATCGACCTCGCGGCAGGACGCGGTCCCGTTGCGGACGAGGCCAGCGGCCGACGCGGCGGCAACTGCCCGCTCACCGAGGCCGACAGGGTGGTGACGCACCACGGCGTGCAGATCTGCGGCTACACGAACCTCGCCTCGATGGTCGCCGCCGACGCCTCCGCGCTCTACGCGCGCAACCTGCTCGACTTCCTGAAGCTGATTATCACGAAGGAAGGCACGCTCAACATCGATCTCGCGGACGACATCGTCGCGGCCACGCTGCTGGCCCGCGACGGCCAGGTCACGCGCAAGGCATGACGAGGAGGAGACCAACAATGGAAGTCATCAACCATACCGTCATCAACCTGATCATCTTCGTGCTGGCCGTGTACGTGGGCTATCACGTGGTCTGGAACGTCACGCCCGCGCTGCATACGCCGCTCATGGCCGTGACCAATGCGATTTCCGCGATCGTGATCGTCGGCGCGATGCTCGCCACGGGCCTGACCGTGGGCGGACCGGGCAAGTTCTTCGGCACCTTCGCCGTGCTGCTCGCGGCCGTGAACGTGTTCGGCGGGTTCCTCGTCACGCGGCGAATGCTGGAGATGTTCCGCAAGAAGGAGCCGAAAAAGCTCTCCGCCCCCGGCAGCAAGGAGGGCGCGTAAATGAGCATGAACGTCGTTACGCTGCTTTATCTGGTGGCGTCGGTCTGCTTTATCCAGGCGCTCAAGGGACTGTCGAATCCGAAGAGCGCGCGCGCCGGCAACGTGTTCGGCATGGTCGGTATGGCCATCGCCATTCTCACGACCCTTGCGCTGATCGTGAAGGAGTCCGCACAGTTCGGCTCGAATCTCGGGCTCGGCCTTGGCTTGCTCTTTGGTGCGCTCGTGGTGGGTGGCGGCCTGGGCGCCTACGTCGCCGCGCGCGTCGAGATGACGAAGATGCCCGAACTCGTCGCGGCCATGCACTCGCTGATCGGTCTGGCGGCGGTGTGCATCGCGTATGCGGTGGTCTCTGAGCCGGCCGCGTTCGGACTGGTTGCTGAAGACGCGCCGTATCCGGGCTTCCTGCCGTATGGCAACCGTATCGAGCTGTTCATCGGCACGTTCGTCGGTGCGATCACGTTCTCAGGTTCCGTGATCGCCTTCGGCAAGCTCTCCGGCAAGTACAAGTTCAGGCTGTTCCAGGGCGCGCCGGTTGTTTATCCCGGCCAGCATCTGATCAACCTGATGCTCGCGCTCGGCATGATCGGCTTCGGCATCCTGTTCTTCCTCACGCAGTCGTGGCTGCCGTTCATCATCATGACGGCGATCGCGTTCGCGCTGGGCGTGCTCATCATCATCCCGATCGGCGGCGCGGACATGCCCGTGGTCGTCTCGATGCTGAACTCGTACTCGGGCTGGGCGGCGGCGGGCATCGGCTTCTCGCTGAACAACGCCATGCTGATCATCGCGGGCTCGCTGGTGGGCTCTTCCGGCGCGATCCTGTCGTACATCATGTGCCACGCGATGAACCGCTCGTTCTTCAACGTGCTGCTGGGCGGCTTCGGCGGCGAGGCGGGTGCGGCGGCAGCAGGCGGCTCGCAGGAACAGCGTCCGGTGAAGTCGGGCTCGGCTGACGACGCCGCGTTCATGCTCGGCAATGCGGAAAGCGTCGTGATCGTGCCGGGCTACGGTCTCGCGGTGGCGCGCGCACAGCATGCGCTGAAGGAACTCACCGACAAGCTCGTGGAGAAGGGCGTGGATGTGCGCTACGCGATCCACCCGGTGGCGGGCCGCATGCCGGGCCACATGAACGTGCTGCTCGCGGAAGCCGAAGTGCCCTACGACATGGTGTTCGAGATGGAGGACATCAACAACGAGTTCGGCCAGACCGACGTGGTGCTGGTGCTCGGGGCGAACGACGTGGTGAATCCGGCGGCGAAGAATGACCCGAAGTCGCCGATCGCGGGCATGCCGATCATCGAGGCGTACAAGGCGCGCACGATCATCGTGAACAAGCGTTCGATGGCGGCGGGCTACGCGGGCCTCGACAACGAGCTCTTCTACATGGACAAGACCATGATGGTGTTCGGCGACG
Organism: Paraburkholderia sp. EG287B; assembly: GCF_040965595.1. Classification (NCBI taxonomy): domain Bacteria; kingdom Pseudomonadati; phylum Pseudomonadota; class Betaproteobacteria; order Burkholderiales; family Burkholderiaceae; genus Paraburkholderia; species Paraburkholderia sp. EG287B. Next base: position 47,454 of record NZ_JBFRCG010000014.1, read on the forward strand.
CGAAGAAGGTGATCGAGGAGATGGTGAAGGCGGTGGAGTAAGTGCTGCTCGCATCAAACCCACGCGAAAGGCGCGCAGCGATGCGCGCTTTTTTCAATTGCGGCCGTGCTGAGCGCTCACAACGACGGCGCATTCACGCGGCGCAGATAGTCGGCCAGCCGCCGCCCGCTCACATCGGGAAACTGCTCGAGCACTTCCACGTTCTCCATGCGCGCGATGTTGAAGTTGCGGAAGTCCTCGCGCATTTCGCACCAGGCGCCCACGGTCCATTGCGCGCCCCAGTACACGAGCCCAAGCGGCCAGATGCGCCGCTCCGTATGCGCGCCGATGCGGTCGCAGTACGCGAAGCGCACGACGAGCCGCGTGTCGACGGCGCGGTGCAGCGCGTCGAGCTTGTCCGAGAACGCGTGATCCATGTGATACGCCGGCGCGAACACGGCGAGCCGTTCCAGCACGGCGCGCTTTTCCGCGGGCATCGCGGCGGCGACTTTCGCCAGCGCGCCCCGTGCGCCGCTCGCGAGCGCCGCGCCGCCCCACGATTCGGCCATGCGCGCCCCCACCGCGAGCGCGGTGAGTTCGTCCGCGGTGAAGGTGAGCGGCGGCAGACTCGCCGTGCGCGCGAGCCGGTAGCCGATGCCCGCCTCGCCCTCGATCGGCACGCCCGAAAGCTGCAGGTCGCGCACGTCGCGATAGACCGTGCGCGGCGAGACTTCGAGCCATTCTGACAGTTGCTGCGCGGTGGTGAGACGGCGGCCGCGCAGCAGTTCGGCGATGCGAAAAAGGCGGTCGGCACGGCGGGTCATGGCAGGGCGGTCGCGAAGGCGGGCGCGGTGACTGGGAGAAGCACAGATGATAGCGCCGGGCGCGCGCGGCGCCCGGCCGTGGCTTAACCGAGCTTCGGCGCGTGCAGACCGACGCGGTTGCCTTCGGTATCGATGAAGAAGCCGATATAACCGTAGTTGTTCGGCAGCTCCACCGCTGGCCCTTGCTGCTTGCCGCCGGCCTTTGCCACACGGTCGAGCACGGCCGTGACCGATGGCTGCGCGTTCAGATACACGAGCACGCCCTTCGGGTCGGGCTTGGCGTCATGCGGATTGAACACGATGCAGCCGCCGGTTTCCGTATCGGTGTGAGCGAACAGCGCCATCGGCACGCCGCCGACTACTTCGCGCTGCAGCGCGGTGTCGAAGGCGGTTTCGTAAAAGCGGGCGGCACGCTCCAGGTCGTGCGCGGGAATTTCGAACCACGAGATCACACGGGACAGATCGGTAGACACGGTGCAGCTCCTCGAAGACAACGGCGGACGTTGAATGGCGGCAGCCGGGCGGCGGCAGCCTCGCCGGATGGCGTAGAAGCAGTGTGCCAGGGGGCTGCTGACAGCGTGTTGTCAGTAGGTTTGACGCGCCGTGCCGGGCGCTTCGGCGGCGGGTGGGAGCGTCACCCGCCGTGCGCGTTTGCCAATGTCAGCTGGCGTCGTCGTTGCCGGCGGCGGGGTTCGCGCCGCCGCTGGCCGGACGCTGGCGCACGCTGCCCGCGATCAGGTCGAAGCGGAACAGGCGGCATTCGAGCGCGCCGTTGTAGAGCGGCGTCTTGGCGGCTTCGCGCAGGCGCAGCTGGCCCGGCAGCTTGCGGTCCGAGGTGAGGACGAACGCGCGCCAGCCCGTGAAGCGCTGCTTGAGCGCGTCGCCGAGTGCCTGGAAGAACTCGGCGTCGGGCGCCTCGTCCTTGGCGCGGCGGAAGCCTTCGTCATCGTCGCCGCGCAGCTCGCGCGCCGTCGGGCGCGCCTCGCCGCGCGCGTTGCGGCCGCGCACTTCGATACGCTCGCCATACGGCGGATTCGCCACGAGAATGCCGGGCGCAGCCGAGGGCGGCGTCATGTTGCGCGCGTCGAGCTGCTTGAGCGTCACGCTGCCGAAGCCCGCGCGCTTGAAGTTCGCACGCGCCTTTTCCAGCATGACGTCGGAGATGTCACTGCCGTAAATCAGCAGGTCGCTGGTCTTGCTTTGTGCGAGGTTGCGTGCCGTGTTCGCCTCGCTCTTGAGGTGCCTCCACGCGGCCAAGTCGGCCTGCTTGAGCGACTCGAAGCCGAAGCGGCGATCGAGCCCCGGTGCGATGTCGAGCGCGACTTGCGCGGCTTCCGCGAGGAAGGTGCCGCTGCCGCACATCGGGTCATAGAGCGGCGTGCCGGGCGTCCAGCCCGTGAGGCGCAGGATGCCCGCGGCGAGGTTCTCGCGCAGCGGGGCGGCGCCCTTGTCCAGACGCCAGCCGCGTTTGAAAAGCGGCTCGCCCGAGGTGTCGAGATAGAGCGTGCATTCGTTCGCCGTGAGGAAGGCGAACACACGCACATCGGGATAGGCGGTATCGACGCTCGGACGCGCGCCGGCCTTGTCGCGCATGCGGTCGCAGATCGCGTCCTTCACGCGCAGCGTGGCGAATTCGAGGCTGCGCAGCGGCGACTTGATCGCGGTGATGTCGATGCGGATCGTCTCGTTCGCCGAGAACCACTTCTCCCATTGCTGCTCGCGCGCGAGCGCATAGATGTCCTGTTCGCTGCGGTACGGCCGCTGGGCGATCTTCAGGAGCACGCGGCTCGCGATGCGCGAATGGAGGTTGGCGGCGATGCCGCCGGCCCAGTTGCCGCGGAAATGCACGCCGCCGGGCACCTCGGCGCCGACCTGGAGTGCGCCGGGCGGCAGGCGCCGTTGCGCGGTTTCGGCCAGTTCGGCGGCGAGCGCGGCTTCGAGGCCGCGCGGGCAGGGGGCAAAGAAATCGAAAGACATGAAGGAGGATGGGACGCTGCGGGGAAGGCGCTATTGTACGCGGGTTGCGGGAGCGGCCAGACGTGTATGCCGCCCGCGCCGCTGAAGACCGCTCAATGCCCGCCCTTGGCCGCCATCTGCCGCGTCCCTGACGCCTCCTCCGAGAATGCCTGGTGCGGGCCTTTATTGGATCCGGATCGCCTGCGGGGCGTGGGGATCAGCTACGCCGCGGGGCCGCGCCAGCGCAAATCCGCCCCCTCAGCCGCCGGCAGCCGCCATCTGCGGGCAGGCAATGCTCGGCGCCGCCTTCGCGCGCGCGCCCGTCTTCGCGCCATTCGCCGCCACGCTCACGCGCGGCGCGGCCGCGAGCGCGCGCACGCCGCTCGCGATCGACTGCGAGAGCGCCTCGACCGCCTGCCGGTGGCCGATGACGAGCGCGTCGTAGCCGTCGCCCACCTTCTGGTTGAGCACGCTGCGGCAGGTCAGGACCGTTTGCGTGTCGAGCGCGCGTACGCTCCACACGGCGTCGATGAGCGCATGCGAGCCCGGCCACGATTCGAAGCGCTGCACGTTCACGCTCACGCGATACACGGGCACGCCCTCGGGATGCGGCGAGCCGTACACGTCGATGGTGCCGAGCTGCTGCGTGAGGTCGCCCGAGAGCGCCCGGCGGATCTCGTCGCCGGGCATCGAGGACCAGCGCTCCTGCTCGAGTACACGCACCTGGTTGGCGTCGGTTTGCACGACGAACTGGGTCTTTGCGACCTGCGGCGGAACATCCACAGGCGCCAGTTCGATCAGCCACTGGGCGTTGCCTGCGCCCTGCGCGGCCGCGGTGCGAGCCGTGTCGTCGCTCGGGCTGAGCGTGTAGAACCGGCTGGCGGGCGAACTGCAGCCCGCCAGTGCGGCGGCGATGACCAGCGCGCCGAGCGCGGCAAGGGCGGGGACGCGTCGGAACGTCATGGCTTGTCTCCAGATTTGCCGCGCAGCAGCGATTCGGGATGGCGCTCCAGATAGTCGGAGAGCGCGTTGAGCGATTGCAGCGTACGCGTGAGTTCCTGCATCGCCTGGTGCACGTCGGACTGCAGCGGCGAATCCTGCTGCAGCGTGGACTGCGCGGCGTTGAAGGTCTTCTGCGCCTGGTCGAGCGTGCCTTGCAGCTGCGGCAGGATCTGGTCGTTCACCTTGCCGAACAGCTGGTTGGCGTTCTTGAGCGACTCGTTCAGGTTGTTGCCGATCTTGTCGAACGGAATCTGATCGAGCTTCTTCGCGATGTCCGCGACCTGCAGCTGCAGTTCTTCGAGCGAGTTCGGCACCGTGGGCAGCTCGAGCGGATCGTGGTTGAAGTCGACCGTCGCCGGGCCCGCCTTCGGGAAGATGTCGAGCGCGATGTAAAGCTGACCCGTGATCAAATTGCCGGTGCGCAACTGGCCGCGCAGGCCGCGCGCGACGAGCCGCTTGATCAGCTCCTGGCTTTGCGGCGTATGCGGCGCGGGCGTTTCGCCGCGGATGCGGCGCGACAGGCGCAGCGGGTAGAGGTCGATCGTCACGGGCATCGTGAAGTTGTGCTGTTTCGGGTCGTACTCGATGCCGATGTCGGTTACCTGACCGAGCGCGATGCCGCGGAAATCGACCGTCGCGCCCACTGAAAGGCCGCGCAACGACTGGTTGAAGTACATGACCACGCGTTGCGGCGCGCCGTCCGGCTCGCGCATTGCCTCAGCCTCGTCGGAGGCGAGCGCGAAGGTGGCGCTGTCGGGCGCCTGGGGGCCCATGGACTGGCCGGGCGGCGCCTGGAACGCGAGGCCGCCTACCACGATGGTGGCGAGCGACTGCGTGTTGACCTTGATGCCGTTCGAATCGAGCTGCACGTTCACGCCGCTCGCGTGCCACCAGCGCGTGTTGGTACCCACGTACTGGTCGAAGGGCGCGCTCACGAACACCTGTACCGTCACGCCGGTGCCGTCCTTGTCGAGCGAATAGCCTGTCACCTGGCCTACCTGGATGCGCCGGAAGAAGATCGGCGTGCCGATGTCGAGCGAGCCGAGCGTCGCACTGTGCAAGGTATAGCGATGCCCCTTCTCGTCGATGGTCACGGCAGGCGGCGCTTCCAGCCCGACGAAGTCGCTTTGCGATTCCTGCGAGCGGCCGGCGTCGGCGCCGATATACGAGCCCGAGAGCAGCGTGGTGAGGCCCGAGACGCCGCTTGCGCCCACGCGCGGGCGCACGACCCAGAAGCGGCTGTCCTTCACGGCGAAGCGTTCGGCGTCCTTGGTGAGCTCGACCGTGACGATCACATGCGAAAGGTTGGGCGAGAGCTTGATCGCACGCACCGAGCCGATGTCCACGTCCTTGTACTTGACCTTGGTCTTGCCGGGCTCGAGTCCTTCGGCGCTCACGAAGCTGATCGTGATGGTCGGGCCGCGCGTGGCGACCGACTTCACGACGAGCGCCACGCCGATCAGCGCCGCGACGATCGGCACGATCCAGACGAGCGAAGGCAGCCAGCGCCGCGGCTTGACGATCTCCGGCTCCGGCAGATTGGGCGGGGTCGGTCCTTTCGGACTATTCATGGGGTTGATCCTGTGTGTGTTGCGCAGGTTTGTGTTTGTCTTCGTCCACCGGATCCCAGATCAAGCGCGGATCGAACTGCATCGAGGCGATCATCGTCAGGATCACGACCGAGCCGAACGCGATCGCGCCGGGGCCCGCCGTGATGACCGCAAGCGACTGGAAGCGTACCAGCGCCACGGTTAGCGTGACAACGAACACGTCGAGCATCGACCAGCGCCCGATGAATTCGACGAGCCGGTAGAGCTTCGTGCGTTCCACGGGCCGCCATGTCGAGCCGCGCTGGGAGGTGATCGCGAGCAGCGCGAGCACCGACAGCTTGAGCATCGGCACGAGAATGCTGGCGATGAAGACGATCACGGCGAGCGGCCAGTCGCCCGAGGTCCAGAAGTAGACCACGCCGCTCATGATGGTGTCGTCCTCGTCGCCGACGAGCGAGGCCGTATGCATCACAGGCAGCAGGTTCGCGGGGATGTAGAGCAGCGCCGCGGCAATCAGGAGCGCCCACGTGCGCATGATGCTGTCCGGATTGCGCTCGTGCACGGGCGAGCCGCAGCGTGCGCAGCGCGCGTGCTTCGGCGCGCGCACGTGCGGCTGCACGTGCCCGCAGGCGTGGCAGGAGACGTAGCCGGCGTCGCTGGCGGTCTGGTATTTCATCGGCGCCCCTTGGGGAGCGGGCCGCCGCGCGGCGCCGCCGGGTCTTGCGCGCGCTCGCCGGGCTCGCGGATCTCGGGCTCGGAGAGCGGATGGGCCGCAGCCGGTGACGGCGCGGCGGGCGAAGGCGGCGCGTGCGGTGCGCCCGAGCCGGCGTCGCCCGCGAGGCCGTCCGGACCCGCGCCGCCCTCGCGCGCCGCGCGTGCGGCGTCGCGCAGGCCGTCGGCGATGTCCCAGAGCGTGCGCGCATCGAAGGTGACGACCACGGTGAACATCAGCGTGAGCGCGCCGAAGGCGAAGAGCGCGGTTTCGGGAATCACGCGCGCGAGGCTCACCATTTTCACGATCGTGATGAGCACGCCCAGCATGAAGACTTCGAGCATGCCCCAGGGCCGCACGAACTGGATGGCGCGCAGCACGTGGTCGAAGCCCGGTGGAATGAAGCCGCGCCGCACCGGCAGCAGGACGTAAAGCAGCGCTACCATCTCCGTGAGCGGAAAGAGGATGGTTGCGCAGAAGACGATCACCGCGATGATCTCCATGTCCTCGTGCCACAGCACCACGAGGGCGCCGAACAGGCTCGACTCCGTAGTGATACCGTTCGCATCGAGCTCGATGATCGGGAACGACTGGGCGATGATGAAGGTGACGAGCGCCGCGACCGTGATGGCGCAGATGCGGTCGAGTTGGGACGCGGCGCTGCTGTAGAGCGTGGCGCCGCAGCGCGAGCAGCGCGCTGACTGGCGGCCGAGCAGCCGCGGTTTGCGGTAGAGCGCGTCGCAGTCGTGACACGCGATCAGTTTGTCCTGGGCCATGCGGGCAGGTGACGCAAAACGACGTGAACGAGGGACGCGCTGCGGCGGCACACAATCAGGAAGGTGCCGACAGCGCTTCGCGCCATGTTACCAAACGCGCCCGGCGGCGTGCCGGAACGAGCCGCCGACCCCCGACGGGGCGGCCGCCGGGGCTGCCGCGGGGCTGCCGCGGGGCAAGCCGCGGGTCAGCCGCTCAAGCGGCGCTCGCGTGGCCGGCGAACGGGCTGCGAAGTGTGCCACGTTTGCGCCGTGCGCGTGTGCGAGCCCGGCCCGGACCCGGCCCTTATCTCCGGATGTTTGCAGTCACCCAATTTGGATTATCTTTCGGGCATGGAGCATGCATGGCTGCGCAAGGTGGCCGCTGCCCATCCACGAAGTCAATGACTACGCAATCAAAGCGAGACGATCATGGAAGCCTTGTCGAGGTGGATTCGTTCTTATCGGTGGCGCCCGGCGGTCGGGGCCGCGGCAGTGTGGACCGGCGCCGCCGCGGTGCTGCTCGCGGGCGGGGCCGCCCATGCGCAGCTCGACGCGGCGAAGAGCACGATCGTCGCCGTCTCGCGCCAGATGAACGTATCGGTCCAGGGCAGCTTCACGAAGTTCGACGCGCAGATCGCCTTCGATCCGGCCAAACCTGCGGGCGGCAGCGCGAAGATCACGGTCGACACGGCGAGCTATGATCTGGGAGACCCGACCTACAACGATTCGGTGCACGGGCCCGAATGGTTCGACGCGAAGACGTTCCCGCAGGCAACGTTCGTCTCGACCGCCATCGCGCCGACCGGAACGAACCAGTACAGCGTGAGCGGCAAACTGACGATCAAGGGGCACATGCAGAACGTGGCTGTCCCCGTCGTGCTCACGCAGCAGGGCGGCACGCAGACCTTCGACGGCACGTTGCCGATCCACCGGCTCGCCTTCGAAATCGGCACCGGCGAGTGGAAGGACACCTCGATCGTCGCCGACGAAGTGCTCATCAAATTTCATATCGTCGTCGCGCACAAGTAGATCGACGACTCCGAGGAGGTGCTATTGAACAAGCTCGCACTGATGGCCGCAGGGGGCGCCGTGTCGCTCGCCGCCCTGGTGACGCACGCCGCGCACGCCGCCGATACTTACCAGCTCGATCCGAACCACACGTTTCCGAGCTTCGAGTCCGACCACTTCGGCGGTCTGTCCACGTGGCGCGGCAAGTTCACGAAGACCACGGGCATGGTCACGCTGGACCGCGCGGCCAAAACGGGCACCGTGGACGTGACGATCGATCCGGCGTCGATCCAGACCGGCAATCCGCAGCTCGACCAGCACCTGGTGGGCGACGACTTTCTCGATGTCGCGAAGTACCCCACGGCCACCTACAAGGGCACGCGCATCGTCTTCAATGGCGACACGCCCAAGGAAGTGATCGGCGACTTCACGCTGCACGGCGTGACGCGGCCGCTCAAGCTCGAGATCGAGTCGTTCAAGTGCATGCAGCACCCGGTGCTCAAACGCGAGGTGTGCGGCGTGGAGGCCGAGGCCGCATTCAATCGCGACGACTTCGGCATGGACTCGGGCAAGAAGTATGGCTTCAAGATGAAGACCACGCTGCATATCCAGGCCGAAGGGATCAAGCAATAGGGAAGCGCGGCAGCGCGGCGAAGGCCGTTGCGCAGGCACGAAAAAAAAGCCGGTTCGCAAGAACCGGCTTTTTTGCTGGTGCGCCGCTTAGACCTGCGCGCCCGCGTTCGGATCGTTCGGATCGAACTTTTCCTTCTTGTCCTTGATGAGGTCTTCGCGCTTCACGCCGAGCCACATCGCGAGCGCCGCCGCGACGAACACCGACGAGTAGATGCCGAAGAGAATACCCACCGTCAGCGCCAGGGCGAAGTAGTGCAGCGTCGGGCCGCCGAAAAAGAACATCGAGAGCACCATCATCTGCGTACAGCCGTGGGTGATGATGGTTCGCGACATCGTGCTGGTGATGGCGTGGTTGATGACTTCGGTCACGCTCATCTTGCGCTCGCGCCGGAAGGTCTCGCGAATCCGGTCGAAGATAACGACCGATTCGTTCACCGAGTAGCCGAGCACGGCGAGCACCGCCGCGAGCACGGAGAGCGAGAACTCCCACTGGAAGAACGCGAAGAAGCCCAGGATGATCACGACGTCGTGCAGGTTCGCGATCACGCCGGCCACGGCGTACTTCCATTCGAAGCGGAACGACAGGTAGATGACGATGCCCGCCACCACGCAGGCGAGCGCGAGCAGGCCATCGGTGGCGAGCTCCTTGCCCACCTGCGGGCCGACGAACTCCACGCGCTGCAGCTGCACCTGCGGTTCAGCGGCCTTGAGCGTGGACATCACCTGGTCGCTCTGCTGCGCGGAGCTCAGGCCCTGCTTGAGCGGCAGGCGGATCAGCACGTCGCGCGAGGTGCCGAAGTTCTGCACCTGGGCGTCGCCGTAGCCGATCTTGGTGAGCGAGTCGCGCAACGGCTCGAGCGGCACCGCCTGCGGATACTGCACTTCGATGACCGTGCCGCCCGTGAATTCGATCGACAGGTGCAGGCCGCGGTGGAAGAGGAAGAACACCGCCGCGATGAAGGTCAGGAGCGAGATCGCGTTGAAGATCAACGCGTGCTTCATGAACGGGATGTCTTTGCGGATGCGGAAAAATTCCATGGTCTTGACTCCGTATCAGCGGGACGAGCCGGTGTTGTTGCCGGAGCCGCCGGTGCCGCCCTGGGCATCGCGGCGGCGCACGACCGGCTTGGCGCGCGCGGCGCCTTTGGCGCCGGCCCTGGCCGGCTCACGCTTCGTGGCCGTCGCGGCGACGGCGCGGCCCGTGTCGGTGCCGGCATCGGCGCCGGCGAGCGCGGGCGTGCCTTCATCCGGCTCCGGACGCCACACCTGACCCACCGCGAGCGACTTGAGCTTCTTTTTGCCGCCGTACCAGAGGTTCACGAGACCGCGCGAGAAGAACACGGCCGAGAACATCGACGTGAGAATGCCGATACAGTGCACGATCGCGAAGCCGCGCACCGGGCCCGAACCGAACGCGAGCAGCGCGAGACCGGCGATGAGCGTGGTCACGTTCGAGTCGAGAATCGTCGCCCAGGCGTGTGCGTAGCCGTTCTGGATGGCCAGCTGCGGCGGCGCGCCGTTGCGCAGTTCTTCGCGCACGCGCTCGTTGATCAGCACGTTCGCGTCGATCGCCATACCGAGCGCCAGCGCAATAGCCGCGATACCCGGCAGCGTGAGCGTGGCCTGCAGCATGGAGAGCACGGCCACGAGCAGCAGCAGGTTCACCGACAGGCCGATCATCGAGATCGCGCCGAACAGCATGTAGTAGGCGATCATGAATACGGCGATGGCGGCGAAGCCGTAGATCACCGAGTCGAAGCCCTTGCGGATGTTGTCCGCGCCAAGGCTCGGGCCAACCGTGCGTTCCTCGATGATGTCCATCGGCGCGGCGAGCGAGCCTGCGCGCAGCAGCAGCGCGAGGTCGGCGGCGGCCTGCGGCGTGGGCTGGCCCGTGATCTGGAAGCGGTCGCCCAGTTCCGACTGGATGGTCGCCACCGTCAGCACTTCGCCCTTGCCCTTTTCGAACAGCACCATCGCCATCGGCTTGCCGATGTTGTCGCGCGAGACGGCGCGCACCGCGCGGCCGCCCGCCGAGTCGAGGCGGATGTTGACCGACGGACGCTGATGCTCGTCGAAGCCCGCCGAGGCGTCGATGATGCGGTCGCCGGTGAAGATCACCTGCTTGCGCAGCAGCACCGGCGCGGCGTTGCCTTGCGTGAAGAGCTCGTCGCCCGGCGGCACCGGCGCGTTCACGTCCGGATGCAGGCCCATCGGGTCGGCGAGGCGTGCTTCGAGCGTCGCCGTGCGGCCGATGATGTCCTTCGCCTTGGCGGTGTCCTGCACGCCCGGCAGTTCGACCACGATACGGTCGTCGCCTTGCTGCTGGATCACGGGCTCGGCCACGCCGAGTTCGTTCACGCGGTTGTGCAGCGTCTGGATGTTCTGCTTGAGCGCGGCTTGCTGAACCGCCGTCTTCACGGCCGGCGTGAACGTGCCGACGAGCTGCACGCCGCCTTCGGGGTTGTTCTGCGAGGACCACTGCAGTTCGGTGATGCCGCCCGAGCCCGCGAGGACCTTGCGCGCCTGCTCGGCCGTATCGGCGTCGGCGAAATTGACGACCACCGACTGGTTGACGCGGTTCACGCCGCCGTCGCGGATGTTCTTGTCGCGCAGGAGCGTGCGCACGTCCGAAGCGTCGGAGTCGAGCTTCTTGTTGAGCGCGCCGTTCATGTCGACCTGGAGCAGGAAGTGCACGCCGCCGCGCAGGTCGAGGCCGAGGTACATCGGCAGCGCGTGCAGCGACGTGAGCCAGCGCGGCGAGGCGCTCTGCAGGTTCAGGGCGACGATGTACTGCGGGTCGTTCAGGTCGGCGTTCAGCGCCTTGTTCAGCGCGTCTTTCAGGCGCAGCTGCGTGTCCGTGTCGGCGACGCGCACGCGGATGTTCGCGTTCAGCGTCGAGTTGTCGAACGTCACGTCGGTCGCGCGGATATTGTTCGCGGCGACCGCGGCTTCGACCTGGGCGAGCGTGCCCGAGTCGAGCTTGACGGTGGCTTTACCGCTCGACACCTGGACCGCGGGCGCTTCGCCGAAGAAATTGGGCAATGTGTACACGAAGCCGATGACGAGCGCCACCAGCATCACGACATATTTCCAGAGGGGATAACGGTTCATTGGTTGACCCAACGGGGGAGGGGAATGGCCTTAAGCGCTGCGTGCGCGTCCGGCGTTGCCTTCGGGGCGTACCTGCATTGACGTTTGCTGGTCAGTGGCTGCGAGGGCGGGCCGGATGCGCGAGGCCGTTCTTTCGGAGGCAACGGCCTCGGGGAAACCGTGAAGCTTTACAGCGACTTGATCGTGCCCTTCGGCAGGATGGTCGAGACCGACGACTTCTGCACGGTGATTTCCGTGCCATCCGCGATTTCGACGCCGACGTAGGCTTCGCTGACCTTGGTCACCTTGCCGACGATGCCGCCGCTCGTGATCACTTCGTCGCCCTTGGCCATGGCCGCGAGCATGTTGCGATGTTCCTTCTGACGCTTCATCTGCGGACGGATCATGATGAAGTACAGCACGGCGAACATCAGAATGAGCGGCAGGAAGCTCATGAGGCTCGATTCGGCACCACCTGCTGCACTGCCTTGCGCGAAGGCATTGGAAATGAACGACACGTTGGTCTCTCCGTTTTTTACGATCAAAAAGCGAGCCGGTTATTCTACCACCGGCATTCATCGCGACGATGACGCAAAATTGGCTTTGCGATCAAGTGCTTATCCCGGATCCCGCCCCGACGCGACATGTGTACGCGTGAAAACCGGGGCGGCTCGGGCGGACCGCATGCCTTGCCCGCGTCATTGTCTCGAAAGTTAATTGTAATGTTTCGCGGCCGGCACGTGACGCGCCGTCGTGAGACGCCCTCTCAATCCACGCCGCGTGCGCGCTGTTCGGCGAAGCGCTGGCGGAACGCCGCGAACGTCTTCGTCTCGATCGCCGCGCGCATCTCACTCATCAGCTCCAGGTAGTAGTGCAGATTGTGGATCGTGTTGAGCTGCGCGCCGAGGATCTCGCCCACGCGGTGCAGGTGGTGCAGGTAGCCGCGCGTGAAGTGGCGGCAGGTATAGCAGCCGCATTGTTCGTCGAGCGGGCGCAGCGAGTTGCGGTGCACGGCGTTGCGGATCTTGATGTCGCCGAAGCGCGTGAAGATCCAGCCGTTGCGCGCATTGCGCGTGGGCATCACGCAGTCGAACATGTCGACGCCCGAGGCCACGCCCGCCACCAGGTCTTCCGGCGTGCCGACGCCCATCAGGTAATGCGGTTTGTCGGCGGGCAGCTTCGGCGCGATGTGTTCGAGCACGCGCATCATGTCTTCCTTCGGTTCGCCCACCGAAAGGCCGCCGATCGCGTAGCCGTGGAACGGCATCTGCGAGAGGCCGGCGAGCGATTCGTCGCGCAGGTCCTCGAACATGCCGCCCTGCACGATGCCGAAGAGTGCATTCGGGTTGCCGAGACGGTTGAACTCGTCGATCGAGCGCTGCGCCCAGCGCATCGACATGCGCATCGAATCCGCGGCTTCCTTGTGCGTGGTGGGCACGCCGTTGGTCGCGTAGGGCGTGCACTCGTCGAACTGCATGACGATGTCGGAATTCAGCACCTTCTGGATCTGCATCGACACTTCGGGCGAGAGGAACAGCTTGTCGCCGTTCACGGGTGAGGCGAAGCGCACGCCGTCTTCCGAGATCTTGCGCAGGTCGCCGAGCGAGAACACCTGGAAGCCGCCCGAATCCGTGAGGATCGGCCGGTTCCAGCCCATGAAGCGATGCAGGCCGCCGTGCGCCTCGATCGTCTCCAGGCCCGGACGCAGCCAGAGGTGAAAGGTGTTGCCGAGGATGATCTGCGCCTTCATCTCTTCGAGCTCGCGCGGCTGCGTGGCCTTCACGGTGCCGTAGGTGCCCACGGGCATGAAGATCGGCGTTTCGACCGCGCCATGATTGAGCGTGACGCGCCCGCGGCGGGCGAGGCCGTCGGTGCCGAGCAGTTCGAATTTGAGGCCGTTTTGCGGGCGTTCGCCCAGATACGTGCCGTGTTCGGCGCGTGCGTTGCTTTGATGACCGTCGGTCATGCGGTTGACTCCTGTGCTACCGGAAAGTGCTTTGCATGGGACCGGAGTATGCGCTAAAGCGCCAACTCCGGATCGCGTGCTTTGCATGGGACCGGAGTAAGCGCTAAAGCGCCAACTCCGGATCGCAAGTCCGGCGCAGATGATGAAACGCCGCCGCGCGTTTTTCATGTCGCGCGACGGCTTGGGAAATGTGCGTGTTACTTGCTGAGCGCGTCGTCGGTTCGAGTCAGCAGCATTGCGTCGCCGTAACTGAAGAAGCGATAGCGTTCGGCAATCGCGTGACGGTACGCCGCGCGTATCGTTTCGATGCCTGCGAACGCCGAGACGAGCATCAGCAGCGTGGACTTCGGCAGGTGGAAGTTCGTCACGAGTCGGTCCACCACACGGAACTGGTAGCCAGGCGTGATGAAGATATCGGTTTCCGCCTGCGTTGCCGCGAGCGCGCGGCCTGCGCGGTCGGCGTCGCGCGCAGCGGCTTCGAGCGCGCGCATCGAGGTCGTGCCCACCGCGATCACACGGCCGCCGCGCGCACGCGCAGCCGCGATCTTGTCGACGAGCGATTGCGGCAGGTCGTACCACTCGCTATGCATCTTGTGCTCGGCGATGTTCTCCACGCGCACCGGCTGGAATGTGCCCGCGCCCACGTGCAGCGTGAGCGTGGCGCGCTCGACGCCTTGCGCGTCGAGTTGCGCGAGCAGGGCGTCGTCGAAGTGCAGGCCCGCCGTGGGCGCGGCCACCGCGCCCGGATTCTGCGCGAATACCGTTTGATAGCGCGTTTCGTCGCTCGCGTCGGCGTCGTGCGTGATGTAGGGCGGCAGCGGCAGACGGCCGTGCTGCTCGATCAGCGTGAGGCAGTCGTCGGGAAAGTGCAGCGTGTAGAACTGATCGACGCGCTCGCCCACCGTCACGTCGAACGCATCGGCGAGGCGCAGCACCGTGCCGGGGCCCGGGCTCTTGCTCGCGCGGATCTGCGCGAGCGCCGTGCGCGCGCCGGTCAGGCGCTCCACGAGCACCTCGATCTTGCCGCCGCTGGCCTTCTGGCCGAAGAAACGCGCCTTCAGCACCTTGGTATCGTTGAAGACGAGCAAGTCGCCCGGCGCGATGCACGCGGGCAGGTCGGAAAAGCGGCGGTCGGTCAGACGCGCGGGTTGGCCTGGCAACTGCGTCGTGTTATCGACCTCCAGCAGACGGCTCGCGCTGCGCTCGGGCAGGGCGGTCTGCGCGATCAGTTCCTCGGGGAGGTCGAAATCGAAATCGGAAAGCTTGAACATGCGGCCTGAAGTAACGGAAATGCGCCGGAGGCCCGGCGCGCGGCGGCTTTGCGGAGCCGAACCGTCAAGCGGTTGCGCCCCAAAAAGCGGCTGCAATGGCCGATCGTGCGTGACGAAAGGCTATGATTGCGGGACGTGCGCGATAGCGATGCGCGCGCCGTGCCCGATGGCCGAGGCCGTCGCGCTGCTCGCGCCGCGCCTTGCCGGAAAGCCGATATTGTACTTGCGAAGCTGCCCATGCCCCCATCCGTTAGCCGATTGATGTCCGAAGCCGAGTCCGCGAGCGAGGCGTCCGACGACGCACGCACGCCCGAGGACGGCGAGCGCAAGCGGCAAGCGGACGCGACGCAAGGGGCCGCACCGCCCGCGCGCAAACGCGCCGCGAAGAAGTCCGCGGACCCGGCCGCAGAAAAAGCCGTGGAAAAAGCCGCGGCCAAAGACAAGCCCAAGCTCACCAAGACTGCCGACCGCCTCGCCAAACTCGGTCTGCGCAGCGACATCGATCTCGTGTTGCATCTGCCGATGCGCTACGAGGACGAAACCACGCTCACGCCCATCGGCGAACTGCTGCCGGGCGGCATCGCGCAAACCGAAGGCGTGGTGTTCGACAACGAGATCGCCTACCGCCCGCGCCGCCAGCTCGTCGTGAAGCTGGAGGATCACAACGGCGACCAGCTTCATCTACGCTTCCTGAACTTCTACGGCTCGCAGGTCGCGCAGATGGCGATCGGCAAGTGCCTGCGCGTGCGCGGCGACGTGCGCGGCGGCTTCTTCGGCATGGAGATGGTGCATCCGGCGGTGAAGGTCGTGGAGGGCGACGCGCCGCTGCCGCAGGCGCTCACGCCCGTGTATCCGTCCACGGCGGGCGTGAGCCAGGCGTATCTGCGCAAGGCGATCGACAACGCGCTTTCGCGTGCGCATCTGCCCGAATTGCTGCCCGATACGGTCGCGCACGAGTTCATGGAGCCGCTGAATCTGCCGCCCTTGATGGACGCCGTGAAGACGCTCCACCACCCGCCCGTGAACGCCGACGAACACGAGCTGATCGACGGCACGCATCCCGCGTGGACGCGCATCAAGTTCGAGGAACTGCTCGCGCAGCAACTGTCGCTCAAGCGCGCGCACGAAGAGCGCCGCACGCGCGCCGCGCCCGCGATGGCGCGCCATGTCGCGGGGCGCAAGAGCGACGGGACGCTGCTCGCGCGTCTGCGCGGCGCGCTGCCGTTCACGCTCACCGGCGCGCAGGAGCGCGTGGTGGCGGAAATCGCGCACGATCTCGAACAGCCGCATCCCATGCAGCGTCTGCTGCAAGGCGACGTGGGCAGCGGCAAGACCGTGGTCGCGGCGCTCGCGGCGGCGCAGGCCATCGACGCCGGCTACCAGGCCGCGCTCATGGCGCCCACCGAAATCCTCGCGGAACAGCACGCGCGCAAGCTGCGCGGCTGGCTCGAGCCGCTCGGCATGCAGGTGGCGTGGCTCGCGGGCAGCCTCAAGGCGAAGGAAAAGCGCGCGGCGCTCGAAGCCGCGGCGCTCGGCACGGCGCAGCTCGTGATCGGCACGCACGCGATCATTCAGGAGGCCGTCGAATTCGCGCGGCTCGGCCTCGTGATCGTCGATGAGCAGCATCGCTTCGGCGTCGAGCAGCGGCTCGCGCTGCGCGCCAAGGCGCAGAATGCGAAGTCTCCCGATGAAACGAAGCGCGAGTTCCAGCCGCATCAGCTGATGATGTCGGCCACGCCGATCCCGCGCACGCTCGCCATGACCTACTACGCGGATCTCGACGTCTCCACCATCGACGAGCTGCCGCCCGGCCGCACGCCGATCCTCACGAAGCTCGTTGCCGACGCGCGCCGCGAGGAAGTGATTGCGCGCGTGCGAGCGGCGGCGCTCACGGGTCGTCAGGTGTACTGGGTATGTCCGCTGATCGAGGAAAGCGAGACGTTGCAGCTGCAAACGGCCGTCGAGACTTACGAAACGCTCGTGGCCGCGCTGCCGGAACTCACCGTCGGCCTCGTGCACGGCCGCCTCGCTTCCTCGGACAAGGCCGCCGTCATGGATGCGTTCTCACGCAACGAAGTGCAGCTGCTCGTGGCGACGACGGTCATCGAAGTGGGCGTGGACGTGCCCAACGCCTCGCTGATGGTGATCGAGCACGCCGAGCGCTTCGGCCTCGCGCAATTGCACCAGTTGCGCGGGCGCGTGGGGCGGGGCAGCGCCGCTTCGGTGTGCGTGCTGCTCTATACCGGGCCGTTGTCGCTCACGGGCCGCGCGCGCCTGCAAACCATGCGCGAGACCACCGACGGCTTCGAGATCGCGCGCAAGGACCTCGAAATCCGCGGCCCTGGCGAATTCCTGGGCGCGCGTCAATCTGGCGCGGCGATGCTGCGCTTCGCGAACCTCGAGACCGACGCATGGCTCATCGAGCCTGCGCGCGGCGCGGCCGAGCGTCTGCTGCACGAGTTTCCGCTCGTCGTCACGCAGCATTTGAACCGCTGGCTCGGCGCCCGCGAGCAGTACCTGAAAGCCTAAATAGTCCAACTGCGAGTCCATTACGCGGAACCTGCGCGCGCCTACGCCGTCTGACCCTTTTGCGCTGATCACGCCCCGCATAGGGGTGTTGATTATTGGCGAATCACCGCCATAGGTGTATAACTACAAGCTATTGATTCACCTTTTTTGATTGGTCCCCGAATGACGCTCACTGAATTGAAATACATTGTCGCGGTAGCTCGAGAGCGCCACTTCGGACGGGCTGCGGAAGCCTGCTTCGTGAGCCAGCCGACCCTTTCGGTCGCCATCAAGAAGCTCGAAGACGAACTGAACGTGCAGATCTTCGAGCGCGGCACCAGCGAGGTGAGCGTGACGCCCATCGGCGAGCAGATCGTCACGCAAGCGCAGCGCGTGCTCGAACAGACGCTCGCGATCAAGGAAATCGCCAAGCAGGGCAAGGACCCGCTCGTCGGGCCGCTGCGCCTCGGCGTGATCTATACCATCGGGCCCTACCTGCTGCCCACGCTCGTCAAGCAGATGATCAAGCGCGTGCCGCAAATGCCGCTCATGCTGCAGGAGAACTACACGCTCAAGCTCATCGAGCTGCTCAAGCAGGGCGAGATCGACGTGGCGATCATGGCGCTGCCGTTCCCCGAAACCGGCCTCACGCTGCGGCCGCTGTACGACGAACCGTTCGTCGTGGCGCTGCCTTCGGGCCATGCGTGGGAGCAGCGCCCGAAGATCGACCCGGACGACCTCAAGCAGGAAACCATGCTGCTGCTCGGCAGCGGTCATTGCTTCCGCGACCACGTGCTGGGCGTGTGCCCCGAACTGATGCGCTTCTCGCAGAACGCCGACGGCATCCAGAAGACGTTCGAAGGCTCGTCGCTGGAGACCATTCGTCATATGGTCGCGAGCGGCGTGGGCATTACCGTGCTGCCGCGTATGTCGGTAACCGAGGTGAAGCCGCACGCGGGCGGCGTGGATTCCGGGCTGCTTTCCTATGTGCCGTTTGACGAACCCGTGCCGGACCGCCGCGTGGTGCTCGCGTGGCGCAAGAGCTTCACGCGCATGCCGGCGATCGAGGCGATCGTCGACGCCATTCACGCCTGCGAGCTGCCCGGCGTGAAGAAGATCGAGGCGCCTGCCGAGGCTGCCTGACGTCTATCGCGCCGTGCGCTTTCGGGCTGCGCGGCGCGTTTTCCCCTCCGGCGCGTCATTCGCCCGCGCCGCCATTCTCCAGCCTTACGTTTCTTGCGACCCCAATAATCAGCGTCTATTCGATAGATTGAATAAATCAAATTACATATTTCGATAGTCGTTGCTAAAGTTTCCTCTACCCGATCCCAACCGGAAAACCCCTGGAGGAAGCGATGCAAACCACGACCCCGAACACCCCCAGCACCTCGGCACGCGCCCATTCTGGCCTTCGCACCGTGTGGTTCTCGCTGCTCGTCGACCGCGCGCTGTCCGCCTGACGGCCTCGCGCCATCTCACCATCGCACGGCAGATTTCACCGAATTCCAGAACACACACGCAAGCAAGGAAGGAATCCAGCATGACCGACCGTACTCTCACCTCGGCAGCCGGCGCACCCGTCGTCGACAATCAGAACTCGCTCACCGCCGGTCCGCGCGGCCCCGTGATGCTGCAGGACGTGTGGCTCCTCGAAAAGCTCGCACACTTCGACCGCGAAGTGATCCCCGAGCGCCGCGTGCACGCGAAGGGCTCGGGCGCGTTCGGCACGCTCAAGGTCACGCACGACATCTCGCGCTACACGAAGGCAAAGGTGTTCGGCGAAGTCGGCAAGGAAACACCGCTCTTCATCCGCTTTTCGACCGTGGCGGGCGAGCGCGGTGCGGCCGATGCCGAGCGCGACGTGCGCGGCTTCTCGATCAAGTTCTACACGGAAGAGGGCAACTGGGACATCGTCGGCAACAACACGCCGGTGTTCTTCATTCGCGATCCGCTCAAGTTCCCGGACTTCATCCACACGCAAAAGCGCGATCCGCGCACCAACATGCGCAGCAACGTGGCCGCGTGGGACTTCTGGTCGCGTCATCCGGAGTCGCTGCATCAGGTGACGATCCTCATGAGCGATCGCGGCATTCCGAAGAACTATCGTCAGCAGCACGGTTTCGGCTCGCACACGTTCTCGTTCATCAACGCGAACAACGAGCGTTTCTACGTGAAGTTCCACTTCAAGTCGGCGCAGGGCGTGGAGAACTACAGCGATGCCGAAGCCGCGCAGGTGATTGCTCAGGACCGCGAATCGGCGCAGCGCGATCTCTTCAATGAGATCGAGAAGGGCAATTTCCCGAAGTGGAATTTCCGCATTCAGGTGATGCCCGAGGCCGATGCCGCGAAGGTGCCGTACAACCCGTTCGACATCACGAAGATCTGGCCGCACAAGGACTATCCGCTGATCGACGTCGGCACGATCGAGCTGAACCGCAATCCGGAGAATTATTTCGCCGATGTCGAGCAGGCCGCCTTCACGCCGGCGAACGTGGTGCCGGGCATCGGCTTCTCGCCGGATCGCTTGTTGCAGGGGCGGTTGTTCTCGTATGGCGACACGCAACGCTATCGCCTCGGTGTGAACCATCACCAGATTCCGGTGAACGCGCCGCGCTGCCCGTTCCACTCGTTCCATCGCGACGGCGCAATGCGCACCGACGGCAACCTGGGCGGCAACGTGAACTACGAACCGAGCCGTTTCGGCGACTTCGCGCAGCGTCCGCAGGCGGGTGAGCCG
The DNA here is from genome assembly GCF_040965595.1 of Paraburkholderia sp. EG287B. Lineage (NCBI taxonomy): Bacteria > Pseudomonadati > Pseudomonadota > Betaproteobacteria > Burkholderiales > Burkholderiaceae > Paraburkholderia > Paraburkholderia sp. EG287B. The sequence goes on from NZ_JBFRCG010000014.1 coordinate 67,445, forward strand.
CCGCTCGCGGCCGGTGCGGTCGATCACTACGATCACCGCGAAGACGACGACTACTACAGCCAGCCGGGCGCGCTGTTCCGGTTGTTCGATGCGGGCCAGCGCGAGCGGCTCTTCGCGAACATCGCGCGACACATCGACGGCGTGCCGGCGGAGATCGTGGAGCGTCAGATCGAGCATTTCCGCCGCGCCGACCCGGCGTATGCGCAAGGTGTGATCGACGCGATCGCGAAGCTGGCGAAGTAAGGACGCGGGCGCGGTTTGTTGTCACAACGTTCAGACAGCGAGCCGCGCCTGAAGCAGGACTTCCAGGAATTACCACAGGAGCACGACCATGACCCGAACGATGACGATGACCCTCAAGACCATGGGACCGGGAAATGCGGCCGCGATGGCGCGCACGCGTGCGCAAGGCACGCAGATCGTGCGCCGGATGGTGGGCTTTGCGATCGTGGCGAGCGGCTTCGTGGCGATCGCCACGCAAGCCTTCGCGCACCTGGCAGGGCACTGAACGAGCCGGGCGCGTTGCTGCACAGTAGGGTCGGATGAGCCGGGTTTCTGAACTTTCCAGGCTACACTGACGACCGATCGAGCGCTCGCGCGCCAGCTTTTTTTAAGGCGCAGGCGGGCACAACCGGATCGTCAAGCACGCGTAGTCTCATTGCTACACAAGGAGTCGTCATGGCCAAAAAAGCAACCGTACAGCACGTGAATATCGGCATCAGCGACAAGGATCGCAAGAAGATCGCGGACGGTCTCTCGCGCCTGCTCGCGGACACCTACACGCTGTATCTGAAGACGCACAACTTTCACTGGAACGTCACGGGGCCGATGTTCAACACGCTCCACCTGATGTTCGAAGGGCAGTACAACGAACTCGCGCTGGCTGTCGACGCCATCGCCGAGCGTATTCGTGCGCTGGGCGTGCATGCGCCGGGCAGCTACAAGGAATTCGCGAAGCTCTCGTCGATTCCCGAAGCGGACGGGGTGCCGGCCGCTGAAGACATGATCCGCCAGCTGGTGGAAGGCCAGGAAGCCGTGGTGCGCACCGCGCGCGCGATCTTCCCGGCGACGGAAGCGGCCAACGACGAACCGACCGCCGACCTGCTCACGCAACGCATGCAGACGCACGAAAAGACCGCGTGGATGCTGCGCTCGCTGCTGGCCTGATGCCGATGCGGCGCCCGGGGCGCTGCACCTGAAGCACGATCAGCACGATGAAAGGCCCGCCGGATGTCCGGCGGGCCTTTGTTTTTGCGCGGGTGCGGCTCGCGGCGACGGCGCGCCGCCCTGGCCTACAATAGCGGCATCGCTTTTCCCGCCCCGATCATGTTCGCCCGACTCCCGCTTTATTTGCGGCTCGTCCGCATGGACAAGCCGATCGGCAGCCTGCTGCTGCTGTGGCCGACGCTCAACGCGCTGTGGATCGCCTCGGACGGCCATCCGCCCCTCTCGCTGCTGATCATTTTCACGGTCGGCACCGTGCTGATGCGCTCGGCGGGCTGCGCGATCAACGACTACGCCGACCGCGATTTCGACCGCCACGTGAAGCGCACGGCGGAGCGCCCCATCACGTCGGGCCGCATCCGCGCCTGGGAAGCGGTGGCGATTGCCGCGGGCCTCGCACTCGTGTCGTTCCTGTTGATCCTGCCGCTCAATGCGCTGACGAAGCAGCTTTCGGTCGTGGCGCTGTTCGTGGCGGCGTCGTATCCGTTCACCAAGCGCTTTTTCGCGATTCCGCAGGCGTACCTGGGCATCGCGTTCGGCTTCGGCATCCCCATGGCATTCGCTGCCGTGCAGGATCACGTGCCGGCGCTCGCGTGGATCATGCTGGCCGCGAACGTGTTCTGGTCGGTGGCCTACGACACCGAATACGCGATGGTCGATCGCGACGACGACATCAAGATCGGCATTCGCACCTCGGCGCTCACGTTCGGCCGCTTCGACGTGCTCGCGATCATGCTCTGCTATGCGGCCACGCTCGGCATTTACGTGTGGGTGGGCGTGACGCTGGGCTTCGGCTGGCTCTACTGGCTCGGCTGGGCGGCCGCCGTGGGCTGCGCCATTTACCACTACACGCTCATCAAGAACCGCGAACGCATGCCGTGCTTCGCCGCGTTCCGCCACAACAACTGGCTGGGCGGCGCGCTGTTCGTCGGGATCGCGGCTCATTACGCCATCGCGGGACTCTGAGGCCAGATCGACGAAAAAAAGCGCCGGGTGCACGACACGCCCGGCGCTTTTTCTATCTTTACGGCGGTGCGCTTACTGCTTGCCGAATTCCTCGCCCATTTCCTTCGCGCGCGCATCGGCCGCGAGCGCGCCCTTGACGATGGCGGCCTTCACGCCCGAAGCGTCGAACGACGCCAGCGCGGCGGCGGTCGTGCCGCCCTTGGAGGTCACGCGCTCGCGCAGCACGGCGGGCGGCTCGTCCGATTGAAGTGCAAGCTGCGCCGCACCCGTGAACGTGGCGATGGCGAGCGCGCGGCCTTGCTGCTCGTCCATGCCGAGCTGGCGCGCCGCTTCTTCGAGCGCTTCGATGAAGTAGAACACGTAGGCCGGGCCGCTGCCCGAGATGCCCGTGACCGCGTCGATCTTCGCTTCGTCGTCGAACCAGACCGTCTGGCCGACTGCGCCGAGCACATCCGAGGCGAGCTGGCGGCCCGCGGCGTCCACGCCGCTGCTCGCGACGAGGCCGGTTGCGCCCATGCCGATCAGCGCGGGCGTGTTCGGCATCGTGCGCACGACGCGCGCGTGGCCGTTCAGCCAGCGCGAGAGATCGTCGATGCGGATACCGGCCATGATGCTGATGACGACCTGATGGGCGCCCAGGTGCGGGGCGATGCCCTCGGCCACGGCCTTGGCGATTTGCGGCTTCACGGCGATCAGGACCGCGTCGTACGACGCGAGCGCGCCGTCCGCGGCGGCGCCGGTGCGCACGCCGAACTGCTCGGCGCTGCGCTTGCGGGCGTCCTCGTTCGGATCGATCGCGTAGAGGTTGTCGGCGGGAACGCCCTTGCGGATCAGGCCGCCGATGAGTGCGGCGGCCATGTTGCCGCCGCCGATGAAGGCAATTTTCATGGTGATGGAATCGTTCAGTGAATCAGTGAGAGTAGTCGCGCGCGCCGAAAATCGCGGTGCCGACGCGCACGATCGTCGCGCCTTCGAGCACCGCCGCTTCGAGGTCCGCCGACATGCCCATGGAGAGCGTGTCGAGCGCGAGGCCATCTGCGCGTAGCGCTTCGAACAACTCGCGCAGCTGGCGGTGCGGCGCGCGTTGCGCCTCGAGCGAGGTTTCCGGCTCGGGAATCGACATGAGCCCGCGCAGGCGCAGGTTGGGCAGGGCGGCGATCTGGCGCGCGACCTGCTGCGCTTCTTGCGGGGTGACGCCGCTCTTGCTGGCCTCGCCGCTTACGTTGACCTGCAGGCAGACGTTGAGCGGCGCAATGCCGGCGGGACGCTGCGCCGAAAGGCGCTCGGCAATCTTCAGACGATCGACCGAATGGACCCAGTCGAAACGCTCGGCTACGGGGCGTGTCTTGTTCGATTGGAGCGGCCCGATGAAATGCCATTCGATGCTCGCGCGCAAGTCGGCGAGCGCTTCGATCTTGTCCACCGATTCCTGCACGTAGTTCTCGCCGAACGCGCGCTGGCCCGCAGCGTGAGCGGCGCGCACGTCCTGCGCAGGAAAGGTCTTCGAAACCGCGAGCAGCTCCACGCTTTGCGGGTCGCGGCCGGCGTTGCGGGCGGCGGCGGCGATGCGCTCGCGGACAGCTTCGAGATTGTGGGAGAGATCGGTCATCGGGCTTGAGGGCCGGCGCATGAAAGGGCGCACGCCGCCTTTTTGGATCCAAAACGAACAGAACGACGGCCATTATACGGACTGCGCACGGCGCGAAACACTGGCCAGCAAGGCTATACCGAATGGCCGACTGTTGGCGCGCCGTGCGTCTCGTTACGCTGGTTCCGTTCCCGATCGGTTCAATTCGTCACCAGCATATGTTCGACCAGCTCAATCCAGTGCGTGACCGGAATCGCCGTGCCGCTTTGCAGGTGCGTGATGCAACCTATGTTGGCCGAGACGATCAATTGCGGCTCCAGCGCCTGCAGCCGGTCCACTTTCTGGTTGCGTAGCGTGTAGGAAAGGCGCGGCTGCATGATCGAATACGTGCCCGCGGAGCCGCAGCAGAGATGGCTGTCGGCGGGAAGTCGCACGTCGAGTCCGAGCGCCGTGAGCAGCCTCTCCACGCCGCCGCGCAACTGCTGGCCATGCTGAAGTGTGCAGGGCGGATGCCAGGCTACCGTCTTGATGCTGCGCCGCCTCGTCGCGGCCACGAGCTGTTCCTCGAAGGCGGGCAGCAGCTCCGAGAGATCGCGGGTGAGCTCGACCACGCGGCGCGCTTTCTCCACATAGGCCGGATCGTCGCGCAGCAGGTGCGCGTATTCCTTCACCGTCGCGCCGCAGCCCGAGGCGTTCATCACGATCGCTTCCGCGCCCTGCTCGATGTAGGGCCACCAGGCGTCGATGTTCGCGCGCACGTCGTCGAGCGCATCGTCGGCGTAGCCCATATGCAGGCGGATCGCGCCGCAGCAGCCCGATTGCGGCGCGACGATCGCTTCGATGCCCAGCGCGTCCAGCACGCGCGCGGTCGCGATGTTGATGTTGGGCATCATCGAGGGCTGCACACAGCCTTGCAGCATCAGCATCTTGCGCGCGTGCTTCGCCGTGGGCCACGCGAGCGAGCGCTGGCGTACGGGCACCTTGTCGCGCAGGCGCTTGGGCAAAAGCGGCCGCACCTGCTGGCCGAGGCGCATGGCCGGCGTGAAGAGGGCGCGGCGCGGCAGCAGGCCCGCGAGCAGGCGGCGCATGATGCGCTGGCGCAGCGGCCGCTTCACCATCTGTTCGGCATGCTTGCGGCCCACTTCCACGAGGCGCCCATACTGCACGCCGGAGGGGCAGGTGGTCTCGCAACTGCGGCACGTGAGGCAGCGGTCGAGGTGCGTGAGCGTGCTCTTCGTGACCGGCGCGCCTTCCACCATCTGCTTCATGAGATAGATGCGCCCGCGCGGGCCGTCCAGCTCGTCGCCGAGCAACTGATAGGTCGGGCAGGTCGCGGTGCAGAAGCCGCAATGCACGCACTTGCGCAGGATCGCGTCGGCTTCGTCGCCGTCGGGGGTGTTGCGTATGAAGTCCGCGAGGTTCGTCTGCATCGCCGCGTGTGGGTGTCGTCAGAAGTCGGAATACAGCCGGCCGCGATTGAAGATGCGGGCCGGGTCGAAGGCGGCCTTCAGGCCGCGATGGATCCTCATGAGCGGCGCGGGCAAAGGCGTGAAGACGCCTGCGCTGCGGTCGTAGTCGCGCCCGGTGCGGAACATCGTGGCGTGACCGCCGGCTTGCTTCGCGCTGATCCGCACCGTTTGCGCATCGGTTTCCGTGATCCACCAGCGCTGCGCGCCGCCCCATTCCATGAGTTGCGCGCCCGGCAGTTGCAGGGGCTCCGCGATCGAGGGCAGCGCGAGACGCCACAGTGCAGCGTTGGGCGCGATCGACGCAAAGAACGGATCGGTCTGCTCGCGCAGGCCCGCCCAGAAGCGTTCGGCCTCCACGGCGTCCACCACTTCGCCGCCCAGGCTCGCGCGAGCTGTCTTCACCGCGGCTTCCGCGCCCGCAAGGCGTACCGCGAGCGTGCCGTTGCGCCAGGCGCTCGCCGTCATCGGCAGCGGGCGGCCGCCCCATTCGTTGAGCTTGCGCACGGCGTCGGTGCCGTTCATGTCGAATTTGAGCGTGGTTTCCGCTTGCGGCGCCGGCAGCACCTTCACCGAAAGCTCCAGCAGCAGGCCGAGCGTGCCGAGCGAGCCCGCCATGAGCCGCGAAACGTCGTAGCCCGCCACGTTCTTCACGACCTGGCCGCCGAAATGCAGCACTTCGCCGTGGCCGTTCATGAGCACCGCGCCCAGCACGAAGTCGCGAGGTGCGCCCGCGCTCGCCCGCCGCGGCCCGGCAATGCCTGCGGCAATGCAGCCGCCCAGGGTGGCCTGGGCGCCGAAGTGCGGCGGCTCGAATGCGAGCATCTGGCCGTGGGCCGCGAGCGCCGTTTCGATTTCCGCAAGCGGTGTGCCGGCACGCGCCGTGATCACCAGTTCGGCCGGGTCGTACGCGATGATGCCGCGGTGCGCGCGCGTGTCGAGAATCTCGCCTTCGAGCGACTGGCCGTACCAGTCCTTGGTGCCCCCGCCGCGAATGCGCAGCGCCCGCCCATCGGCGCTCGCCGCCCGGATGCGTTCGGACCAGTCCGAGACGATGTCGTCCTCTTCCATGTCGTGATGGTCGCGCTCGTTCGTTATATGGTTCGTTCGATTGTACTGAGCGAACCTCGCCTGACAACCCGGAGCGGACCCTCATTCGGGTCACGCGATATGCATAGACGGCGCGGTGCCGGGTGCGCGTTCGCGCGCCTGTCAGAAGCGTGGCAACTCGGGGTGCGGCAGCAGATTCCCGCGCACGTGCATGCGCCCGTACTCGGCGCAGCGCGCCCGCGTGGGAATGCCCTTGTCGGGGTTGAGCAGCCTGGCCGGGTCGAACGCGTGTTTTACCGCATGAAACGCGTCGCGCTCCTGCGGCGAGAATTGCACGCACATCGAATTGATCTTCTCGATGCCCACACCGTGCTCGCCCGTCACGGTGCCACCCAGTTCGACGCATGTCTCGAGAATGTCAGAGCCGAAAGCCTCGGCGCGGTGCCATTCGTCGAGGTCGTTGCCGTTGAAGAGAATGAGCGGGTGCATGTTGCCGTCGCCGGCATGGAAGACGTTGATGCAGCGCAATCCATACTGCTTTTCCATCTCGTGGATGCGCGCGAGCAGCGGCCCGATCGCGCGGCGCGGCACGGTGCCGTCCATGCAGTAGTAGTCGGGCGAGATGCGGCCCGCGGCCGGAAACGCATTCTTGCGGCCCGACCAGAAGCGCAGGCGTTCTTCCTCGGTGCGCGAGATCTGGATGCGCGTGGCGCCATGCTCGCGCAGCACCGTGGTCGTGCGCGCGATCTCGTCGGCGACTTCTTCGGGCGTGCCGTCGGCTTCGCACAGCAGGATGGCGGCGGCGTCGAGGTCGTAGCCCGCGTTCACGAACTCTTCCACGGCGCGCGTGGCCGGCTTGTCCATCATTTCGAGGCCCGCCGGAATGATGCCCGAGGCGATGATGCCCGCCACGGCGTCGCCGCCTTTCACGACGTCGTCGAAGCTCGCCATGATGACCTGCGCGGTTTGCGGGCGCGGAATCAGCTTGACGGTCACTTCGGTCACGATCGCGAACATGCCTTCGCTGCCGATCATCACCGCGAGCAGGTCGAGGCCCGGTGCATCGGGCGCGAGCGAGCCAAACTCGACAATCTCGCCGTCCATCGTCACGGCGCGCACGCGCAGCACGTTGTGCACCGTGAGGCCGTACTTGAGGCAATGGACGCCGCCCGAGTTCTCCGAAACGTTGCCGCCTATCGTGCAGGCGATCTGCGACGAAGGGTCGGGCGCGTAGTAAAGGCCGAAGGGCGCCGCCGCTTCGGAAACGGCCAGATTGCGCACGCCCGGCTGCACGGTGGCCGTGCGCGCGTACGGATCGACTTCGAGAATGCGCTTGAAGCGCGCGAGCGAAAGCACGATGCCGTGCCGGATCGGCATGGCGCCGCCCGAGAGACCGGTGCCCGCGCCGCGCGGCACGACCGGCACGTCGAGGCGTCGGCAGATCTGCACGATGCGTTGCACCTGCGACTCGGTTTCCGGCAGCGCCACGGCGAGCGGCAGCCGCCGGTAGGCGGCAAGGCCGTCGCACTCGTAGGCGACGGTGTCCTCCTCGCGATGCAGCAGGCAATGCGCCGGCAGCACGGCCATCAACGCCTGGACTACCTCGCGCTGGCGTTGCGCGAGCGCTTCCGGGCTCAGCTCGGGCAAGTTCGCCTCGGGTGCGTTCATGTCTCCTCCCGTCTGTTGCGCTTGAGTGCGCTTCTCAGCGCTTGTCGGTTACACCGCCCAGCTGAAGATCTTGCCCGGATTCATCAGGTTGTGCGGATCGAGTGCGTGTTTGATCGCGCGCATCGTGTCGATGGTGTCCGCGCCGTGCTCTTCGACGAGGAAATCCATCTTGTGCAAGCCCACACCGTGTTCGCCCGTGCAGGTGCCGTCCATCGCGATCGCACGCTGCACGATGCGGTGATTCAGGCGCTCCGCCTCGTCGATTTCCTCGGGCTTGTCCGGGTCGATCAGGATCGCCACGTGGAAGTTGCCGTCGCCCACGTGGCCGACGATCGGGCAGGGCAGTGGCGAGGCCTTGAGATCGGTTTCCGTCTCGATCACGCATTCGGCGAGGCGCGAGATCGGCACGCACACGTCGGTGGTCACGGCGCGGCAGCCGGGCTTGAGCTGCAGCATCGCGAAGTAGGCGTTGTGGCGCGCGTTCCACAGGCGGCTGCGGTCCTCGGGGCGCGTGGCCCACTCGAAGCCTTCGCCGCCATGCTGCGCGGCAAGCTCCTGCACGAGCTGCGCCTGTTCCGCGACGCCCGCCTCGGTGCCGTGAAACTCGAAGAAGAGCGTGTGCTTTTCGCGCAGCGAGAGGTTCGAATGCTTGTTGATCGCGCGCACCGCGAGCGAGTCGATGAATTCCACGCGCGCGATCGGCACACCGATCTGGATCGTCTCGATCACCGTGCGCACGGCCTCCGCCATCGAAGGGAACGCGCACACCGCCGCCGAGACGGCCTCGGGCTGCGGATAGAGCCGCACCGTGATTTCGGTGATCACGCCGAGCGTGCCCTCCGAGCCGACGAACAGGCGCGTGAGGTCGTAGCCCGCCGACGACTTGCGTGCGCGCGTGCCGGTCTTGACTACGCGGCCGTCGGCGAGCACGGCGGTCAGGCCGAGCACGTTCTCGCGCATCGTGCCGTAGCGCACGGCGTTGGTGCCCGAGGCGCGCGTGGCCGCCATGCCGCCGATGCTCGCATCGGCGCCCGGGTCGATCGGGAAGAACAGGCCCGTGTCGCGCAGCGCTTCATTGAGCTGCTTGCGCGAGATGCCGGGCTCGACGGTCACGGTGAGATCTTCGGCATTGATCGAGAGCACGCGGTTCATCTGCGAGAGGTCGATCGACACGCCGCCCTGCACGGCCAGCAAGTGACCTTCGAGCGACGAGCCGTTGCCGTAGGGAATGATCGGCACGCCATGACGGGCGCACAGCTTGACGATGGTCTGGATATCCTCCGTGCTCTGCGCGAACACCACGGCGTCGGGCAGTTGCGGATCGAAGGGCGATTCGTCGCGGCCGTGATGGGCGCGTACGGCTTCGGAGGTGGAGACGCGTTCGCCGAACGCGCCGCGCAGTTGATCGAGGAGTTCGGTGGGGAACGGGCGGCGTGCGAGTGCCGGCGGCGCGGGGTGATTCACGCGGGTGTCTCCTTCGTATGGGAATGACTTCTGGTGGACCATTTTACGCTGAACGTCCGTGCCGCAAAGTCGCGCTCCTTATGCTGCGGTGCACGAAACCTATAATGGGGCCGGCAGGCATGGGCGCCGGACACGGCGCCGGGCGCGGGTGATGCGCGACCTGCGCGAATTTACAGCTTCGGAGAGCACGACATGGGCAATCGCCTGAGCAAGATTGCAACGCGCACCGGCGACGACGGCTCGACCGGACTCGGCGACGGCAGCCGCGTGCGCAAGGACGACGCGCGCATCGCCGCGATCGGCGACGTCGACGAACTGAATTCGCAGATCGGCGTGTTGCTGTGCGAATCGCTCCCCGACGACGTGCGCGAGGCGCTCGTCGCAATCCAGCACGACCTGTTCGATCTCGGCGGCGAGCTGTGCATGCCGGGCCACACGCTCGTGACCGACGCACATCTCGCGCGGCTCGATGGCTGGCTCGAGCACTACAACGCCACGCTGCCGCCGCTCAAGGAATTCATCCTCCCGGGCGGCTCGCGAGCGGCAGCGCTCGCGCACGTGTGCCGCACCGTGTGTCGGCGCGCCGAGCGCGCGGTCGTCGCACTGGGCGCCTCGGCGAACTCGGGCCCGCCGCTCGCCGATACGCCGCGCCGCTACGTCAACCGGCTCTCCGACCTGCTGTTCGTGCTCGCGCGCGTGCTCAACCGGGCGGCGGGCGGTAGCGACGTGCTCTGGCGGCACGATCGGGGCGCGGGCAAGGGCGAGGGCGCGTAAGGCATAAAAAGGCGCGAGCGCGTGTCGCCCCGTCCGGCCGATGTGCGGTCCAAGGTGGTGTCTGGCGTCCAACCGCACCGTCATCGTCCGAAAGAGACTGTTTCCCGCACCGCAAAAGCCCCGCCGAAGCGCGCTCCAAGGCCATCCGCCGCGCGTTCACGGCCGGCGCAATCGGGAAATTGCTGGGGTGCGACAAAATGCCTGGGTCGGGCTGTCGCATTAAAGATGTATCTTGTGTGCATCTTTACCACGGAGAAGCCGTAAATGACTGCGCTCACTGCCGACCAGATGGCCCGCGTGAAGGCCACTGCGCCCGTTTTCGCCGAGCACGGCGCCACGATCACCAAGCATTTCTACAAGCGGATGTTCGCCGCGCACCCCGAGCTCAAGAACATCTTCAACCAGACGCATCAGCAAAGCGGCAGCCAGCCCGAAACGCTCGCCCGCGCGGTGTACGCCTACGCGGCGAACATCGACAATCTGGGCGCGCTCGGCGGCGCGGTCACGCACATCGCGCACAAGCACGCGAGCCTGAACATCCGTCCGGAGCACTATCCGATTGTCGGCCGCCATCTACTCGGCGCGGTCGTGGACGTGCTCGGCGACGCCGTGGACCAGCCCACGCTCGACGCCTGGGCCGTGGCTTACGAGCAGCTCGCGAACATCATGATCGGCACCGAGGCGAAGCTGTACGAAAGCGCTTCGTGGAGCGGCTTCCGTCCGTTCAAGGTCATGCGCAAGCAAGTCGAAAGCGATGAGATCACCTCGTTCTATCTCGCGCCGGCCGACGGTGCGTCCGCGGGCGGCTTCGAGCCGGGCCAGTACGTGAGCGTGACGCGCTTCGTCGACAAGCTCGGCGTGGACCAGCCGCGTCAGTACAGCCTCTCGGACGCGCCCCACGGCAAGTGGCTGCGCATTTCGGTGAAGCGCGAGGCTGGCCGCGGCGAAGCGCAGCCGGGCCACGTGTCGAACATCATGCATGACGGGGTGGAAGAAGGCGCGGTGGTGCACGTGAGCGCGCCGATGGGCGAGTTCACGCTCGATCGCAAGAAGACCTCGCCGGTCGTGCTGATGAGCGGCGGCGTGGGCATCACGCCGATGAAGTCGATGCTCTCCACGCTGATCGCCGAGCGCAGCGAGCGCAAGATGACTTTCGTGCACGCATGCCGTAACGCGAAGGTGCACGCATTCCGCGACTTTCTGCGTCACGCGGTGTCCGAGTACCCGAACGTCAAGCGTGCGGTGTTCTACGAAGAAGTCGGTACAAACGACCGCCAGGGCGTGGACTACGACTTCGAAGGACGCATCGATATCGGCCGCATCGAAGCGGATGTGCTGCTGCCCGACGCCGACTACTACCTGTGCGGCCCCGTGGCGTTCATGCGCGAACAGCGCGAGGCGCTGATTGCCCGCGGCGTCGATGCTTCGCGCATCCACACGGAGATCTTCGGCTCCGGCATGCTGTAACGTTGCACACCCGGCACGCTGAAATTACACGCTGAGTATGCCGAATGAAAAAACCGCCGCGCGAAAGCGCGGCGTTTGCGTATGCAACGGTAAAACATGTATCGAATTGCGACCGGCATTACTCGCCCGAAGCCCGCCGGTTCACGGCGCGATACCCCGATGGCGAAATCGAGAGCCTGCGCCGGAAGATCCGCGCGAGACGCTCGCCGCGTGGCACGCCGCAGCGTTGCGCGATCTCGTCGATGGGAAGATTGGTTTGCGCGAGCAGAAGGCAACTGGCATCGAGCCGGGTGCGCAGCAGATATTCGGAAGGCGTGAGGCCCGTTTGCGTCTTGAAGTGGCGCAGGAAGTTTCGCATGCTCATCTGCGCGACGCGCGCAGCGTCGGCAACCGAGATCGGCTGATGGTAGTTCTCGCGCAGCCAGTGCGCGGCCGAGCTGATCTTGCCGTTCGCGCTGTCCGACTCGCCATCGTCGAGCATGGGGCCGAGCCGCTCCCACGAGCCCGGCATCGAGTCCTCGGATACGCGCTGCGCCAGGGCCACGCCGTGATTACGCTTGACCACCTTGAGCGCGGCGACGAGCGCCTCGGAAGGCGTCACGACCGAAGCGCCGGCGTTGCGCGCTTCCAGCGCCCGGCGTAGCCGCTGCGCCGAGTTTGCCGTATTGCCGCCCGTGCGCAGGAAGGGCACATCGGCGGCGGCGAGTACGGCGCGTCCCTCGCCGAGTGCGCGAATGATGCGCACTTTCGGTGCGAGCATCTGCAGCCGCGTGATGAGCCGCGCGTTGTCGCGCGCCTCCATCGCACCGGGGCCGCCGGCGATGAATAGTGTGTCGAAGCCGCTGCGCAGCGGGCCATGCAGGCTCTCGGACCATATCCGCAGGCCGCAGCCGCTGGCCACGTTGCCGCCAGGCTCGGAAAGCATGACGATGGAATAAGCAGGAAGCGTGTCGGCGCAGGCATCGTTCGCGAGACGGAACACATCGGCGAGCAAGGTCACATCCCCGAGCGGGAAGCCCTCGAAAACCAGGATGCCTATGCGTTTGGCCACGTGTCCGAACTTCAAATGAGCGCCGCGCGGCTGGAAAGCGGCTTGCCGGCAGACCACCCTATCGATGTACATGGCCGGTTCCTCGCGCAGAAAGGATTCGCAGGAGTACGTTGCGTTTTTGCGCCGCGTGCCCTGATCCGGCTGTGTGGGGCTGTTACATGCGGTCACATCACGCTCTCGGGATTCATGATAGGCCGGTGGGGTGCTGGCGCACGCCGCAGTCTGAAAATGGCGAGAAGTTGGCAGAATGGCTCGGTATGCTGGGCAAGGCGGCTCGGCGTTGATCGGGCGTTGATCCCGCGTCTTACGGGCGCGCACACGCGCCCCACGCGTGCTTCACGAACGTCGCGCGGTCAATCCACGACGCGCGTGTGTCTGTCGCTGGGGCGTTTTCAGCAGAAATATTGTTTCGAATTCTTGTGCACGTCCTCGCGCATGAGCAGCTCCTCAGGCCACAGCCACGCGTACTGGCTGTGCTGATCGAAGCGCCCGACAGGCACGGTGCTGTCCAGCATGAACGCATACGCAAGCACAACGTAATGTGTGCCGATGCCGTTTTCCGCCGCGAAGTTGTCCGGATAGTGATGCTCGTAGACGCCGACGAAGCGCGCGGCCGAGCGCTGCATGCCCGCAATGCCGAGCTCGGTTTCGACGATGCGCGTGAACGCCGCGTCGAGCCATTCGTCCTTGTGGATGCGTCCGCCTGGCACGAACCACTTGCCGCGCGCCGGGCGATTGCGTCGCTCGCCCACAAGCACGCGGCCGTCGGCATCGGCGACGATGAGGTCGATCCCGACAAGCGGTGCGAGCCGCACAACCTCGAGGAATTCGGTAGGCGACAGCATGGACGAGCGGATCCGTGGGGTGGCGGTCGTGTCGATATGATTGTCTCAAGCGCAGCCGTTGCGCGCGCGGCGCATGACAATCAGGCGTCGCGTTCATCAGCAGTCTAGGCGGCTCAAAATCGCGTTGCACTGTCCAGAGCCGCCTAAGTCTCGCTATCGTGGGCCAAGATGCGAGCCCAGGCGCTTGCGCTCAAGGCTTCGGCGCGACGTAGCCCGCGGGCGTGACAGCGTTCGATCTGGCGACCTCGGCGTTGTCCGACACGACATACACAGGTGATTCGGTCAGACGCAGCGGGAGCATGCCGTCGTTGTAAGTCATGGTGGTCGGGTTGCCCATCATGTCGAACACGCTCACCTTGCCCGAGCGCCCGCGCGCGTCCACCTGAAGCGTGTAGTTCGTCGCGCGCGTCGCGTCGAACCCGGTCTTCGCGCTCCAGCGCGCGTTGTCATGGCTCCACAACGCCGTGATCACCTTGCCGCCGCCCGGACGCGCGAACGCGTAAGCGTAGACGCCCGCGGGCGTGCCGCGCAGCGGCCCGAGTGTATACGTACCGTCGATCAGCCGCGTCATGGTCGCGACCGCGAGCGCGGCCGGCTTCGGGCTGATGTTCGACGCGCCGTACATGCCCTTCGGATGCTCGAGTTCGAAGAACACGCCGTAGCCCGGCGTCGTCTCCGGCATGTCCGCGCCATAGAAGACGAACGTGGTGTCCGCGCCTTCGCCGAGCAGGATCAGATGTGCGCGCGCGACGACCGCGCCCTGCGCGTAGAGCGTTTGTGCGTCGGGATAGTTGGCTGCGTAATTCGTACCGATGTCGTAACTAATACCTGTTTCGGTCACGAAGAGCGGGGCGCCCGGTTTGAGCACGTCGCGCATCGTCGTGCGCAGCTCGCGCATGGCTTCGGGCAGCGAAAGCGTGCCTTTTTCGGGTGCGCCGTACAGACGCTCCGGCGGATGCGAAGGGCTGGTACCGAAATCGTAGTAGCCGTGGATCGTCACGCCATCGAGATACTTAGCAATGCCAAGCGGTGCGAACTTCTTGAGCCACTCCGTGTTGCCCTGCACGCCTGCATAGGTCGGACCCATCACGATCGCCGACGGGTCGGTGGCATGGATGCCCTCGTAGACGGTCTTGTAGAGATCGACGAAATGCGCGTCGGTGTCTTTCCACGGCAGCCCGCCGTCCTTGTCTGGCTCCCACGTGACCTGATAGTAGTTGTGCGCCTGGTGCGGGAACACGCGCGCACGGATGCGTGCGGACTCCGCGCCTACACGCGACATGTATTCGCGCAACTGGCCCAATGACGAAGGCACGTAGCTGTGGGTCTCCTCGCCGTTCGCACTCGCCCACCCGGGAAAGCCGTCGAGCGTGATCAAGCGCATGATGTCGCCGGGCTTGAACTGGAGCTCGAGCTGGGAGGCGGCAGCGTCGAACGTATTCGGACCTTTGGGCTCCATGACGTACCAGCCCCGCTTGTCGTTGGCCCACACCAGACCGAGGTCGGTGTAAAGCGGACGCAGGCCGTCGCCGCCGCAGCAGTGCTGCCCGGGCGCGATATATGCTGAGCCTTGTCCACCGAAGCGGTGCAGGTCCTGGCGCGCGAAGGTGGGTGCGGGAAGTGCTGTACCCATATCGGGCAGCACGCCGAACGTGGTGATGCCGGCCGGCCGGGTGCCGCGCTGGGGCAAACCCGTAGACGGCTGCGAAGCCAGCGACGCCGAAAACGCGAAGTAGCCCGCCTGCGGCAGCGTGCAGGTGAGCGACGTGACGCGCGGGCCGGCTGCCACCGTGAAGTTGCCGCTTGCCTGCGGACGGCTCCAGGTATCCGTGATCTGCCATTGCACCTTGTCGTCGCGCGTCGCGCGCGTGGTCACGTCGATCCGCACGCTCTTGCCGCGGGGAAACAGGCGTGTCCCGTCGCTGCCGGGCGTATCGGCGGAGATGGCGTCGTCGCCTGCGTCTGTCGCCGCGCGCCCGGCGGCGCTCCTGCAAACGGGCGCGTCGGCGGCGCGGCAACTCATCACCGGGAGCAACACGCCGAGGACGCCCAGCGCGAGCGTTGCGGCCGGCACCCATGAAAAAGCGCGTGAGCCGCGCGCGGGAGGAGGGTTTACAAGTACAGATGCAAGGGCTGGGCGCAATGTCATTGGCAGGTTCCTCACAGCATGAAAGGGTAAGCCTAGTTGTTCGAGCCAGTCATTTGACGCCAGCCTCCAGGCTTTTCGCGCAATTTCTCCTGGAAGCGCCGCGCGCGAGTTGTGCAGTGCTCGCGGAGCCCGATCATATAAAGCGGCTTTTTGTGAATTTTTTTATTGTGCGGCGCAAACAGGATTTAACGGGTTTAAAATGCCCCTCGCATGCTCGAAATCGGAGCGCAAAGCTTCTTAAACATCATTTAATCAGACGAATCGACTTGCCGTTTCTAATTGGCCGTTTCGCTTCCATCCCATGCGCACGCATCGATCGGAAGGCGTCAAACGATTTGGTAGTAACAAAGGCGAATATACCTGTCTGTAACGGTTATCCGGCACTTTTGCCGATTCGATGTAATCGAACCAATTGCCTTTCACGCGGTTTGCTTTTTTGTCATTTAGCTTGGCGCCATACCTTCTAATCGGTCCTCGACCGGACTAAATGCGCCAATGTCTCGCCAGTTTCGGTCAGTCGTCGTTGGCGGAATTTTTCTCTGCCTATGATGCACTGCACATGGAATGCTATCGAAATGCTATTACCGGGACTTTTCGCTTGATACGGGGGATTGTTTAGGGGAAAAGCATGGCGTACGCAAGTCTGGATTTGCCGTCGTTCAGCCGCCCGCATCTAGTGACCGCGGGCATCAGTCGAGAGGTGCGTCATATCGCAATTCTGCTGTTCGATGGTTGTTCGCTCCTCGGCGCCGGTATTGTGGCTGAAGTGTTTCATGTAGCGAACGAACTCTCGACGGACACCGCTCGCAGTTCACCTTACGATGTAAGCATCCTTTCGGCCGATGGCGGCAACGTGACGTGCTCCTCGTCGGTACGGGTCTGGACAGATGGACTCGATGCGCGCCACTACGTCGGTTTCGACGCGCTGTTCGTGGCGGGTGGAAAGGGCGCCTTCGCGGCCGCCAACGACGAGCGTCTCGTCGCGTGGCTGCGCCGCGTGCACGCAAATACCGGCACCATTCGTCCGATTGGTGAAGGCCGTTCACTGCTCGAAGCAGCGAGTCTGTGCGGCCAGCGCACGCAGCACGAGTTCGGCTCGTATGCGATGCAAACGGGACGCGAGGAAGCGGGCGGCGACGCCGGGGACCGGCTCGAGTCGATGAAGAGCGCGCTCACGCTCGTCAAGCGGGACCTGGGCGTGGATGTTGCGCGCGCTGTGACCGAGCGGCTCATGCCCGATTCGGGCGGCAACCTGCTGCCGTTCCTCGGCGATGCGCTTGGCAGTGCGCCGGCTGACAAAGTGCGTGCAGCGGCGCGCTGGCTGCAGGAAAACTGTCAGCGGGCCATTTCGATAGCGGACGCAGCACAGGTCGCCGCGATGAGCGAGCGTAACTTTCTGCGCCGCTTCAAGCTGGAGATGGGTATCACGCCATCTGATTACTTACTGCATGCGCGGCTCGCGATTACCTGCAGCCTGCTCACCGATTCGGAATTGCCGGTCGACAAGATCGCGCGCCGCACCGGCATGGGCAATGGCGATCGCCTCGCCAAGATCTTTCGCAAGCGCATGATGATTTCGCCCACCGAATACCGCGAGCAAAGCCGCCGCGAGGCCGGCGTAGCTGTCTCGTAACGCCGCGGTAACAACGGTCGCACTTCGTTACAAACGGGGGTCGCTATTGGCGAGCCGAGGTGATCCTGCCCGATATGAAGGAGTCCGAAGATGAATGAAAGGTCATCGATTCATGAAGGACAAAGTCAGCCCCGTGCGGAAAGCGAGCCAGGTACAGCGCGCGAAGGCGCTACGCCTTGCACGCGCATCGTGCCTGTGGTGCTGGCTGGCGGTTCCGGTACGCGTTTGTGGCCGATGTCGCGCGAACAATTCCCTAAGCAGCTAATTGGTGTGGTGGGCAGCGATACGCTGCTGCAGGCCACCGTGCACCGCCTCGACGGCTTTTCGTCAGAGTGGGAGGTCGCGAGTTCGCCAATCGTCGTATGTGGTGAAGAACACCGCTTCGTGATCGTCGATCAGTTGCGTGCGTGCGGCATGGACGCGCGGCTCGTGGTCGAGCCGGCGCGGCGCGACACGGCGCCGGCGCTCACGCTCGGCGCGGCGCTTGCGTGCGCGAACGGCGACGACGCGATTCTCATCGTGATGCCGTCGGACCATGCGATCACCGACCTGGACGCCCTGCAACGCGCGCTCGAATGCGCAGCGCGCCATGCGCAGCGCGGCGCGATCGTCACGCTGGGAGTGCCGCCGCGTTCGCCTGAAACGGGGTTTGGTTACATCCGCGTTGGCGAAGCGATTGCCGACGGCGCGCACCGCATCGACGGCTTCGTCGAAAAGCCCGCGCCCGAACTCGCGACGCAGTACGTCGCGCAGGGCGGCTACTGGTGGAACAGCGGCATCTTCGTGATGCGTGCGAGCGTCTGGCTCGATTCGCTGCGCGCATTGCAGCCCGACATGCATGCAGCGTGCCTTGCCGCGTTCGTCGATGGCCAGCAAGACGGCCCCGTGTTCCGGCCGGCGGCGGACGCCTTCAAGCGCGCCCCGTCCGACTCGATCGATTACGCGGTCATGGAGCGGCTATCGGGCAGCAACGGCTGGACGCCCGAGGGCGTGGTGGTCGCGCTCGACGCGGGCTGGTCCGACCTCGGCTCGTGGGACGCCGTGTGGGCCGCGATGGAAAAGGACGAAGACGGCAACGTCGGACGCGGGCGTGTGGTGTTCGAAGGCGCGGTGGCGACCTACGCGCATTCCGACGGCAGGCTCGTGGCTTGCGTGGGTACCTCGAACCTCGTGGTGGTCGAAACCGCCGATGCGGTGCTCGTCGCCGACCGCTCGAAAGTGCAGGACGTGAAGGGGCTCGTTGCGCGCATCAAGGCGGAACGCGCACCCGAGGCGGATTCGCATCGCAAGGTGCAGCGTCCGTGGGGCTTCTACGATTCGATCGATTCGGGCGAGCGCTTCCAGGTCAAGCGCATCGTCGTCACGCCGGGCGCGCGGCTCTCGCTGCAACTGCATCATCATCGCGCCGAGCACTGGACGGTTGTGCGCGGCACTGCACTCGTCACTCGTGGTGAGGAATCCTTTCTTATGACGGAAAACGAGTCCACTTACATTCCGCTCGGTGTGCGCCACCGGCTGGAAAACCCGGGCAAGGTGCCGCTCGAAATCATCGAGGTGCAGTCGGGAGCGTATCTGGGAGAGGACGACATCGTCCGTCTCGACGATACGTACGGCCGCTGCGGTTGAGGGCAGCGGCACGGCTTGCAGGGAGAAAAAAAGGGAGAAAGCATGCGCGAGCTACAAAATCTGATGGCGAGAGTGCTCGACGTATCTGCCGTAATGATCGGCGCCAGCGTGGCTTCGGAGATCCGCTTCGAAGATATCGTGCCGCGCGGCGTGAACGAAGCCTTCGTGCTGCTCTCGGCGGCCTTCGCGCTCGTGATCTTTCCGGCGTTCGAGCTTTACCAGTCGTGGCGCGGTCGCTCC
Source organism: Paraburkholderia sp. EG287B (assembly GCF_040965595.1). Lineage (NCBI taxonomy): Bacteria > Pseudomonadati > Pseudomonadota > Betaproteobacteria > Burkholderiales > Burkholderiaceae > Paraburkholderia > Paraburkholderia sp. EG287B. Next base: position 86,656 of record NZ_JBFRCG010000014.1, read on the forward strand.
AAGGCGCTGCTTGCGGGCCAGGTGTCGCTTGCCTGGCTCGTGGTGCAGGGTTGCGCGCTGATCTCGATGTATTCGACGATGCATCACGTCGATGTCGTCTCGCGCCTGTGGTTCGCCTACTGGACGGCCGTTGCGGGCGGCTTGCTCATTACCTGGCGCATCTTCGCGCACGGCGTACTGTCGCATATGCGGCGCGCGGGCATGAATCTCCATCAGGTCGCCATCGCGGGTTCCGCTTCGCAGTGCGACGAGATTGTGCGGCGCATCGATGCGGAGCCAGGCTCCGGTTTTCGCGCGAGCGCGCTCTACAACACCATGCCGCAATCGGCACGGCCCGTGTCCGAGAAAGACGCGCCGGTGTGCGACACGATCGAGTCGTTCGCGCAGCACATCCGCGAACACGACGTGCACGAGTTGTGGCTCGCGCTTTCGCTTGCCGAGGAACGCACCGTGGTGCGGCTCGTGAGCGAGTTTCGCAACGACCTCGTGAACATCCGCTTCATCCCGGACGTGCGCTCGCTGGCCCTGTTCGACACCAGTACGGTGATCGAGCTGCTCGGCGTACCCGCGATCAACCTGGTCGCCTCGCCGCTGCCCGCGAGCGCGCAACTCAAGAAGGCGCTGTTCGACCGCGTGTTCGCAACGCTCGCGCTCGTGAGCCTCATGCCGCTGCTCATCGGCATTGCGATTGCGGTGAAGGTTTCCTCGCCGGGGCCGGTGCTGTTCAGGCAGCGCCGCAAGGGCGCAGACGGCCGCGTGTTCACGATCTACAAGTTCCGCACGATGCGCGAGCACAAGGAGGCGCCCGGCACGGTGAGCCAGGCGACGCGCCACGACCCGCGCGTGACGCGTCTCGGCGCGTTCCTGCGCCGCACGAGCCTCGATGAATTGCCGCAGTTCTACAACGTGCTGCGCGGCGACATGTCGGTGGTCGGACCCCGCCCGCATGCGCTCGAGCACGACGATCTTTATCAGAGCGTGGTGAAGGGCTACATCCACCGCTATCGCATCAAGCCCGGCATTACCGGGTGGGCGCAGGTCAACGGATTTCGCGGCGAGACCGATCGCCTCGAAAAGATGGAAATGCGCGTAGCGCACGATCTGTATTACCTCGGCCATTGGTCGTTCTGGCTCGACATGCGCATCATCGCGGCCACGATCATTCACGGTCTGGTTGGACGCAACGCGTATTGAGCGCTGCGGCGCATTCGAGCAAGCATTCGAGCAAGCATCACCAGCAAGCAACACCAGGTTTCGGGAGAAGCAAGATGGCGATGAATTATGACGGCGCTTACTATGGCGCAGCAGGCGCCGACGAGCGATACCTTGGCGACTACCTGCAGACGATGGTGGCGAACTGGCGCGCCATTGCGATCGTGACGCTTGCCGTCACGCTGCTGGGCGCGGCCTATGCGTTCCTCGCGACGCCGACCTATCGGGCCGACGTGCTGTTCCACCTCGTCGACAAGGGCGACGCCAGCAAGAAGGACAGCAGCCTGCCGCCGCTCACGGGCATGTTCGACGAGAAGTCGACCGCGAACGGCGTGATCGAAATGCTGAAGTCGCGCAACGTGACCGAGGAAACGGTGCGCAAGCTGCACCTCGACATTTCGGCGCGGCCGCGCGAAATGCCCGTGATCGGCGGCATGCTCTCGGGCATCCTGAGCGCGCCCTGGGCGCAGCACCTGCCCGGGTTCCTGCGGCCGTCCGGCTACGCTTGGGGCGGCGGCGACATCAAGGTGTCGCGCTTCGATACGCCCGAAGCGATGTACGAGCGCGACTTCACGATCGTCGCCGGCGACGAGCCCGGCACCTTCACGCTGCGCGACCCCGACGGCATTCCGCTCCTGCAGGGCCGCGTCGGCGAGGACGTGAGCGCCAACACGTCGGTCGGGCCGATCGCGCTGCACGTCGACAGTTTGAGCGGGCCGCCGGGAACGCCTTTCCTGCTCACGCGCGCCTCGACGCTCACCACCGTCGACCGGCTGGAGAATTCGCTGCAGATCCAGGAAGTCGGGCTGCAGTCCGGCGTGATCCGCGCGAGCCTCGAAGGCCACAACAGCAAGACGACGGCCGCAATCCTCAACAACGTGGCGCACGAGTTCATCAAGCAGGACATCGCAAGCCGTTCGGCGGAAGCGGAACACATGCTCGCGTTCCTCGACGACCAGCTGCCGCAACTGCGCTCGCAGGTCGACGCGGCCGAGCAGAAGTACAACAAGTTCCGTAACGAACACGGCACCGTCGATCTCGGCGAAGAAAGCCGGCTGCTGCTCCAGCAGGTGAGCGACAACAAGATCCGTCTCGAAGACCTGCGGCAGCAACGCGCGGAACTCGCGCAGCGTTTCACCGAGCATCACCCGGCCGTTCAGGCGCTCGACGCACAGATCGGCACGCTGCAAGCGGCGCAGTCGCAGCTCACGCGTAACGTGGCGCAACTGCCGGACACGGAGCAGTCGGCCGTGCGCCTGTTGCGTGACGTGCATGTGAGCACGGAGCTGTACACGAGCCTGCTGAACAGCGCGCAGCAACTGCGCGTGGCGCGTGCGGGCCAGGTGGGCGACGTGCGCGTGGTCGATTTCGCCGAAGCGCCGGATGATCCCGTGCGTCCGAAGAAGCTGCTCGTGATCGCGCTCGCGATCGGCGCGGGGCTCGTGCTGGGCGTGCTCGTCGCGTTCGTGCGCAAGTCGCTGTACGGCGGTGTGGAGCGTCCGGACGAGCTCGAAGCCGCGCTCGGCGTGCCGGTCTTCGCCGTGGTGCCGCGCAGCCCGCAGCAGCTGCGTCTGCAGCATCACGTGTCGTCGCGCCGGCGCGGACTGCACGTGCTCGCGCAGCAGAATCCGCAGGACGTCGCAGTGGAAGGCGTGCGCAGCCTGCGCACCTCGCTGCAGCTCACGCTCAACGACGCGCGCAACAACATCGTGATGCTCACGGGCTCGCGGCCCGACATCGGCAAATCGTTCCTGTCGGTCAATCTCTCCGCGCTGGTCGCCTCGGTGAACAAGCGCGTGCTGATCGTCGACGGCGACATGCGGCGCGGCGATGTGCACTCGCACTTCGGCATCAAGCACCAGCCGGGTCTCTCCGACGTGCTGCTCGGCGCCGATCTGGACCAGGCGATCCAGCACGAGGTGCTGCCTGGACTCGACGTGCTGGCCAAGGGCTCGCTGCATTCGCATCCGTCCGAGCTGCTGATGAGCCCGCGCTTCGAGTCGCTGCTCGAAGAACTGGGGGCGCGGTACGACCTCGTGATCGTCGATACGCCGCCGGTGCTCGCGGTGACCGACTCCACCGTGATCGGACGCTACGCAGGCACGACGCTGCTCGCGATCCGCCACGGCTGCCACCCGATTTCGGAGCTCGAGGAAACGGTCAAGCGCCTGCGCATTGGCGGCGTGAATCTGCGTGGCGTGCTGCTCACCGACGTGCCGAAGACCGGCGCGTTCATCGGCGGCGGGTATCGCGGCGGTTACTACGGTTACGAAAGCATTGCAGGGTAGCAACAGGTTGACGGCCGGTTTTCGGGCCGCCCGTCGATGATGAAAACCACCGAATCCCATTTCGCGCACGCGAGGAGAGAACGATGGCAATGGCTCGTAAAGTTGCTTTGATTACCGGCATCACCGGTCAGGACGGTTCGTATCTGGCAGAACTGCTTTTGAACAAAGGCTATGAGGTGCATGGCATCAAGCGCCGTTCATCGCTCTTCAACACGGACCGCATCGATCACCTGTATCGCGATGCACACGACTCGGAGCCGGGCATCCACCTGCATCACGGCGAAATGACCGACACCACGGCGCTGTTGCGCGTGGTCCAGGAGATTTCGCCCGACGAAGTCTACAACCTCGCCGCGCAGAGCCACGTGGCCGTGTCGTTCGACGAGCCCGAGTACACCGCGAACGCGGACGGCCTCGGCACGCTGCGCATTCTGGAAGCGATCCGCATTCTCGGCCTCGCGAAGAAAACGCGCTTCTATCAGGCTTCGACGTCCGAGCTGTACGGGCTCGTGCAGGAAGTGCCGCAACGCGAAACCACGCCGTTCTACCCGCGCAGCCCGTATGCGGTCGCGAAACTGTTCGCGTACTGGACCACGGTGAACTACCGCGAGGCCTACGGCATCTACGCGTGCAACGGCATTCTCTTCAACCACGAGTCGCCGCAGCGCGGCGAGACCTTCGTGACGCGCAAGATCACGCGTGCGATTGCCCGCATCGCGGTCGGGTTGCAGAAGGAGTTGTATCTCGGCAACCTCTCGGCCATGCGCGACTGGGGCCATGCGCGCGATTACGTCGACATGCAGTGGCGCATGCTCCAGCAGGAGCAGCCCGAAGACTTTGTGATCGCAACCGGTGTGCAGTACAGCGTGCGCGACTTCGTGCGCGCGGCGGCAGCGGAACTGGGCATCACGGTGCGTTTCGAGGGCAGCGGTGTCGATGAGGTCGGCATCGTCGACCACGTGGACTCGCGCGAGATGCGGCTCGAAGCGGGTCAGGTGATCCTGCGTGTCGACCCGCGCTACTTCCGCCCGGCCGAGGTCGAGACGCTGCTTGGCGACGCCTCCAAGGCGCAGGAGAAGCTGGGCTGGAAGCCGGCCACCTCGTTCCAGGCGCTCGTCAAGGAAATGGTGCGAGCCGACTATCAGGCCGCCCGGCGCGACGCGCTCGTCACGCTGGCCGGCTTCAAGGCTCTCGAACATCACGAGTGAGATGCCATGGACAAGACCTCCCGAATCTTCGTTGCCGGCCACCGCGGCATGGTGGGCTCAGCGCTCGTGCGCGCGTTGCAGGCGCACGGCTACCATAATCTCGTCACGCGTCCCCACGCGGAGCTCGACCTCACCGATCAGGCCGCGGTCGACGCCTTCTTCGAGGGCGAGCACATCGACGCGGTGCTGCTCGCGGCCGCGCGCGTGGGCGGCATCCTCGCGAATTCGACGCAACCCGCACAGTTCGCCTGGGACAACCTGGCGATCGAGACCAACGTGATCCGGGCCTCCTACAACGCGGGCGTGCAGCGCCTCGTGTTCTTCGGCTCGTCGTGCATTTATCCGCGTGAATGCCCGCAGCCGATCCGCGAAACCTATCTGCTCACCTCGCCGCTCGAGCCGACCAACGAGGCCTACGCGATCGCGAAGATCGCGGGCCTGAAGCTCTGCGAAGCCTACAACCGACAGTACGGCACGCATTTCGTCTCGCTCATGCCGACCAACCTGTACGGCCCCAACGACAACTACGACCTCGGCAGCAGCCATGTGCTGCCCGCGCTGATCCGCAAGGCGCACGAGGCGCGCAGCAAAGGCCAGCGCACGCTGACCGTCTGGGGTTCGGGCAGGCCGCGCCGCGAGTTCCTGCACGTCGACGATCTCGCCGATGCGACGATCTTTGTGCTCGAGCACGAGACCGGCGACGGCGTGTACAACGTCGGCGTCGGCGAGGACCTGTCGATTCGCGACCTCGCGCAGCGCGTGTGCGACGTGGTGGGCTTCGAAGGCGAACTGGTATTCGATTCGACCAAGCCCGACGGCACGCCGCGCAAGCTGCTCGACGTGTCGCGCCTGGGCGATCTGGGCTGGCACGCGCACATCGGCCTCCAGGAGGGGCTCGCCCGCACCTACGACGATTTTCTGCAAACCCAGGCCGCGCCGGCGTACGAGGCGGGCATGCGGGTTTGACGTGGCCTGACGGGACCGATGGCGTTCGAAACGATCGGCTCAACAGGACGAAAGGGAAGAGGCGTCTGGTTGGTGGTGGGCGTCGTGCGCGGACCGGATGCACGACGCCCGCTTTTTTTCGCTCGGCGCGCGAGACGATTAAAGGCGGCACACAGCAGTTCAGGGACGGAAGCGACGCAATGAGAATCCTGATTTACGGACTGAATTACGCGCCCGAAGTCACAGGCGTCGGCAAATACACAGCCGAAATGGCGGAGCTGCTCGCGGCGCACGGCCACGAGGTGCGCGTGATCTGCGCGCCGCCTTATTACCCGCAATGGCGCGTGCATGAAGGCTATCGCGCGGGGCGTTACCAACGCGAAACGTTGCGCGGCGTAGGCGTCTGGCGTGCGCCGCTGTGGGTGCCGACCCAGCAGGGCGGGCTCAAGCGCATCGTGCATCTGGCGAGCTTCGCGCTCTCGTCGCTGCCGCTTCTCGCGCGGCTCGCGGCGTGGCGGCCTGAGGCCGTCATGCAGATCGTGCCGACGCTGTTCTGCGCGCCCGGCGCGCTCCTGCTCGCGCGGGCCGTCGGCGCGCGCAGCTGGCTCCATATTCAGGACTTCGAAATCGATGCGGCATTCGACCTTGGGCTGCTGCGCGGCGGCCAGGAGTCGCGTCTCGGGCGCGCGGCCCTTGCCGGCGAACGCTGGCTGCTGCGGCGTTTCGACGTCGTCTCGTCGATTTCGGCGCGCATGGTCGAGCGCGCCATCGACAAGGGCGTCGATGCCTCCCGCGCTGTGTGCCTGCCGAACTGGGTCGACACCGAGGCAATCTTCCCGCTGCCGTATCCGAGCGCGTTCCGGCGGCGCCTGGGCATCCCGCAGGACAACACTGTCGTGCTCTACTCGGGGAACATGGGGGCGAAGCAGGGCATCGAGATTCTCGCGGATGTCGCAACGGCGCTCGCCGCGCGGCCCGATATCAGCTTCGTGTTCTGCGGTGACGGCGCGGCCAGGCGCGAGCTGATCGCGCGTTGCGAGCCGCTCTCGAACTGTCACGTGCTGCCGCTGCAGCCGTCTTCGATGCTCAACGAACTGCTGAACGTGGCCGATATCCACGTGCTGCCGCAGCGCGCCGACGCTGCCGACCTCGTGATGCCCTCTAAGCTCACCGGCATGCTCGCGAGCGGCCGTGCGGTGGTCGCCATGGCGCGGCCCGGCACGAGTCTCTTCGACGTGGTCTCGAACCACGGAATCGTGGTGCCGCCCGAGGATGACGCAGCGCTCGCTGCGGCGATCGTCGATCTGGCCGGCGACCCCGCGCGCCGCGCCGCGCTTGGCCGTGCCGCGCGGCGCTACGCGAAGCGCATGCTGTCACCGCAGGCGATCTTCGACGTGCTCGAAGCGAGGCTTGCCGGGCTAGCGGGTGCGGTTGCCGGGCCGGCGGGCCAGACGCAGGTCGAGCCGCAAACCGCGGCAGGTGGCGCTGCTTCGGCGCAGCAAGGCGTGGGTCAATCCGCGGGTCAGAATCAATCTGCGCGTCAGGCGGGTAAAGGCGGATCGACGTTGCCCGAGGTCGAGCAGTCCGATGTATGAGTGGCAGCGCCCAGGGCCGCGACGGTGGCCTTGGGCTGTCCCGGACCGCTAGCGCAGCTTACCAGGGCGACTTGTAGAGTTCGGAGTTGGACTGGTCCGGCGACCCGTACGGGCTGCCATACGGATTGCCGTAGACCTGCGCAGTTGGCGAGGTTTGGCTGGCGCCGTAATCATAGCCGGCCGTCGAGCGGCTTCCCTTCGCACCGCCGCCTCCGCCCCCGCCCCCACCGGTGCTCCTCGCCACCGCATTGCCGGCGCGCGACATGCCGTTCGCGCCGATCCTGCTGTGATTCGCGGCGCCCCTGCCGCCTGCGCTCGAAGCGCTGCTCCTGTCACCCCTGCCACCGTTGGCGCTCACCGCGCTCGCGGCGTAATCCCCCGGCGTCACGACATGCATGTGCTTTTCGTTCGTGAGCGCGTCTCGCGCGTCGTCTGGCGACGCGCCGTTGCTGCTGTACGGGGTCACGCTGTACGGGTTGTCCGAGGTGCCCGGACCGCCGAGCAGACGCTGTTCATCTTGTTGCTGGCGCTGCACGGCGTTGGCGGGGGTGTCGCCCTGGCCGCTGCTTTGGCGACTCTGGTCACTCGCGGCAGCGGGGGAGCCACCGGTGGCGGCGCCGTACGTGGCGCTCTGCGCAAACACCGCGCACGGCCACGCGGCGCACGCGGCCTGCAGCGCGGCGGCGAGTACATAAGGCGCAAATCGATGATGAGAAAAACTGGACATGGCATTGATCCCGCGCGCCGCGAACGATGCGGCGTCAAGCCTTCATGTTGCCTACCGCGCGTCGCGCCGCTGCGCCAAAACCCCTGCCGTGTCGGCCACGCGTGCAAGGCGCTGCGGTGGCCGCCCGATAATGACAGCGTGGCTTGATGCGTCCCGTTATGCGGGCCGACAGGCTTGCAACCGCAGGAAGCCAACAGGAACCGACCCGGATGGGCAAGGAGCGTTCATGACGGAAGCGGTCGAAGGTTTAGGGACCCGCAAAGGGAACGTCGGCGCGGCTGGGCGCAGGGAGGGAGCGGGCGAAGCGCCGCCCGCAGGCGTCGTGCCGCCACAAGCCGCAAACGACGCACGCGCTGCGGAAATCCGCGTGATCGATTTGAGTCGTGCTGGAAAAGGCAACTTCGTCGCGCGCCGGGGCAAGCTCGTGCAGGCCGCGTGGTATCTGGTCGAGGCCTGCGTGCTCGACAATCGTTTGCTGCCGCTCTCCGCGCTGCGTGTGGGCCTGCTGCGCCTGTTCGGCGCGAAGGTCGGGCAGGGCTGCCGCCTCGTCCATCCCATGCGCGTGAAGGCGCCGTGGAATCTGGAAATGGGCGACAACTGCTGGATCGGCGTGGACGTCTGGATCTACAACCAGGCGCCCATCCGCATCGGCTCGAACGTCTGCCTTTCGCAGGGGGCGTTTCTCAGCGCCGGCTCGCACGACATGCGCACGAACATGGACCTGCACGTCGCGCCGATCGTGATCGAGGACGGCGCGTGGGTCTCGTCCAAATGCGTGGTGCAGATGGGCGTGACGATCGGGCGCTCGGCAGTCGTCACGCCGCTCTCGGTCGTGCATCGCTCGCTGGAAGCCGGCGGCGTGTATGGCGGCAATCCGTGCCGCTTTATCCGCTGGCGTTTCGAGGAAGGCCAGCCGCCCAAGGAGCCCCAGGCATAAGGGCGGTGCGAAGCTGGCTCGTTTCAGGCAGATTCATTCAACGCATGAGCAGGCCCGCAGGCCTGCTCATACTCATACGAACCCCACCGGCTAGTACCCGCCGTAACCCACCGCCCGGCCCGCCGCGGCCGCCTGCGTACTCGGCAGGATCAGGTTGATGACGCGGCTCCACTTCACGAGCGCCGACGCATCGACGAACACGACGTCGTTCGGCTGCAACTCGAACTCGTCGGCCGTGGCCATGGCTTCCGGCGACGACGCGTCGAGGTGGAAGACCTGACGGTGTCCCTCCTTCTGCCCACGCACCACGTAGACCTGCGAGGCGTCGCCCGAACCCTGGCTGACGCCGCCTGCGTTGCCAAGCGCGTCGTTCAGCGAGAGATGGCCGTTATCGAACGGCAAGGGCCCCGGGTGACCGACTTCGCCCAGCACGAACACGCGGCTTTCGTTCGCCGAATACACGCGCACGAGGTCGCCGTTCTGCAGCAGGATCTTGTCCGGGTTCACGCCCTTCTTGATCATGTCGGGAATGTTCACCAAGGTTGTCTTGTCGCCGCGCGTCACGCTAACCCGCGAGCGGTCGCCGTTCGCCGTGAAGCCGCCCGCGCGGTTGATCGCCTCGGGCAGCGACATCGTCATGTCGTTGAGCACCATGAGCCCGGGCGTGCGCACTTCGCCGTCCACGTACACGCGCCGGCTGCGGTACGACTCGATGCGCAGCGTGACCTGTGGTTTGTTCAGGTAGTAGGCGAGCTTCTTCGCCACGAGGTCGCGGGCTTGCATCTCGGTGAGCCCCGCCACGTGGATCGGACCCACGTACGCCACCTGGATCGCACCCGACGAGTCGACGGTATAGCCCGACTGTACCTGGCTCGCGCTCTGGTCCTGCTGCCCGTTGCCACCGCCGCCGCCGCCGTTCGTCGGCAGGTTCATCTCGGGGTGATCCCACACGACGATGCTGAGCACGTCGCCGGGCCCGAGCGCGTACGGCTTCGGCGTACCGAACAGCGTCTCGACGTTCGCCGGAACAGTCGTCGGTTTCGACGCAGCTTCCTTCGCGACCAGCTCGTTGTTGATCTCGATGAGCGCGCCCGGTGGCGGTTGATCCCCGTTGCCCGTGCGCGCGGCGCCGGTCGCGGCCTTTGCCTGCGTGACGCTCGACGGCGCCTGCATCCCAGGCGAGAGCCCACAGCCCGCAAGCAGGGCCGCTGCCGTCACCATGGTCGCCATCGCCGCCAGGGCCGCCCGTGCGCGGCCCACCGATAATCTGCGCAAATTGCGCGCGGGCTGCGTCACAGGCTGCGTCGCGGTTGCGTCGACGGCTGCGCCGCCCGAACAATCAGGTTTGCTGTTTAACATAGTGTTGCCCCCTTACTAACAGGATTCGCACATCGCCACGAAAGTGCAACGCGGGCTCATCGTTCGACTCGTTATGACGCTTCAGCTGCGTTGCTTCGTCACCCCTGCCAATCCCTACCATTTCCGCTATGTGATATCGGATGCCGCCTTTCTTCGCTTATTCAGCCTGCTCCGCGGGCTCGCCCTGCGCCATGGCGTTCAGCGGGCGCCCTCGGCGAAATCGCGCGCCGGCGTGCAAAGGATGTTCCTGCAACAAGCCGAGCAGCGAGCGCACCATGCCGTCCATCGCAAACCGCGCGTCGAACGTGCGCCGCGCCTGAGCGCGCATCGCGTCGCGCGCGCGCTCGTCGAGTGCCCGCCATGAGGCGAAGTTGCGCTGCGTGCCGGCGACCGTGTCGGGCGCAACGAACCCCGCGCCGTCCTCGTCGATCTCGCGCCAGACGCCCACCTTGTCCGAGACCAGTGCAGGCAGCCCGCACGCCAGCGCCTCCGCCACGGAAACGCCGAAGTTCTCCTGGTGCGACGGCAGCACGAACACGTCGCTAGCAAAAAACGCGCCCCACTTCAGGTTGCCCTGCAGCATGCCCGGCCAGCTGATGCGGTGCGTAATGCCGTGCGACTGCGCGATCGCCTGCAGCGCGGGTTGCCAGTTGCCCTTGTCGGGCCCCGCAATCAGCAGATGCGCATCCGGCGTTTCGCGCGCATGGTCGGCGAACGCGTGAACCAGCACGTCGCAACCTTTTTTCGGGTGCAGACGCCCGAGAAACAGCACAATGCGCTTGTTGCGCAAATGCGGCGACTCCTGCAGGAAGGCTTCGCGCAACGTGTCCGGGTCCTCGTTGGGCGCATTGGTGCCGAACGGCACGACGCGCTCATTGGCGCGGTACAGCCAGAACGATTCGCGTGCGAGCAGGCGTTCTTCGTCGGTCGTGAAGATCACGGCGGAGGCGTCGCGCAGCACGCGGAAATCGGCCCACGGCCAGTACGCCCACTTCTTCAGATGCTTGACCGGATAGGTGGCCTTGAACCACGGATCGAGCATGCCGTGCGTGTAAACGTAATACGGCAGCTGGGCATGGCGCAGCGCGCGCCACGCGCCGAAGCCGTGGTATTGCCAGAGCCCGTGCACGATCGCCGCGTCGAAGCGCGTCGCGTTCGCGCGCAGCCACGACACGTAGCCGGGGCAGTATCCGTAGTGCCCGCGGCCTGGGCCTAGTGCGTGCAGCGGGAGCGGAAATTCGCGCACGTAAGGCGCGTCGATCGGGTCGAGCGACGCCACTTCGATCTGGTGATCGAGCGCCGTCATCGCGAGACCGCTCTGGCGAACGCCCTCAATCGGGCCGCCCGAACGGGGGTCGACCGTGGAAACGAGGTGCAGGATTTTCATCGGGGCTCCGGAGTCGCATACGTGTTGAGCGGCACCGGCGCCGCCGCGGGCGCCGTGGGTCGGAAGGCGGGCTCGCGCCCGTAGGACGGGTGCAGGCGCTGGCGCTTGCGTTGCAGGTCGATGCGGTAATGAAGCTGCGAATACAGCGCGACGATCAGCCCGAGCGCGAGGCCGTACACGAGGCCCGAGAAACGCGTGCCGAGCGGATTGCCGCCGATCGACGCGCCCGGCAGCGCGGCGAGCACGAGCAGCGCCATGCTGAGCGGCATGAGCATCGGGTGACGCGGCGCGATGCGGCGCCAGCGTCTGAATGCGCGGCCCGCGACGATGAGCGCGACGATCACCGCAACCGGCATGCAGCCTCCGAACACAATCCCTTCGGCGTAGAGCTGGTAGACCCAGAAGTTGTGGCCCGCCACCCAGTCGCTGGTGTTGAAGTAATCGTCCTTGCTGAAGGTCTGGTTCACATACTGGAAGTAAATGGGCGAGTAGCGGTAGAGGTGGCCATAACCCTTGCCGAACAGCACCGATTCCACCGATTCGGTGACCTGGTCGTACTGGTCGCGCATCTCCGCAATACGCGTGACCGTGGTCGGATCGCGGTCTGACTCCGCGTTCTGCGCGGCCGTCACGCGCTGCGTCCAGTGTTCGGTGATCGACGGGAAGAGCCACGCCGTTCCCACGCCCAGCGCGACCACGAACGAAAGCGCGATGCCCGTGCGGAAAAACGATTTGATCAGATGGCTGAGCGACGGCGAGGCGAGCCACGCCGCGAACATGGCGAGCAGAACGGTCGCAATCAGCAGGCTACGCGTGACGCTCAGCAATTCGACGACGAGCGTGGCGAGGAACACGAGTACCATCGTCATGTTAAAGCGGCGGGCGACGATGAACTGGTTCAACAGCATGGCCTGCAGCGCGAGCATGGTCGGCGAGACGATGCGAAAACGAATGTCGGCGAGCGGCCCGCCGACGGCCAGCAAGCCGAAGAAGAACGTGAACACGAGGCCCAGCACCATCGCGTAATAGAGCGCGCGCTGCATCTGCAAAACGCGAATGATGTGCCACGGGCGGCACATGGCCCAGTAGCCGAGCGCGAACAGCAGGAACGGCAGGATCACGCGCAGGTACTGGCCGACCGGGTTGTGCTGCAGCATTTGCGCAATGAGACTGCCGACGAGGCTCGCCACGATCGCGCCCGTCACGAACGAGCGCAGCCGCGTCGGCCGCGCGAAGCGCGGGCCGATCATCGCGAGAATGAGCGCGCCTGCCAGGGCCGGAATCACGGCCAGCCATTGCGCGCTGTGGCCGAACTGGGAGTCCGGTGCCTTGTAGTCGAAAGCGAGAGGCACGAGGCACACCCAGAGCCAGAGTGCAGCATGTTTGTTTCGCATCGGCGTTTCTCCCGGTGCGGTGCATAGGGTCGCATACGTTGCGCAAAATACATGCGCGCCGCACGCGTTGGCTCGACTCAATATAAAACGCCGCAAGCGGCTTGCGCATGCGCGTGGCGGGAAGCGGCAGGGTTGTGGCGGCAGGAAAAAAATTCTGATTCGGCGTGTGGTTTCGCCCACACACCTGGCCGAGAAGGGCGGGAACTTGGCGCACGCGGCACGGCGCCTGTGTCCATGATGGGACCGGCAGGAGTAAGTTTTTCATCGTCTGCCTTGCGTAAGAATCCGGCATGGACGTAGCGAGGGAAAGGTCATGAAGCTGCTACACGGAGTGGGACCGCCGATGAAAGAACGTTCCGTCGAGCTCGACTTCGTGCGTGGCATCGCGATCTTCGTCGTGATGGGCTATCACTTCCACACGGTGCGCACGGGCCATCCCTGGGTGAACGTGCTCGAGTACCCGCTGAAAAGCTTCGGCCATGAAGGCGTGAATTTATTCTTCACACTAAGCGGCTTCCTGGTGGGCGGGCTGCTGCTGCGCCAATATTCGCAAACAGGCCGCATCGGCGCGCGCCGCTTCATCGTGCGGCGGATCTTCAAGATCTGGCCCGCGTACTACGCGCTGATTTTCTTTCACCTGCTCGCCGGCCGCCATCGCCCCGATACGTTCCTCTGGCAGAACCTCACGCACATGCAGAATTACTTCGGCACCTCCATCGCGCAAACGTGGAGCCTCGCTGTCGAAGAGCACTTCTATCTGTTCCTGCCCGCGCTCCTGATCCTGCTCGCGCACTTGCGGCTGCGCGCGAATGCGCTGATCGCCGTGATGGCCAGCCTCTGCGTGGTCGTCCTGAGCGCGCGTTGCATCGCGGTATCGCACGGCGACCTCGTCGGGGCGTTCAACTACACGCAGTACCGCATGGACAGCCTGCTCATCGGCGTCATCCTCGCGACCGTCTACTGGATGAAGCCCGGACTCTGGAGCATGCTCGTCGCGAAGAAGCGCTGGCTGTTCGGCGTGGTGGGGCTGCTGCTCGCCTGGCTCATCTTCGCCACGCCCGACGTCGCACTCGACGAGAGCGTCGGCTACACGATCCAGGCCCTCGGCTTTTGCGCGCTCATCATGCTCGTGCTCGAACATTCGGGCAGATTGCGCACGACGTGGGTGTATCGCGGGCTCGCGTGGCTGGGCGTCTACTCGTACGGGATCTACCTCTGGCATTCGCTCGCGCTCGCGCCCGGCGACTATCTGATCCATAAGGCAAGCGCGCTCGGTGTGCCGCCGCTTGCCGCCTGGCCCGTCGTGATCGTCGCGCAGTTCTTCATCGCTTCGGTGCTGGGCTATCTCACTACGCGCGCCGTCGAGTTCCCGTTCCTGCGCCTGCGCGACGCGATGTTCCCCGACATGCGCGGAGCCGTTCCTGCCGAGCGTCCCAACACGGGTGCCGCCGACAACAAGGTCGAAGGCGTTGCGTGACCCTGTGTGACGAGATCGAGCTCTTTCGGGTTGCTCAATATTTGACGACGCTTTCGCGAGCGCTCATGCCATCGCGGCCTGCAGCGTGCGCTTGAACTGTTCGAGCGTGTTGCACGAAAGGAGGTGTTCGCCCGTGGGCTGAACGGCGTTCGTCGCGCCCGCGCGCCAACGCTCGGCGAGCACATCGAGCGCGTGCGCGATCGTGGCGGGCTCGAGGTCGTCGAGCAGGGGGCCGAGCGCGCCGTCGCGGCAATACCAGCCGATCAGGCCATCGGCGCTGGCCACCACGGGCTTGCGGAAGCGGTACGCCTGCACCAGTACGCCGCTCATGCCATAGTGCTGCTTGTAGCCGAGCCACACGGCGTCGCAGGCGGAAAAGAGTTCGCGCTCCATCTCGTCGGAGATGAACTGGTTGAAGATCACCGGCGCGCTCGCGAGTTTCGGCGCGTGGGCATCGATGAACGCGCGCGTTTCGTCGTCCTGCTGGCCCGCGATCACGAGGCACGGTGCGTCGGGCTTGTGCTCGAGCGCGAGCATCAGTTCGCGAATGCCCTTGCGTTCGCCGATCGCGCCGTACACGAGCAGATAGTGCGTATGCGCGTCGAGCTTCAGTTGGTCGCGCGCGAACACGGGGTCCATGCCTTCGATTTCGGGAAACGGGTCGGCCAGATAGCTGAGCGGTGCTGCGCGCCGGGGCTTCGTGGTCGCGAACCACTCGGGCAGCGTCGGGTCGATCGTGAAGAGTTCGCGCAGCCCGCGCGAGCGCATGGCGCGGCGAAACAGCGCCGACTTGGCCAGATCGACGAAGCGCCGTCGCGGCGTGCGCAAGCCGATGCGCGCCTGATGAAACGTCATGCCCATGACGATCGCGATCCACGGCGTCTCGCCGAATGGCGAGTCGAACCCCGCGAGCGTGTAGAAGAAGTAGTCGGCGTAGGGCGCGATGACGAGCCGCACGTGCATCGTTTTGCTCACCTGACGCAACGCGCGCGCATAGAAGTTGCGAAAGCGCATGTACACACTCGCGACGAAATGCGGGCCGGGCGGAACGGTGTGCAGGTCGAGCAGCACGAGGTGCAGATCGGGCCGCGCTTCGCGCACGATGCGCTGCGCGAGCGGATGGTCCGCGTACCCGGTATCGGTGACGACGAGGCAGCGGTGCCCGGCTTCCACGCACGCCTGGGCGATCCACTCGACGTAGCGCCAGCGGTGGCCCGTGAAGTTCGGCTCGATGATGGCGATCCAGTCGCCGCCGGCCGATGCGCGCGCACCTGGAGGCTCGGACATCACGAGCGTGTCGGCCTCGACGTCGCACAGTGCGGCGGAGTCCTGGCTGTTAGGAGCGGCATTGCGATATCTGGCGATCGACACGTTTTCCATGCGGGAGGCCCGATGAGCATTATTACGAACAAAATAGCAGTGGTGCGCAAGCGGCATGCGCCAGATTGCGGGGCAGGGTGGCCGAAAAAGCCTGGGGATATGCCGATCGCTTGAAAATTCACGAATCGGCGCCGCGTGGAAGGCCTATGTAAGCCCGCTATACGGGCAATTGCCCCGCGCAGCGTCCCCGTCTGATTCCACCTGGTAGATGGCGCGCCATGGATGCCGCTGCGCGGTAAGGTCCAGAACGGGTGATGAAAACGCGTTCCCAAACATGCTTGAAGGGAACTGTGAAAAGGGGCGAAAGCTCCGACTCAGAGATCGACAACAGGAGAGGCATTTTGCGCGTGATGCGGCTGCCAGCCATACCGATCAAGGCCGGCTTCGGTCCCGGCGCGGCGACCTGGGTGTTGCTGCAGCAGGTCGTCGTGCGCGGCCTCGTGGCCGTCAAGTTCCTCGTGATCGGGCGCATTCTCGGGCCGTCCGCAATCGGTCTCGCGAGCGTCGCGCTGCTCGCAGTCGCGATCGCCGAAGCGCTCTCCGATACCGGGCTCGCGCAAGCCGTCATACAGGGCCAGTCGCCGCCGACGCGCGCAGAAGCCGGCGCCGTTTGGACCACGCTCGCCACGCGGGGCCTGCTGATCGGTCTGCTGCTCGTCGCGAGCGCGCCGCTCATGGACGCGCAGTTCCACCTGGGCGGTGCGATCGGCCTCGTGCAACTCGCCGCGCTGCTGCCGCTCCTGCGCGGGCTCGCCTCGCCCGCGTATTTCATCACGCAGCGCGAGCGCCACTTCCAGCATATTGCGGCGATCGAAATCTCGTCCGCGTGTCTCGACTGCGCCTTCGGCATCGGGCTCGCACTCGCGGGGGCGGGTCCGTATTCGCTCCTGCTCGGCATGATGATCGGCGAGGCCTTCAAGAGCGTCGTCACGTGGATCGCGCTGTCGCCGCGTCCGCCGATCCGGCTGCGCTGGTCGGGCATCGGCCATTACGTGGGCTTCAGCCGCTGGATCTGGGCGAGCAGCGTGATCATTCTGATCACCAACCAGTTCGACAAGGTGGTGGTCGGCAAGCTGCTCGGGCCGACGCAACTGGGCGCCTGGCAGATGTCCTCGAAGCTCGCGCAAATGCTGCTCGCCGACGCCGCGCTCGCCCTCTCGCAGTACCTGTTTCCGACCTTCGCCGCGCATCATCGTGGCGGGCCGCAATCGGCCGCGCGGCTGTTCCGGCTCTATCTCATGGTCGCCGTGGCGGGGCTGGCATGCGTGGTGATCGTACTGCGCTTCGCCGCCGAGCCGCTCTTTTCACTCGTGCTCGGCGCCGCGTGGCTGTCGGCCGTGCCGCTCTTTCGCATCTTCGTCATCAACATGGCGATCAGCGCACTGAACTCGGTGCTCGCCTCGTATCTGCGCGCGGTTGGCGACGCGCGCGCCGTCACGGTGGCGTCGCTGCTCCAGGTCGTGGCGCTTGTCCTGGCCGTGCCGCCTTCGTTGCACATGTGGGGTGTGACGGGCGTGGCATGGTCGATGACCTTCGGGCTGTCTTCGTGCGCGGCATGGATGTTGTATCGCGTGTCGCGGCAGAAATAAACCGGAGCGCGATGGGATTCAAGCGGGGATTGCAGCGAAGACTCAAGCGGGCATTCAGGCGCGCAGCGCCGCTTCGACGATCTCGGCGAGCTGATGTCCGAGCGTAGGCGTGTTGAGCTGGCAGTACACCGCGTGCGCGGCGGCCGCGGCCGCGCGCATTTCGTCGGGCGGCATGGACCAGATGCGGCGCAACGTGGTGGCCAGCGCTTCTGTGCCGCCGTCGCGCGCGAAGAAAAAGCCGCTGCGGCCGTCCTCGACGTAGCCCGGCTCCGGGCCCATGTGCAGCGGCAGCCGGTCGTGCACGATGGGCGGCAGGCTCAATGCGAACATGTGCACGACGCTCAAGCCCGCCGAGCCCGGATAGCAACCCACGCGGCAGCGCCGGCTGATGGTCGCGATGGCGTCGTCGTCGAACACCGCGCCATACCAGACCACGTAGCTGCGATCGCTGTACTTGCGCTTCAGGCGCTCGCCGTGCTCGCCGTCGCCGATCACGTGGAGCGTGATGTCGTTGCCTTCTGCGTGAAGCTGGCCGACCACGTCGATGAGCGGTTCGATCTCCGACCCTTCGCGCAGCCTGCCGATGAAGAGGACGCCGCTCTCGGCGCCCGTCTTGGTGGCGGGCTCCACGCCGCACGAGACCGTGAGGGCGTTGTTCGCGACGACGAGCTTCGCGAGCGGGCAACCGATGGCGGCGAGCGAGCGCCGCGAAGCCTCGGTATAGCAGACGTAGCGTATGGCGAGCGCGACTGCGAGCCGGTAGCAGACGGTGCGCACGAGCCCCGCGCTCTGGTGCCGGTAGAGCCCCTGGCCGTGAATCAGCACGGGCACACGCATCACGCGACCGGCGAGAAGCGCGAGCCACAGCGACAGATAGCGGACGTCTGCAAAGATCAGGACTGCATCGGGACGTTCGAAAACGATGCGGCTCAGCACACGGCTTTGCATGCGGATACGCCGCGAGGGCAGGCCCGCGAAACTGGCGATATGCGTTTCGACGAATTCGTCGCACGCGGGCTTCTCGCGCGAAAAGCCGTTGGCCTCCACGCCCTCGGAGCACGCGAACACCTTGACGGAGAAAAGACGGTTGAGCGACTCGATGACTTCGATGCGATAGCGCGCGATCAATGGCTGCACGTAGAAGACCACCGGGCGTTTCAGCCGCGCGCCGGATTCGCTTTCGCAAACCGTTGTTCCGGAAGAGAGCATCTCGTGTTCCACTGGCTGGCTCCGACGTGTCGACGCAGTCATGTTGAGAGGATCTTTCCGGTTGGGTGAGTTAGTCGGTCATATTTGCGCGAATCTCTTTTAGCAGTTGTAGGCGAGTCTTATCAAAAGAGGAATCCGAAAATTGCTATTGGACGAATTTACCGGGGGGTGCTGCGCTATGGGT
This sequence comes from Paraburkholderia sp. EG287B, assembly GCF_040965595.1. Taxonomy (NCBI): domain Bacteria; kingdom Pseudomonadati; phylum Pseudomonadota; class Betaproteobacteria; order Burkholderiales; family Burkholderiaceae; genus Paraburkholderia; species Paraburkholderia sp. EG287B. Next base: position 105,547 of record NZ_JBFRCG010000014.1, read on the forward strand.
GATGCGTAATCAATAAATGCGCACAGAAAGTGCAATAAATGCGGATTTAATTAACGGAAAAAAGAAGCGGTAAAAGGTTCGCCGGGACGCGGCCAATACGGCCACCGCACAGAAACCGCGCAGTGCGCGCACTGCGCCGCGAATGCGCGCTCGTTCACAAACAGTTGGAATCAGTCGTTGAATAGATCGTTTCGGACAACTTGAATCCGGCCCGACTGGCGGTGCGAGGGCCTCGTGCTAACCTCGATTCGAGTCGAAACGACCACCGGAATGCGGAGAAACCGATGACAACGCTCGCTACCGATGATCTCGCGTCTTCCATGGCCCCGAACGGCGCGAAGGCGCGCATGCGCGTCGCGGCGGTGATCGCGACCAAGGGGCGGCCAACCGCCACCGCATGGGTCGTGCGTCTGCTCGCGCGGCAAACGGTGCGGCCGGATCAGATCATCCTTTCTGGCAGCAGCGCAGACGACATCGGACCTTACGATGCCAACGGTCTGCGCGTGAACGAAATCATCGGCACGGCGGGTTCGAGCGTGCAGCGCAATCGCGCGCTCGACGCGCTTGCGCCGGACATCGACGTCGTGATTTTCCTCGACGACGACTTCGCGCCCGAGTGTCACTGGATCGAGCTGTGCGTGGAGCTGTTCGAGCGCGATGCGAATCTCGTGGGCTTTTCCGGCCGCACGCTGCGCGACGGCGCGAATACGCAGCCGATCGCATGGGAAGAAGCCATTGCGCTCGTGGACGGTGCGCAAGCCGAAGTGATGCGGCGTCCGCCGCTGCGGCCCTGCGTGGAGCTGTATGGCTGCAACATGGCGTGCCGCGCGCAGGCCATCGCCGACCTGCGCTTCGACGAGCGTCTCGTGCTGTACGGCTGGCTGGAGGACAAGGACTTCTCGCGGCGCCTCGCGCGCCGTGGCGGAGTCGTGTACTGCGACTACCTGCTGGGGGTCCACCTCGGACTGCGAGGCGGGCGCGTATCGGGCCGGCGTTTCGGTTATTCGCAGGTGGTCAACGCGATGTACCTGTGCAACAAGGGCGTGATGTCGCGCAAGGAGGCGACCAGCAACATCCTGCGCGCGCTCAGCATGAACTGCGTGAAGTCGGTGCGCCCCGAGGCGCATCTCGACCGGCGCGGCAGGCTCATCGGCAACGTGATCGGGATTGCCGATCTATGCATCGGCGCGGTGCGGCCCGAGCGCGCCGAGCGGCTGTGAATTCAGGCGCGGCGCGGCTTCAGCTGACCGCGCCGCGCGCGTCAAGACCGACTGCGCTCAGTTGCCCGAACCGCGCGCAATGCGACGCTGCTTGACCGCTTGCGCGAGCCCTTCGAGCACGCCCACGCTTTCGTCCCAGCCGATGCACGCATCGGTGATGCTCTGGCCATAGGTCAGCTCGCAGCCTTCCTTCAGGTCCTGGCGGCCCGCCACGAGGTGCGACTCCACCATCACGCCGACGATGCGCTCGTCGCCCCCCGCCACCTGGCGGCCGATGTCGGCGCACACCGGAATCTGGTTCTCGTGCTTCTTCGAGCTGTTTGCGTGGCTCGCGTCGATCATGAGTCGCGCGGCGAGACCCGCCTTGCCGATATCGCTGCATGCGGCGTTCACGCTATCCGCGTCGTAGTTCGGCGTCTTGCCGCCGCGCAGAATCACATGGCAGTCCTCGTTGCCCGCGGTCGAGACGATGGCCGAGTGGCCGCCCTTCGTCACCGAAAGGAAATGGTGCGGCTGCGAGGCGGCCTTGATCGCGTCTACGGCGATCTTCACGTTGCCGTCCGTGCCGTTCTTGAAGCCGACCGGGCACGACAATCCCGACGCCAGCTCGCGGTGCACCTGCGATTCCGTTGTGCGCGCACCGATCGCGCCCCACGAGATCAGGTCGGCGATGTACTGCGGGCTGATCATGTCGAGGTATTCGGTGCCGGCGGGCAGGCCCAGCTCGTTGATCGAGACGAGCAGCTCGCGCGCGGTGCGCAGCCCGTCGTTGATCTTGAAGCTGTTGTCGAGGTACGGGTCGTTGATGAGGCCCTTCCAGCCCACCGTCGTGCGCGGCTTCTCGAAGTACACGCGCATCACGATCTCGAGCTCGTTCTTGAAGCGCTTGCGCTCTTCGACGAGCTTCTTCGCGTAGTCGACCGCGGCCTTCGTATCGTGAATCGAGCACGGCCCGACGATGACGATCAGGCGGTCGTCCATGCCGTGCAGGATGCGGTGCATGGCGCGGCGCGATTCGAAGATCAGCGTGGAGGCGGCTTCCGAGCAGGGGAATTCGCGGATCAGGTGAGCGGGCGGCGTGAGTTCCTTGAGTTCGCGAATGCGGACATCGTCGGTGTTGTGCGGGGGCATGGTCGTTTTCTCCTGATCCTGTGCGTAGCGTGCGTCGTTCGGACGGTGCTTCAAATTCGGTTAGATGAAGGTGCGGCTCGTAACTGTTGTCGAAACTGCGGGGCGAAAAAAAACCGCCAGGCTTGGCTGGCGGTTTCTCGTGTGTTCGGGGTCCTGCGCGTACTATCAACCCTCTCGATCCGCCAGCGGTCTGAGATACCAAAAGAAGTAAAAATAAAACTTCGTGGCGAACATGGCGGTCTTGTCTGAACGTTCGTTACGTCGAAAGGGTGATTGCCTTTATAACCCGGCCTTCTCGTGGCTGGCAAGCGGGGTGCGGTAAAAAAGCGGACTATCTGCGCAAAAAATGCTTCATGCGCAGAAAATCCGCACGGTGATGCGGAATTCCCGCATCGCCGTGCATGGAGTCCGCGCGGAAAACGGTGCTCAAACCGTGCCGCCCACCGTCATGCGGTCGATGCGCAGCGTCGGCTGACCCACGCCCACCGGCACGCTCTGGCCCTCCTTGCCGCACACGCCCACGCCCGAGTCGAGGCGCATGTCGTTGCCGATCATGCTCACGTACTTGAGCGATTCCGGGCCGCTGCCGATGAGCGTCGCGCCCTTCACGGGGTAGGTGATCTTGCCGTTTTCGATCATGTAGGCTTCGGAGGCGGAGAACACGAACTTGCCGTTCGTGATGTCCACCTGGCCGCCGCCGAAGTTCACGGCATACAGACCGTTCTTCACCGAGCCGATGATTTCCTGTGGGTCCTTGTCGCCGTTGAGCATGTACGTGTTGGTCATGCGCGGCATGGGCAGTGCGGCGTACGACTCGCGGCGCGCATTGCCCGTCACGGGCATCTTCATGAGACGCGCGTTGAGCGAATCCTGAATGTAGCCCTTGAGAATGCCGTCTTCGATCAGCGTCGTGCACTGCGTGGGGTTGCCTTCGTCGTCGATATTGAGCGAGCCGCGGCGGTTGGGCAGCGTGCCGTCGTCGACCACGGTCACGCCCTTCGCGGCCACCCGCTCGCCGATGCGCCCGGCGAACGCCGACGAGCCCTTGCGGTTGAAGTCGCCTTCGAGGCCGTGGCCGATCGCCTCGTGCAGCAGCACGCCGGGCCAGCCCGGGCCGAGCACGACGGTCATCGCGCCGGCGGGTGCCGGGCGCGCTTCGAGGTTCACCAGCGCGGCGTGCACGGCGTCGTCCACGTATTTCGACAGGATGTCGTCGGTGAAATAGCCATAGTCGTAGCGGCCGCCGCCGCCGCCGTTGCCGATCTCGCGGCGCCCGTTCTGCTCGGCGATCACCGTGACCGACACGCGCACGAGCGGGCGGATATCGGCGGCGAGCGCGCCGTCGCTGCGGGCAACGAGCACCACGTCATACTCGCCCGCGAGCGCGGCCATGACTTGCGTGATGCGCGGATCGCGCCCGCGCGCCATCTCCTCGATGCGCTCGAGCAGCTTCACCTTTTCGGTGGCGTCGAGCGAGCTCAACGGGTCGGACGGCAGGTACAGATCGCGGCCCGCAATGCCCGTGAGCGACTTCGCCACCTGGATCTTCTGCTTGCCGCCGCCGGCCTTGGCGATCGAGCGCGTGGCCATGGCGGCCTGGCGGATCGCTTCGGGCGAAAGGTCGTCGGAGTAGGCGAAAGCGGTGCGCTCGCCGGACACGGCGCGCACGCCGACGCCCTGGTCGATGCTGAAGCTGCCCGACTTGACGATGCCTTCCTCGAGGCTCCAGGCCTCGCTGCGCGTGGTCTGGAAGTAGAGGTCGGCGTAGTCGATGCGATGCGTGAAGATCTCGCCGAGCGTGCGCGTGAGCACTGCCTCGTCGAGGCCGTAGGGCGTGAGGAGCAGGTCCTTCGCGGTCGCCAGATTGCGGATGCCGGGTTCGATGATGTTCATGCGCTCTGTGGGATCAACGATAAAGTCTGTCAATGAAGATTCGGGCGCGGTGCTGCGAAATCAAGCGCCTTAAACGGAGAACTCGCGTGGAATTCGATGGGGTTCATTCGCGGGGCCAGTCGTCGCGTGCGTTGCATGCGTTACGTGCGCTATGCGCAGTCGAGCACGCGATGCCGCCACGCCGGAAGGCTCGCGCGCACGCTGGCGATGCGCTCGAGGTCGATGTCGCCGGCCACCACGCCCGCGCCTTCGTCGCGCACGTCGACGATCTCGCCCCATGGGTCGATCAGCATGCTGTGGCCCCATGTGCGGCGGCCGTTCTCATGCGTGCCGCCTTGCGCCGCGGCGAGCACGTAGCACTGGTTCTCGATCGCGCGGGCGCGCAGCAGGATCTGCCAGTGGGCGCGGCCAGTGGTGTAAGTGAACGCTGAAGGCACGACCATCAGTGCGCAGTCTCCCATGCGCCGGTACAGCTCGGGAAAGCGCAGATCGTAGCAGACCGACAGGCCGACACGGCCAAACGGCGCCTCGAACGTGCGCACCTCGGCGCCGGGCCGGATCGTGCGCGCTTCGTCGAATGATTCGGCGCCTTTTTCGAAATTGAAGAGGTGGATCTTGTCGTAGCGCGCGCGTTCCTCGCCGCTCGGATCGAACACGAGCGTGGTATTGAGCACGCGCGTTTCTTCGGGCGCATTCAGCGGCAAGGTGCCGCCGATCACCCACACGTCATGGCGCCTCGCCGCATCGGCGAGAAAACGCTGGATGGGGCCGTCGCCGTGGGGCTCGCGGATCGCCAGCTTGTCGCTGTCCTTGTGACCCATGAAGCAGAAATATTCGGGCAGCAACACGAGGCGCGCGCCCGCGGCGGCAGCCTCGGCGATCAACTGGTCCGCTTCGGCGAGATTGCGCTCGCGATCGGGCGTGCTGACCATCTGCAGCGCGGCGACGCGAAACGGGTCGAGGGAGGGAGCGCTCATCGGCAGATCTTGAATGGGTTCGGGGTGCATGGCGCGCATACCGCGTGCCCATGGCGCAGCGCATCGGTGCGCAATCTAGTGCACTGCGGCCGGCGTCTGCGCGTCCATCTTACCCTGATCGCCATGCAGCCGCTCGACGTGCGGTTTGGCCCACGGGCCCGTGATCGCGAAGTCCATCGCGAACGCGTGCTCGAGCGTTTGCGAGAGCACGACGTCGCCGATCAGCGCGCCAAGGCCGAAGAGCGGATTGATGATGGCCGCTGCGACCACGCCCGCGCCCGCGCTGACCGTCGGCACCACGTGCACGCGCAGGTCCTGGGTTTCGTGCGCGAGGTCGACGCTGCCCGTCATCGTCGCGCGCCCCGGGGCGGTGACGAGCTTGAAATCGTTGGTGCTGCCAATGCCGTTCTGGATCTGCGCGGTGGCCGTCGCGCTCGTGAAGGGCAGGCCTTCGCCGATGATGTCGCGGAAGTCCGTCGTCAGGAAGCGCGCGAGGCTTTGCAGGCTCAGCACGCCGAGCAGCCTCGCCATGCCCGGATCGACCTTGAGGATCTGGCCGTGCCGCAGGTCGAGCGTGAGGTTGCCGTTGAGCGACGGGAAGTCGATGCGCGTGGGGCCGCCTTGCCATTCCAGGTTGCCCGCGAGCGTGCCCGAGCCGTTCTTGAGCACATGCGGCCGGCCGGCGCGCTGGAGCAGCGCACCGGCGTCCTTGATGTCGAGATGGAAGTCGAGCGCCGTGCGGCGCGGCGTGTGCATGCCGGCGGCGGCCGAGTCGTCGCCGGCTGCCGTGTCGCCCACTGCGCGCCAGTTTTCCGTGGCGGTGAGGTGCGCGTCCGGGTTGCTGATGTCGAGCTGGTCGAGCTGCCAGACCGGCACGCCGTTGTCGTCGAAGTTGTGCGCGTTCACCTGGAGGCGGCCGAGATCGCGGTCGCGCACGATGAGCTGGTTCACGACGAGGTCGATCGACGGCATGTTCTGCGCGGGCTGCGACATCGCCTGGCCGAGCAGGTCGTTTTCGGTGGCGGCGGGCACGGTGAGACGCGCGAGCCGCGCCTCGAGCGTGCCGGGCGCGCCCGGCACGGCGCCCGGCTTCCACGAGACGTGGCCCGAGACCTGGTTGGAGGCGACGTTGGCCTGCCATTCGTTGCCGCGCTCGCCGGTGCGCGACGCGCCGAGCACGACGTTCTCCCAGTGACGCTTGAGCAGCGTGAGCATGCCGACGTGGACCGCGAAGCGCGACGGCAGGAACTGGCCGACCGCGCCGTTGGGCGCGAGCGGTGACGAGGCGGCGCTCGGCGCGGCCGCCGTGGTGGCCGCGGTTGCCGATGCCGGGCTTTGCGGCGCGGCAGGCGCGGCGTTGGCCACGGCCGCTTCGGAGGCTGCGCCCGCAGCCGCGTTTTGATTTTGAGCTATCCGCTCGGCCGCTCTTTCTGCGGCGGTGCGCGGCGGGGGAGCCGCCGCCCGGGCGCCGCTCGCCGCGCTCGCAGACGTCGGGCCCTGGGCCTCGGCCGCTGCGGTGCCACGCAGCTGCTGCACCACGGCGCGCCAGGCGTCGGCGTCGAAGGTGGGCAGGTCGACGGCGGCGGCCACGCCTTCCGAGGGCAGATCGGCCGGGCGGTTCATGCCGATCGCGCCGCGCACCACTTCCGGTACGTGACCCGGATGGCGGTGCATCACGTAGCGCGCAGCAAGCGGCCCGAGCGTGAGTTCTGCGTGTTCGAAGGCGGCGCCGTCGGCTTTGGCATCGGCGCCGAGGGCGGATTCGGCGGGCGTGCCGGTGCCCGGCTGCAATTCGAAGTTCAGCGGCATCGGCGTGCCGGCCGCCTTGCCGAACGGCGCGGGCAGGTCGAGCGCGAGGCCGGTGAGATCGGCGTTGGCCTTCACGTCGGGCAGACGCCCGCGCTGGCCGGCCACCGAAAGCGAATAGGGCGCCGCGCCCGACAGGCGTCCGAGCGCCGCCGCCGCGATGCCATGCAGGTTCAGCCCGCGCGCCGCATCGACCGCGACGTCGCCGGCCACGTCCACCTTGTAGTGCCCGTCGTCGCGCATGCCGCCGCTGGCGCGCAGATCGCCGCCGAGAAAGCGCGCCGTGAGCCGGTCGACATTGGCGCTGTGGTTCGTGAAGCGCACCTGTCCGGTGAGGTTCGAGACGGGCGGCACGTTCTTCGCGGTGAGCGTGTTGTTCTCGAAGCCGATGGCGCCCGCGAGCTGCACCTTCGGCATCGGATGGCGCGGGATCGTGAGCTTGAGCGCGAGCGTGGACTGCCCTTGTGCGCGCACCTTCGCGGTGGCGTGCTTCGAGATGTAGCCGATCGAGCTGTTGTCCGCGTAGTCGAGCAGGTCCGCGAGCGGCCCGCGCCCGCTCCCCTCGATCACGATGTCGGAACCCTTGACGCCCAGTTCCTCGATGCGCCCGCTGACGTTGCGCAGCACGAAGTTACGATAGTGGCCGCGATCGACGTCGAAGCGCAGCTTGTTCTCGTGCAGCTTGAACATGCCGTCGATGCCGTCGAACGCCGGCCAGACGTTCGGCGCGCCGTTGCGCATCTTGCGCGGCGGGAACGGCGACGGGTCGAAGCGCCCGCCCGTGAACGGCGCGACGATGCGGAACTGGCCCGCGTCGGGGTCGCGCGAGTAGGGGAATTTGGTGAGGTCGCCGTGGATCTCGATCGTCGCGCCCTTCGACAGGCCCGCCTGCAGGCCGTGGCCGAGATAGATGCGCGTCTTCTCGCTGATGGCGGTGGGCAGGTAGCGCGGGATCGCCTTGACCTTGGCCTCGTCGAAATGCGCGACCAGGTCGAGCGCGCCGCGTCCCTTGCCGGGGTTGGTGTAGTGCGCGGTCATCTTCGCGCGCGCGTCGGCGTTCTCGATGCCCAGGTTCGCGACATCGACGGTGAACGCCTTCAGCCGGTTGCCGGGCTCGCGCTCGGCGGCCACGGTCCATTTGGCCGCGCCGTAGAGCCGGTCGAACGTGAGGCGCGGATTATCGAACACGCCGGGCAGCGTGATGGCCACGTTGTCCGTGTCGAGGTCGATGTTGCCGTGCGACTCATCGGCGTCGATGTGCCCCCAGAGGTTCTCGACCCCCGGCAGGCCCGCGCGCGGGTGGCCGCGCGGCGTGAGGCCCGGCCCCGGCTCCTGTGCATTCATGCTGATGCCCTGCAGGTCGCCCTTGAAGCGATAGTGGGTGACCGGCTCGACGCTGGTGGAGCGCTGCTCGGCAGCCGCTTCGCCCGACTCGGGCTTCGCGCGCTCGAGCGAGAGATCGTAGTTCGCCACCAGCCCGCGCGGATCGAAGCGCACGAGCGCGCCCTGCACGCGACCGGGCAACGGCAGCGCGCGCATGAACTCGGCGAGGATGCCGAGATCGATGCGGTCGCCGCGCACGCTCATGAGCTGACCGTGCTGGAGCGTTGGCTGGCGAAAGCGCGCGTCGAGCGTCGTGAGCGCGAGCGAGCGCGTGAGCGGCGTGCCGTCGTCGAGCGGCGGCTGGCCCAGTTCGGCATGGAAGTCGCGCAGCTTGAGCGCGTAGTCGCCGGGCTGGATGCCGAGGCTCCAGTGGAAGCTCGCGACCGGCATGTCGAGCAGCGGCTGCGTGGGCCGCGTGCGCAACGAAACGTTTGCGCCTTCCAGCGCGCCGCTCGCCTCAAGGATGCGCCCGTTCGAGAAGTGCGCCCAGATCGCGTTGTCGATGCGCCCCGCGTAGGTGGCGATCGGAAAGTTGATGTAGCGCGCGAGCGTGGGCAGATCGACGGGGCCGGTCGAGAGATAGGTGTCGCCCGTCCAGCTGATCGGCTTGCCGGCCTGCGCGTAGCGCGCGTGCGTGAAGTGCGCGCGGAAGTCGAGCGGGCCGTGCAGCACGGTGCCCTCGGCCGGCGCCTGGAGCGCGACGCGGTGATCGTAGCCGTCGTTGAGAATCGCGAGGCGGATGTGCGAGAGCGCAAGGTCGGGCACGTCGCGCGTGGCGTCGTGCCAGCGCAGCGTGCCGCCGCGCAGCACGACGGCCTGCTGGCGCATGAGCCACGTCGTGAAGGTGGCGTTGCCCGTGTGTGCGGTGGGCACCGGCACGCCCGCCACGGTGAGCGTGCCGTCGTCCTCGCGCGCGATGTGCACGTCGGGCTGCTCGACCACGATGCTCGAGAGCAGCGGTTCGAGCAGCACGACCGAGCGCCACGACACCGAGGCCGTGGCGTGCGGCACGTCGAGCGCGATGTTGCCGTGGCGGTCGCGAATCGTCAGATCAGTGACGTCGATGCCGGGCTGGAAGCCCGACCAGTGCGGCGCGAGCTTGCCGATACGGAACTCGGCGTGAATCTTCGAGGAGACGAGCTGCTCGATGCGCGGACGCAAGTTGTCCACGTACGGCAGCACGACGTAGCGCAGCCCGAGCAGCAGGACCGAGACGATGAAATACAGGACGAGCGCGATGATCGCCAGCACGCGCAGTGTGTGGCGCAGAACCGGGTGATGATGGTGCGGACCCCCTGGCTCGGTAGCCTGGCTGGCATGTCCAGATTGGGGTAGGCCGGCGTGATCGTTTCGCTCGGACATGCTGCGGCGGGTGGGGTATGGTAGCGTTGCGTTCTAACGACGAAATGTATCACAGAGGGCCGTCAGAAGGCCCATCCGGGGAAGCCGGGATGGCCGCGCGGCGCGAGACACGCATGATTTTTTGCACTGCAGTGGCGGCTATGCCCGATGCATCGGCGAGGCGGGCCGCGAGACCAGGCGGGCGGTGTGTGCGTGGCACAGGGCGAACCCTCGTGGTCGAGCCATCGGTATCGTCATCGGCATCGTCACACTGGCAACGTCATCAACCCAGGCGCGCGCAACGTAACAACGTCGAACAGCGGGCCTTCCCGGCAAGCAGCACTTCATGACTGACATCCCTCTTCTGAGTTCCAGCTACTCCCGCTATGCAGCACGTGCCTACGCCGCGCGCCCTGGCCTCGCGGCGCAGGTCGAGGCGCTGGCCGCCGCGCCGCTCTCGCGCGAACGCATCGTCGCGCGGCTCGACGCGTTGAGTGAGCAACTGCTCACGGCAGCAAACGCCGCACCTGGCGCGCCGCTCAACGACGAGCAACTGAAGACGGTCCTGCGCCAGCTGCGCGTGGAAGTGATCTGCGCGGTGATGGAGCGCGATCTCGGCGGCGTGGCCGACGTCGCAGAAGTGACCGGCAGCATGACCGATCTCGCCGAAGTCACGATCCAGCGCGCGCTCGCGTGCGTGAGTGCCGACCTCGAGACGCTCTTCGGCGAGCCGCGCGGCCCGGGCGGCGAGCGCCTCACGCTCGGCGTGGTGGGCATGGGCAAGCTGGGCGGGCGCGAGCTGAACGTTTCGTCCGACATCGACCTGATCTTCGTCTACGAGGACGACGGCGAAACCACGGGCGGCCAGCGCTCGCCCATCGCCACGCAGGACTACTTCACGCGCGTGGGCAAGCGCCTGATCGCCGCGCTGAGCGACGTGACGGCCGATGGCTTCGTGTTTCGCGTGGACATGCGCCTGCGCCCGAACGGCGACTCCGGGCCGCTCGTGTGCAGCCTCGGCATGCTCGAAGAGTACTTCTACGTGCAGGGCCGCGAGTGGGAGCGCTATGCGTGGATCAAGGGGCGGCTCGTTTCCGAGGACGAGACCGACAGCGCGCTGCGTCTGGCACGCCAGCTCGATTCGCTCGTGAAGCCCTTCGTTTACCGGCGCTATCTGGACTTCGGCGTGATCAGCGCGATTCGCTCGCTGCACTTGCAGATTCGCCAGGAAGCGCAGCGGCGCGCGATGATGCGCCCCGACAAAGCCGACGACATCAAGCTCGGGCGCGGCGGGATACGCGAGATCGAGTTCAGCGCCCAGGTGTTCCAGCTCATCCGTGGCGGCCAGGATGCGGGTTTTCGCGTACGCCCCACACTGGCCGTGCTCGGCTACGCCGCCGCGCGCGGACTGATCGCGCCGGAGGTGTGCGGCGAGCTCACGCGCGCCTACAACTTCCTGCGCGACCTCGAGCATCGCCTGCAGTATCGCGACGATGCGCAAACGCACGCCATGCCCGTCGACGCCGAAGAGCGCGCGGCGCTCGCGAAGTCGATGGGCTTCGCCGATTACGCCGCGCTGATGACGACGCTCGATGGCCACCGCGACAACGTCGAGCGCCAGTTCGTGCAGATCTTCTCCGACAAGATGGGCGGCGAGGGCGGCTGCGGCGCGTCCGAAGACGGCGCGGCGGCATGGGTCTGGAGCGGGGCGCTGATGGAAGAGGGCGCCGAAGACTCGTTGCTCGAACGTCTCGCGGAACTGGGCATCGACGATCCCGCGCCGCTGCTCGCGCGCCTGCGCGGGCTCTGGCAGTCGTCGCGTTACGCGGGGTTGCCCGAGAAGAGCCGCGAGCGCTTCGACAGCGTCGCGCAGCGCGCGCTCGAAGCCGCGCGTACGCTCGAGCCGCGCGAGCGCCGCGGCGACACGCTCGCGCGCATGTTCGACCTGCTCGAAGCCGTGATCCGGCGCGGCGCGTATCTCGCGCTGCTCTGCGAATATCCGGATGCGCTCAGCCGTGTGCTCAAGGTGCTGGGCGGCTCGCGCTGGGCGGCGGGCTATCTGATCCGCCATCCGCAACTGCTCGACGAACTGCTCGACGACGAGGCGGTCGCGTCGCCGTTCGACTGGCCCGAGTTCTCGCGCCTGCTGCGCGCACGGCTCGCGGCCGCCGCCGACGTCGAGCAGCAGATGGACCTGCTGCGTCACGCGCACCAGGCCGAGGTGTTCCGCATCCTGCTCAACGACCTCGCGGGGCGGCTCTCGGTGGAGCACGTGAGCGACCGGCTCTCCGAACTTGCCGACGCCGTGCTCGACGTGACCATCGAGACCGTCTGGAAGCAGTTCGCCAAACGCCATCGCGAGGTGCCGCGCTTCGCGGCGATCGCTTACGGCAAGCTGGGCGGCAAGGAGCTGGGCTACGCGTCGGACCTCGACATCATCTTCCTGTACGAAGACGAGGACGAGCGCGCCTCGGAGATCTACGCGACCTTCGCGCGCCGCCTCATCACGTGGCTCACCACGGCCACCGGCGCGGGCACGCTGTTCGACGTCGATCTGCGCCTGCGGCCGAACGGCGAGTCGGGCCTGCTCGTGACCGACCTCGACGCGTTCCGCCGCTACCAGTTGCGCGAAGGGGACGCGGCGAACACGGCATGGGTCTGGGAACACCAGGCGCTCACGCGCGCGCGCTTTTCAGCCGGGGACGCGGCCATCGGCAGCGCCTTCGAGGCGATCCGCGTGCAGGTGCTGACCACGCCGCGCGACGCCGCGCCGCTCGCCAGCGAGATCGTGGCGATGCGCCAGCGCGTGGAAGACGGCCACCCGAACCGCACCGAACTCTTCGACCTGAAGCACGACCGCGGCGGCATGGTGGACATCGAGTTTCTCGTCCAGTACTGGGTGCTGCTGCACGCGGCGCAGGACCCCGAGCTGATCCGCAACACGGGCAATATCGCGCTGCTGCGCGAGGTGTCGCGTTTCGGGCTCATGAGCGAGGAGGAGGCCGAGACGATAGGCTCGGCGTACCGGCTGTATCGCAAGCTGCAGCACCAGTTGCGGCTCGACGGCATGGAGAAGGCGCGTGTCGATCCGGCGCGTGTGGAGCGCGAGCGCGAGGCCGTACTGGCGTTGTGGAAGCGCGTGTTCGGGGAGCGGGGGGAGGCGTAGCGCGTGCGCTACGCGTCGATGGCGGGTGCGCCGCACACGTGAGGCGCAGTCCCGCTCAAGCGGCCAGCATCTCCTTCGCATGCCGCCTGGTCGTCGCGGTAATCTCCAGCCCGCCCAGCATGCGCGCGACTTCTTCCACCCGGCCGCCCTTGTCGAGCGGCGTGACGGCCGAGACCGTGCCGCCGTTGCCGTCGCCGGACTTCGCCACCTGGAAGTGATGATCGCCGCGCGCCGCGACCTGCGGCAAGTGCGTCACGCACAGCACCTGGCGCGCGCGACCGAGCTGGTGCAGCAAACGTCCCACCACTTCGGCGACCCCGCCGCCAATGCCCGTATCCACTTCGTCGAAGATCAGCGTGGGCGTGGGGCTCGCCGCGCTCGCGATCACGGCGAGCGCGAGACTGATACGTGCGAGTTCGCCGCCCGAAGCGATCTTCGCGAGCGGGCGCAGCGGCACGCCGGCATGGCCCGCCACGCGGAATTCGATCTGCTCCAGACCGTGCGCGCCGCCGATCGGCTCGCCGGTCGAGCTGCTGCCGAGCGCCACGAGCGCGACTTCGAAGCTGCCGCCGGCCATCGACAGTTCCTGCATGCCTTGCGTGACCGCCGAGCCGAGCGCCTTCGCCGCCTTGGCGCGCGCCTTCGAGAGCTGGCGTGCCTGCGCGAGATAGGCTTCCTGCGCCTTCTGCTCGGCGGCGCGCAGGCCGTCGAGATCGGATGCGGCGTCGAGTGCCGCGAGCTGCTGGCGGCGCGACGCGTGTTCCTCAGGTAGCGTTTCGGCCGGCAGGCGGAACTTGCGCGCCGTCGAATGCAGCGCGTCGAGGCGCCGTTCGACCTGCGCGAGATGTTGCGGATCGAGATCGAGACGCTGCGCGTAGTGCGAGAGCGAGTACGCCGCTTCCTGGATCTGGATCGCGGCCGGTTCGAGCGCGGCGAGCGCGTCGTTCAGCTCGGCGTCGACCTCGGCGAGAGAGCGCAGCTTCGAGACGATCGAGTTCAGCTGCGAGAGCATCGCCTCGTCGGATTCGGATAACGCCGCGAGCGCGCCTTGCACGCCTTCGATCAGGTTGGCCGAGTTCGAAAGCCGCACGTGCTCCGCGTTCACTTCTTCCCATTCGCCCGGCTGCGGCGCGAGCTTGTCGAGCTCGGCGAGCTGCCACGCGAGGCGCTCGCGCTCGAGCTGCAGCTCGCGGTCGCGCGACATGGCGCTTTGCAGGGCGAGACGCGCGTCGCGCGCCTCGCGCCACGCGCGCGTGACGGTGGCGGCGAGATCCGTGAGGCCGGCGTGCGTGTCGAACAGTTCGCGCTGCGCGTCGGGCCGCATGAGTAGCTGGTGCGCATGCTGGCCGTGGATATCGACGAGCATTTCGCCCAGCTCGCGCAGTTGCGCGAGCGTGGCCGGCGTGCCGTTGATGAAGGCACGCGAGCGCCCGCCGCTGTCCACCACGCGGCGCATCATGACCGTGTGCTCGCCGTCGCCGTTCGTGAGCGCCTGCTCGTCGAGCCAAAGCGCGGCATGCGCGGGCACATCGAACTCGGCGGTGATGTCGGCGCGGGCCTCGCCCGTGCGCACCACGCTCGCGTCGGCGCGTGTGCCGAGCGTGAGGGCGAGGGCGTCGATCAGGATCGACTTGCCCGCGCCCGTTTCGCCGGAAAACACAGTGAAGCCGCTGTCGAATTCGAGGTCGAGCGCGGCGACGATCACGAAGTCGCGAATCGAGAGATGGCGAAGCATGGCGTCTGGTTCTGCTTTTTCTGGGTTGGCTTTGATTACCGTGGGACTGCTGGCTGCATGGCAACGGCCGCGCGCGCTTCACGCGAAGACGCGGGTTAGTCCTCCGGATCGCCCTGCAGCGAGGGATGCTCGTTCCAGTGCAGCTTCTTGCGCAGCGTGCGGTAGTAGCTGTAGCCGACCGGGTGCAGGAAGGGCACGGTGTGGCGCGAGCGGCGCACCTCGATCACGTCGTTCAGCTCCAGCGCCGTGAACGACTGCATGTCGAAGTTCACGTTGACGTCGCGGCCCGCCACGATCTGGATGCTCACCTTGCAGTCGTCGGGCAGCACGATCGGGCGGTTCGAGAGCGCGTGCGGCGCGATCGGCACGAGCACGATGCCTTGCAGCTGCGGATGCAGGATCGGTCCCTGCGACGAGAGCGCGTAGGCGGTCGAGCCCGTGGGCGTCGCGACGATCAGACCGTCGGAGCGCTGGTTGTACATGAAGCGGCCATCCACGTTCACGCGCAGTTCGGCCATGCCCGAAAAGCCGCTACGGTTCACGACCACGTCGTTGAAGGCGAGCGCGTGGTAGATCGGGTCGCCGTCGCGCGTGATGCGCGACTCCAGCAGCGAGCGCTCCTCGCGCTCGAACGAGCCCGCGAGCAGTTGCGGCACGACTTCCTGCATCTCGGAGAACGCGATGTCGGTGATGAAGCCGAGCCGCCCGTGGTTGATGCCGATGAGCGGCGTGCGGTAGGGCGCGAGCTGGCGGCCGATGCCGAGCATCGTGCCGTCGCCGCCGAGCACCACGGCCACGTCCGCGCGCGCGCCGATTTCGGCCGGCTGCAGCGCGGGATAGCCCTGCGCGCCGATTTCCTCTGCGGTCTGCGCTTCGAACACGACCTCGAAGCCGCGCTTCGAAATGGTCTGGGCGAGCGCCGTCAGCGGCTCGGCAATGCCTGGCGTATTGCTGCGCCCAACGAGCGCAACCGTCTTGAACTGGCTCTGGATCTTCTGGATCTGCATGCCGGCATTACACCATAGTCAGGTCACGAAAAGAACCTGGCGCCACGCCGGGTGCGGCCCGCCGGGCCTTGCGCGCCGCGCTCTCCAGCCCGAAGCCGGTGACACGGCGATGACAACGCGCCGGGTACCGGGCGATGTGTGGTGCAATCCGCCCGGCGACGGCGGCCGAAACCGGCCCGCCCCGCGCTGCAGGCGTGCCTGCCGGGCCCGGCATGGCGGCGTACTCGCGGCCAAAGCGCCATTAGGCTAAAATTTTGAGTCATGCTAGATCCCCGCGCACAAACCCTCCTCAAGACGCTGATCGAGCGCTACATCGCCGAAGGTCAGCCGGTCGGCTCGCGCACGCTGTCGCGCTATTCCGGCCTGGAACTTAGCCCGGCGACGATCCGCAACGTCATGTCGGACCTCGAGGAGCTGGGTCTCGTGTCCAGCCCGCATACCTCGGCCGGGCGTGTGCCCACGCCGCGCGGCTACCGCCTGTTCGTCGACACCATGCTCACCGTCGAGCCCAGCTCCGACGACGACGCGCTCACGCGCGCGGTGAAGACCACGCTGCGCCCCGGCGAGCCGCAGAAGGTGGTGGCGGCGGCCGCCAGCGTGCTGTCGAACCTCTCGCAGTTCGCCGGGGTGGTGCTGACGCCCCGGCGCAGCCACGTGTTCAAGCAGATCGAGTTCATGCGCCTGTCCGACAAGCGCATCCTGCTCATCATCGTGACGCCCGAAGGCGACGTGCAGAACCGCATCATGGCGACGCAGCGCGACTTCACGCCTTCCGAGCTCATCGAAGCCTCTAATTACATCAACGCGCACTTCGCGGGCCTGTCGTTCGACGAGGTGCGCCGCCGCCTGCGCGAGGAAATCGACGCGCTGCGCGGCGACATGACCACGCTCATGCACGCGGCCGTGACCGCGAGCACCGAAGAGCCCGAAAGCGGCGATACCCTGCTCATTTCCGGCGAGCGCAACCTGCTCGAAGTGGCCGACCTTTCCTCGGACATGGCGCGCCTGCGCAAGCTCTTCGACGTGTTCGACCAGAAAACCAGTCTCCTGCAGCTGCTCGACGTCTCGAGCCACGCGCAGGGCGTGCAGATTTTCATTGGCGGCGAGTCGCAACTCGTGCCGATCGAGGAAATGAGCGTGGTGACGGCTCCCTACGAGGTGAACGGCAAGATCGTCGGCACCCTCGGCGTGATCGGGCCGACGCGCATGGCGTACAACCGGGTGATTCCGATCGTCGACATCACCGCGCGCCTGCTCTCGCTCACGCTGAGCCAGAACTGAGCGCCGCATCGGGCGCAGCGGGCATCGGGCACCCCTCGCCTTTCCGACGATCATCCCTGAAAGGCGCGGCGCGCGCCATCGGCCGAATGGCCAACGTGCGGCGAGTCGCTGCGTCGCGGCTGCGGTTTGGCCCGCCAGGACCGCCCGCTATAATGCTTGTTTCATGCAACCGTTGCTGCGCATTCGCGCGGCGCCACTGATCGCCTATGCGTTTCGACCTGGAGCGGCCTTCGCAGTCCGCCGCGGCGCATCGCGTCGCCGTGCTGCTCATCAACCTGGGCACGCCGGACGCGCCCACGCCGCGCGCCGTGCGCCGCTATCTCGCGCAGTTTCTGTCCGATCCGCGCGTGGTCGAGATTCCGGCGCCGATCTGGCAGGTCATCCTGCGCACGCTGATCCTGCCGTTTCGCGGCCGCTCGTCGGCGAAGAAGTACGCGGCGGTCTGGACGCCCGAAGGCTCGCCGCTACGCGTGCACACTCAGAAACAGGCCGACGGGCTGCGCCATCTGCTGCAGATCAACGACTACACGGTCCTCGTCGATTACGCGATGCGCTACGGCACGCCCGACATCCCGGCGATGCTGAACCAGCTCAAGCTGGCGGGTGCGGAACGCATCCTGCTCATGCCGATGTACCCGCAGTACTCGGCGTCGACCACGGCCACGGCGTTCGATGCGGCCTTCGTCGCGCTGCGCCGCATGCGCAACCAGCCGGAAATCCGCACGGTGCGCGGCTATCACGACCATCCGGCGTATATCGCGGCGCTCGCGGCGCAGGTGCACCAGTACTGGCACGCGCACGGCAAACCCAATTTCGCGGCGGGCGACCGGCTCGTGCTGAGTTTTCACGGCGTGCCGAGCCGCACGCTCGATCTGGGCGACCCGTACCACGACCAGTGCCAGCAAACGGCCGCGCTCCTCATGCACGCGCTGGAGCTGACGCCGGTCGAATGCCGGGTGACATTCCAGTCGCGCTTTGGGCGGGCGCAGTGGCTCCAGCCGTACACGGCGCCCACACTGCGGGAACTGGGCGCCGGCGGCGTGCGGCGGGCGGACGTGTTCTGCCCCGGTTTCACGGCGGACTGCCTGGAAACCATCGAGGAAATCGGCATGGAAGTGCGCGACGAATTCCTGCACGGCGGCGGCAAGGAGTTTCACCGCATTGCGTGCCTGAATACCTCGCCGGCGTGGATCGCGGCGCTAGGCGAGATTGTTGCGCAGCACCTGCAGGGCTGGCCCGTCCAGGCCGCGGCGCCGGCAGGCGCGGTGGCCTGACCGGGCGAGTCGAGCGTGAACTGAGCAGCGCATCCGGAAAGCTTCTGATGAACTACAAGATTTCGACCGAACCTGGCGCGCGCCTGCGCATCGACAAATGGTTATGGGCGGCGCGCTTCTTCAAGACGCGCTCGCTCGCCTCCGACGCCGTGGCCAAGGGGCGCGTGCGCATCGGCGGCGACGCCGTGAAGGCGTCAAAGGACGTGCGCGTGGGCGACCTCGTCGAAATCGAGATCGATCACGTGGTCTGGGAAGTGCAGGTGCTGGGGATTTGCGAGATGCGCGGTCCCGCCAGCATCGCGCAGACGCTTTATGCGGAAACCGAAGCCGGGCGCGAGAGGCGCGCGGCGGAGCAGGACCGGCGCCGGCTCTTTCGTGAACCGGCTGCCGTGTTGCAGGGCAGGCCGACCAAGCGCGACCGCCGCACTATCGACAAATTTTCGCGTGAGGGTTGAAGAGCGCTTCCATCGTCGCGTGCACACCCCCGTATTCCGTCGTGTTTTCGTTCACGGCGCCCGACATGCAGATGGTCGTAGTTCCGGCGATGAGTACCAGAGCGACCACCGATATGGCAAAGGTCAGTTTCACGGTACTCCCCTTGGGATCGCAGCAAAACAGCCAGTTTCGAGGCCGGATAGCGTTTTTATGTGCGGTGATGCCGCTAAAAAAGGTGCTGTCCGTGGGCCCATTCGGTGCGGTGCCAGGCTCAGGGTAAACGCGTCGTGAGCAGCACCTGTTCCTGAGTGTAGGTCAGGGATGTCCCTTACTCAATTTCATTTTTGCGGCGCTGCAGTAATGGTTGTTACGGGCAATTTCGCGGCTTGATTTTCTGTATAAAAAAGCCGCCAGAGCCTCTTGAAACAAGCGATCCGGCACCCATGTGCTGTGGCAATGTCCGAAGCTTCTGTCGCGTTGGCGCAACGGCCGTAGGCGCAGTAGAGCGGGCCGCGTCATGGCGCCCGAAGCTTTGTTCCCTTTTTCACTATTCAACGACGTTCAGCGACATGGAAAACACGCAAGAGAACCCGACGAGCCAGAACCCCACGCCCGCGGACGAGGCGTCGCAGGCAGCCCAGCCCCAGGCGGCTGAAGCGGCCGAGCAGGCAGCCCAAGGCGGCGTGGACCAGAACGCTGCGGCGCTTGCCGAGGCCGCACTGGCCGAAGCCCAGGCGAAGGTCGCCGAATTGCAGGACGCCTTCGTCCGCGCCAAGGCCGAGACCGAGAACGTGCGCCGCCGCGCGCAGGAAGACGTCGCCAAGGCGCACAAGTTCGCGATCGAAAACTTCGCCGAGCATCTGCTGCCGGTGATGGACAGCCTCGAAGCCGCACTCGCCCATAACTCGGACGACCTCGCCAAGGTCAACGAAGGCGTCGAGCTCACGCTCAAGCAGCTCACCGGCGCGCTGGAGAAGGGCAAGGTCCTTGCCATCAACCCCGTGGGCGAGAAGTTCGACCCGCACCGTCATCAAGCTATCTCGATGGTGCCGTCCGAGCAGGACGCGAACACGGTGGTCAGCGTGCTGCAAAAGGGCTATGTGATCGCCGACCGCGTGCTGCGTCCGGCGCTCGTGACCGTTTCGGCACCGAAGTAAGGAAAACGTAAGCAGTGCGGCGGCCTGAAGGCACCCAACGGTACCCAAAGGGCCCCGCGATTGAAAAAAATGATGGAACGCATAGCCCGAACCCCTTGAAATCGCCGTAACGGCACTTATTTGGGCAGCAGTTCCGTATTGAAGTGGACGCCAGCCGCGCACAAGGGAAAACGCGGCTCGAGCATGCAGTTACCTGCGCAGCGCGAAAGCGGCGTCCGCACAGCGACCAAATTCTGGAGATTTGACAAAAATGGGCAAAATCATTGGTATCGACCTCGGCACCACCAACTCGTGCGTGGCGCTGATGGAAGGCAATCAGGTCAAGGTGATCGAGAACTCGGAAGGCGCCCGTACGACGCCGTCGATCATCGCCTACATGGACGACAACGAAGTGCTGGTCGGCGCACCGGCCAAGCGCCAGTCGGTCACCAACCCGAAGAACACGCTGTACGCAGTCAAGCGCCTGATCGGCCGCCGCTTCGAAGAGAAGGAAGTGCAGAAGGACATCGGCCTGATGCCCTACAAGATCGTCAAGCACGACAACGGCGACGCCTGGGTCGAAGCGCATGGCTCGAAGCTCGCGCCTTCGCAGGTTTCGGCCGAAGTGCTGCGCAAGATGAAGAAGACCGCTGAAGACTACCTCGGCGAGCCGGTCACCGAAGCCGTGATCACGGTTCCCGCGTACTTCAACGACAGCCAGCGTCAGGCTACCAAGGACGCCGGCCGCATCGCCGGCCTGGAAGTCAAGCGCATCATCAACGAGCCGACGGCAGCCGCACTCGCGTTCGGTCTGGACAAGGCCGAAAAGGGCGACCGCAAGATCGCCGTGTTCGACCTGGGCGGCGGCACGTTCGACATCTCGATCATCGAAATCGCGGATGTCGACGGCGAAATGCAGTTCGAAGTGCTCTCGACCAACGGCGACACGTTCCTCGGCGGCGAAGACTTCGACCAGCGCATCATCGATTACATCATCGGCGAGTTCAAGAAAGAGCAGGGCGTCGACCTCTCGAAGGACGTGCTCGCGCTGCAGCGCCTGAAGGAAGCCGCTGAAAAGGCCAAGATCGAACTGTCGTCGGGCCAGCAGACCGACATCAACCTGCCGTACATCACGGCGGACGCGTCGGGTCCGAAGCACCTGAACCTCAAGTTCACGCGCGCCAAGCTGGAAGCGCTGGTCGAGGAACTGATCGAGCGCACCATCGAGCCGTGCCGCGTGGCGATCAAGGACGCAGGCGTGAAGGTTGGCGACATCGACGACGTGATTCTCGTCGGCGGCCAGACGCGTATGCCGAAGGTGCAGGAGAAGGTCAAGGAGTTCTTCGGCAAGGACCCGCGCCGTGACGTGAACCCGGACGAAGCCGTGGCCGTTGGCGCCGCGATCCAGGGCCAGGTTCTGTCGGGCGACCGCAAGGACGTGCTGCTCCTCGACGTGACCCCGCTGTCGCTCGGTATCGAGACGCTCGGCGGCGTGATGACGAAGATGATCAACAAGAACACCACGATCCCGACCAAGCACGCACAGGTCTACTCGACGGCGGACGACAGCCAGTCGGCCGTGACGATCAAGGTGTTCCAGGGCGAA
Organism: Paraburkholderia sp. EG287B; assembly: GCF_040965595.1. NCBI lineage: Bacteria > Pseudomonadati > Pseudomonadota > Betaproteobacteria > Burkholderiales > Burkholderiaceae > Paraburkholderia > Paraburkholderia sp. EG287B. The sequence goes on from NZ_JBFRCG010000014.1 coordinate 126,938, forward strand.
CGCGAAATGGCAGCGGGCAACAAGCTGCTGGGCGAGTTCAACCTCGAAGGCATTCCGCCCGCACCGCGCGGCGTGCCGCAGATCGAAGTGACCTTCGACATCGACGCGAACGGCATTCTGCACGTGGGCGCGAAGGACAAGGCCACCGGCAAGGAAAACAAGATCACCATCAAGGCGAACTCGGGTCTGTCGGAAGCCGAGATCGAGAAGATGGTGAAGGACGCCGAAGCGAACGCGGAAGAAGATCACCGTCTGCGTGAGCTGGCCGACGCGCGTAACCAGGGCGACGCACTGGTTCACAGCACGAAGAAGGCCGTGGCCGAGTACGGCGACAAGATCGAGGCCTCCGAAACGGAAAAGATCGAAGCCGCACTGAAGGACCTCGAAGAAACGCTGAAGAGCTCGTCGGCCGACAAGGCGACGATCGAGGCGAAGGTCGAGGCGCTGTCGGCAGCGTCGCAGAAGCTCGGCGAAAAGATGTACGCCGACATGCAGGCGCAGCAGGCAGGCGCGGCCGGTGCCGCCGGCGCGGGTGCCGCAGGTGCCGGTGCTGCCGAGCAAGGCGCGCAGAACGACGCCGACGACGTGGTCGACGCCGAGTTCAAGGAAGTCAAGAAGGACTAAGCCGGTTCGTGGCGGTCATGACCGTTCTGCCTGATCAGCGAACGGTCGTGATCCGATGAAAGCGGCTACGAAAGCGGCCGCATCGGTTACGATGCGTGTCAGCATTGCAGCGCCTGGCGAGCCAACTGGCTCTCCGGGCACATTTGTTTTATGGAGGCCGTTCTCTTTCAGGGGCCGCCGCGGCGTGAGAAGCGCCTGTGCGGATGTTCAGGGGAACGGCAAACGGGTCACGAGATCCAGCATTCAAGAGGAGCCGGCGCGCGCCGTGAAGCGCGAGGCCGGCGTTGAACCGATATGGCGAAACGGGATTACTACGAGGTTCTGGGCGTCGCGAAGAACGCGGGCGACGACGAAATCAAGAAGGCGTATCGCAAGCTCGCGATGAAGTACCACCCCGACCGCAATCCGGACAACAAGGATGCGGAAGAGCATTTCAAGGAGGCCAAAGAGGCCTACGAAATGCTGTCGGACTCGCAAAAGCGCGCCGCTTACGACCAGTACGGCCACGCCGGCGTCGATCCGAACATGGGCGGCGCGGGTGCGCAGGGCTTCGGCGGATTCGCGGACGCTTTCGGCGACATCTTCGGCGATATCTTCGGCCAGGCAGCGGGCGGCCGTGGCGGCCAGCGCGGCGGTCCGCAGGTGTATCGCGGCGCGGACCTGCGCTACAGCATGGAAATCACGCTGGAGCAGGCGGCGCACGGCTACGAGACGCAAATCCGCGTGCCGGGCTGGAGCGGTTGTGAAGTCTGTCACGGCTCGGGCGCGAAGCCCGGTACGAAGCCCGAAACCTGTCCGACCTGCCACGGTTCGGGTTCGGTGCGCATGTCGCAGGGCTTCTTCAGCATCCAGCAGACCTGCCCCAAGTGCCACGGCACGGGCTCGTACATTCCCGAACCCTGCACGAACTGCCACGGCGCAGGCAAGGTGAAGGAAACCAAGACGCTCGAAGTGAAGATTCCGGCGGGCATCGACGACGGCATGCGCATCCGCTCGGCCGGCAACGGCGAGCCTGGCATCAACGGCGGGCCGTCGGGCGATCTGTACGTCGAGATCCACATCAAGCAGCACGCGGTGTTCGAGCGCGACGGCGACGACCTGCACTGCCAGATGCCGATTCCGTTCACCACGGCGGCGCTCGGCGGCGAGATCGAAGTGCCGACGCTCGCGGGCCGCGCATCGTTCACGGTGCCCGAAGGCACGCAGTCGGGCAAGACGTTCCGTCTGCGCGGCAAGGGCATCAAGGGCCTGCGTTCGAGCATCGCCGGCGATCTGTATGTGCACGTCCAGGTGGAAACGCCGGTCAAGCTCACCGATCACCAGCGCGAGATGCTGCAGCAGTTCGAGAAGTCGCTCGTGGAAGGCGGTTCGCGCCACAGCCCGCAAAGCAAGAGCTGGTTCGACCGCGTGAAGAGCTTCTTCGACTGATGCGCTTTTCCGGCGTCACCTTGCAGCGGCAGGTCAATTGCAGGTAGTTAGCGTAATGGCAGTCAATTCTGGCGGCGCGGCGGGAGATGCGACGAGTGTTGCAACTTTCGCGCTGCTCGACGACGGCGACTCGACGGCGGTTAGCCGTTCGAGCCGCCTTTATACGGGGTTCGTGCGCGAGCTTGCATGCGAGCGTGCGGCGGACCTCGACGCGGTGTGCGCGCAAGCGAATGCCGAACTGGGCAAGGGACTTCACGCCCTCGTGATCGGCGACTACGAGTTCGGGCGCACGCTCGAATTCGCAAAGCGTGACACGAGCGCATCCATCGAAACGCAGCACGGCCAAGCCGCGCTGCGTTTTTTATTGTTCGAACGCTGCGAAAGGCTCTCGCGCGAGCAAACCGATGCGTGGCTCGCGGCGCAGGAGGGCGGTGAAGCGCCCGGGCCAGCCGGCGTGGCGGGCGTGACGATCGGTGTCGATCGCGAGCGCTTCGAGCAGGACATCGCCGCCGTGCAGGACGCCTTGCGCGCGGGCGACTCGTATCAGATCAACTACACCTACCGGCTCGGCTTCGAGGCATACGGTTCGCCGCTCGCGCTTTACAGGCGTTTGCGCGAGCGTCAGCGCGTGCGTTACGGTGCGCTGATCGCGCTGCCGGGCGACCGCTGGGTGCTCTCGTGCTCGCCGGAACTGTTCGTGGAGAAGCACGGCAAAACGTTGCGCGCGAAACCGATGAAGGGCACGGCCGCGCGCAGCACCGATGCCGAGCAGGACGCCGCCGCCGCGCGCTTTCTCGCCAACGATCCGAAGAATCGCGCCGAAAACGTGATGATCGTCGACTTGCTGCGCAACGACCTCTCGCGCGTCGCGCAGACCGGCTCGGTGCGCGTCCCGGCGCTCTTCAGCGTGGAGCCCTACGCTTCCGTCTGGCAGATGACCTCGACCGTGGAGGCGACGCTGCGTGAAGGCACGACATTCGCCGCCGCCATGCGCGCGCTCTTTCCGTGCGGCTCGATCACGGGCGCGCCCAAGCACCGCACGATGGAGCTGATCGAAGCGCTCGAACATGCGCCGCGCGGGCTTTACACCGGCACGATAGGGTGGCTCGAAGCGCCCTCGGCAGGCGAGGCTTGCGGCGACTTTTGTCTCTCGGTCGTGATCCGCACGTTGACGCTCGATGCGCCCTCGAAGGGCACGGGCGCCGCGCGGCGCGGCGAAATGGGCGTCGGTGCGGGCATCGTGCTCGACAGCGTGGCCGCCGACGAATACGAGGAGTGCCGCTTGAAAGCCCGCTTTCTGACCGACGCCGACCCGGGCATCGAATGCTTCGAAACGATGTACGCGACGCGCGCTGACGGCGTGCGTCACGTGGAACGTCACCTCGCGCGGCTCGCGGCGAGTGCGGCGTGGCTCGGTTTCCCGTGCAACGTTCAAGCGTTGCGAACGCGCATCGACGAAACCTGCGCCACGTTTGCAGACGAGAACGCGCCGCACCGGGTGCGCCTCGCGCTCGGCAAGAGCGGAACAGCGACGCTCACCAGCGCGCCGCTTGCTGCGCTCGCGCACGACACCGTGGGCGTGCTGCTCGCGCCGGATCACGGCTTTGCGCCGGTCGAATCCGCCGACGCGCTGTTGTTGCGCAAGACCACGCGCCGCGCCGAATTCGATCGCGCCTGGCGCGAGGCCGAAGCCCAGGGCGGCTTCGACATGCTGTTCTTCAACGAGCGCGGCGAGCTGACCGAAGGCGGCCGCTCGAACGTGTTCGTGAAGCTCGACGGCAAGTGGTTCACGCCGCCGCTCGCCTCCGGCGTGCTGCCGGGCGTGATGCGCGGCGTGCTGCTCGACGAAGAAGCGTTCGATGCACAGGAGCGTGTGCTCACGCGCGACGACGTGCTTGACGCCGAAGCCCTGATGCTCACGAACGCGCTGCGCGGTGCAGTGCCGGCGCGCTTGATTCGATGAGATCACGGCCGTAACGCACCACAAAAACAAAGCGCGCCCCAGACGGAGCGCGCTTGTTTCATTCTGCGAAGCAAAGCCGCCGGATCAGAACACGTGCTCGGGCCCCGGGAACGTGCCTTCCTTCACGGCCTGCACATACGCGCGCACGGCCGATTCGATATCGGGCTGGCCCGTCATGAAGTCCTTCACGAAGCGGGGCCGCTTGCCGGGGAAAATGCCGAGCATGTCGTGCAGCACGAGCACCTGGCCCGAGCAGTCCACGCCCGCGCCAATGCCGATGGTCGGAATGCGCAACTGCTTCGTGACTTCCGCGCCGAGCGCCGCGGGCACGGCCTCGATCACCACGAGCTGCGCGCCTGCCTCCTGCAGCGCCAAGCCGTCGCGAATCATCTGCGTGGCGGCCGCATCGCTCTTGCCCTGCACCTTGAAGCCGCCGAAAGCGTGCACCGACTGCGGCGTGAGGCCGATGTGCGCGCACACGGGCACGGCGCGCTCCACCATCATCTTCACCGTGGGCGCGAGCCATTCGCCGCCCTCGATCTTCACCATCTGCGCACCGGCGCGCATGAGCTTCACCGAGTTCGCAAACGCGTCTTCGGGCGTGCCGAAGCTGCCGAACGGCAGGTCGGCGACGATCAGCGCCCTGGTTTGCGCACGCGCCACGCAGGCCGTGTGATAGGCGATGTCGTCGATGGTGACGGGCAGCGTCGTGGTGTGCCCCTGGAGCACGTTGCCGAGCGAGTCGCCGATCAGCACCGTATCGACGCCCGCGCGGTCGCACAGCGCCGAGAAGCTCGCGTCATAGCACGTCAGCATGGCGATGCGCTCGCCTGCGTCGCGCATGGCCTGGAGTTTGGGCACGGTGACCGCGCTGCGGCTCGTTTCCTGCAGGTAAGTCATGGGGAAATCCGTTGGGAAAGGGAAAACGGGGAGGGGCTGCGCCGCTCGATCGCGCCGTTGAGGCGGTTATAGCGACGTGCCCTTGACGAAGGATTCCTTGCGGCCGCGCATCGTCTCGATACGTTCGGCGACGAGCGCGAGGTCCGCATCGGAACCTGGCAGATCCAGATGCTCCGCGCCGACGGTGAGCACCGGCGCATGATCGTAATGATAGAAAAAATCGTTGTAGCTGTCGCAGAGCGCACGCAGGAATGCGCTCGAAATAGCCAGCTCGCGCGGCAACGCCCGCTTCTGGATGCGCGCGTACAGCGCCTCCGGGCTCGCCTGCAGATAGACGACGAGGTCGGGCGCGGGCGCGGATGACGTGATGCGCGAGGCGAGCGCGCGGTAGAGCGGCAGTTCGTCTTCCGCGAGTGTGAGGCGCGCGAACAGATCGTTGCGCTCGGCAAGGAAATTCGTCACGAGCGGCACGCCCGCTTCGCGGCGCGCGGCCACGTCGCGCGAAAGCTGCTCGCGCTGCAAGGCGATATGCAGCTGCGCGGCGAGCGCATGCGACGAGGGCGCGCTGTCGCGATACACGCGCTCGAGAAACGGATTCTCGGCGTTCGATTCGAACAGCGTCTGCATCGACCAGCGTTCGGCCAGACGCGTCGCGAGCGTGGTCTTGCCCGCGCCGATCGGCCCTTCGATCACGATGTACTGGAGCGCGGCTGGCCGCGTGGCGCGCGCGCTGACGACGGGCAGGGGTGTCGTGCTCATCGGCAGTTGCCGGAGGGCGGCGTGTCCGGCGCGGGGGGCGTGCCCATGCACTGGCACAACGGCTTGACCTTCTCGATGCGCTGGTCGGCCACGGCGGCGAGGAAGGCGCTGGCGGGCCCGTTGCCCGGAATCACGAGTTCGGGATCGATCTCGACGAGCGGCACGAGCGCGAACGCGCGGCCCGTCATGCGCGGATGCGGCACGACGAGGTCGGTTTCGTCGATGATGGCGTCGCCGTAAAGCAGGATGTCGATGTCGAGCGTGCGCGGCGCGTTGCGAAAGGGACGCTCCCGGCCGAAGTGATGCTCCACGCGCTGGCACAGGGCGAGCAGCGCGTGAACGTCGAGACTCGTCTCGATCTTCACGACGCAGTTGTAATAGTCGTCGCCGCCCGCGTCGATGGGCGCGGTGCGGTACAGACTCGATTTGGCGACGACGGTGAGGGTGTGCTGTTGTGCGAGGCACACCACCGCGTCTTTGAGAGTCTGGCGCGCATCCCCCAGATTCGCGCCAATTCCCAGCCAGGCAACCGTCATGGCTTCACTTCCTGCGACTTGTGTTGCGGTTCGACGCCTGTGCGCCGCGGCAAGCCGCGACGCCGCACGGCGTCAGTCCTCGTGCGGACCGGCGTGGCCGTCATAGTCCGCACTGCTGGCTTCATGCACGTCACCGGCTGCGCCGGCTTCCGATACAGCACCTTCGCCCGTTCTGCGGCTCTTCGCGCCGCCGCGGCGGCGGCGTTTGCGCGGCGAGCGTTCCTTGCCGCCCTGCGCGAGAAGCGTCTCGCGCTCGGCGTTGTCGCCGGAAATGAAGTCCGTCCACCATTGGCCGACTTCGGCGTCCAGCTCGCCCGATTCGCAGCGCAGCAGGAGGAAATCATACCCCGCTCTAAATCTTTGGTGTTCCAGCAGCTTGATCGCGCCGCGGCCACGTTTTTCGAGGCGCAGCTGCAGGCCCCAGATCTCGCGCATATCCGACGAAAAACGACGGTGAATCGCCAGTTTTTCCGTTTGCGCGTCGATCACGTCGTCCATCGCGCGATGCAGCGCCGGCACGGGCAATTCGCCTTCGGCCGTGTATTGCTGCCAGCGTTGCTGCACGTCGTGCCACAGCAGCGTGGCGAACAGGAAGCCCGGCGACACGGGTTTGCCTGCGCGCACGCGCGCGTCGGTGTTCGACAGCGCGAGCGTGATGAAGCGCTCGCCTTGCGGCTGTTCGAGCACGACGTCGAGCAGCGGCAGCAGCCCGTGATGCAGTCCTTCCTTGCGCAACCACTTGAGGCACTCGAGCGCGTGGCCCGAGAGCAGCAGCTTGAGCATTTCGTCGAAAAGACGCGCGGCCGGTACGTTGTTGATGAGGTCCGCGAGCTTCACGATGGGGTCGCGCGTGTGCTCCTCGATCTCGAAGCCGAGCTTCGCCGCGAAACGCACCACGCGCAGCATGCGCACCGGGTCTTCGCGATAACGCGTGGCCGGGTCGCCGATCATGCGCAGCAGGCGCGCGCGCATGTCGGCCATGCCGTTGTGGTAATCCAGCACGGTTTGCGTGGCCGGATCGTAGTACATCGCGTTGATCGTGAAGTCGCGGCGCGTGGCGTCTTCGTGCTGCTCGCCCCAGACGTTGTCGCGCAGCACGCGGCCGCTCGCATCCACGTGGTGCGTCTTGCGGTCGAGTTCGTCGCGGCGCATGCGCTTCGCGGGCGCCGGAGCGGGTGCTTCGGCGTCGGCAGGCGGCGCATCCACGAGCGCGCGGAACGTCGAGACCTCGATGATTTCCTGGCCGAACTGCACGTGCACGATCTGGAAGCGCCGGCCGATGATGCGCGCGCGGCGGAACAGCTTCTGCACCTGGTCGGGCGTGGCGTCGGTGGCGACGTCGAAGTCCTTGGGCGCGACGCCGAGCAGCAGGTCGCGCACCGCGCCGCCCACGATGAACGCGCGGAAGCCCGCCTGCTGCAGGCCTTCGGTCACGCGTACGGCGTTGCGCGAGATCAGCGCGGGATTGATCCCGTGGACGTCGGCGGACAGGATGATGGGCGTAGCCGGGTCGGGCGCGCCCTTGCCGGCGCGCGGCTTCGAGGCCTTCTGCGCGCTGGCCGGCTTGCGGCGCGCGCGGGTGCTGCCGGCAACGGCGGCCGCGCCTTCCTGCGAGGCCGTGTCCGGATCGGCGGCGGGGGCTTCGGTGTCTTGCGCCGCTTCGGCGTCGTCCTGGCCGAACAGCTTGCGGATGAGTTTCTTGATCACTGGGCTTGGAACAAATCGAGAATGCGCCAGCCCGCTTGTTGCGCGTGAGCGCGCAGGGTGTCGTCGGGGTTGGTGGCGATCGGGTCGGTGACTTTTTCGAGCAGCGGAATGTCGTTGTGCGAGTCGCTGTAGAAGTAGCTGTGCTCGAAGTCCGAAAAGCGCTTGCCGAGCGAGGCGAGCCATTGCTCGACGCGCACGATCTTGCCTTCGCGGTAGCTCGGCGTGCCCGTCGGGCGGCCGGTGAAGGCCGAGGCCGGATGGCCGTCCACGGTTTCGACCTCGCACGCGATCAGCTTGTCCACGCCGAACGCCTCGGCGATGGGCGCCGTGATGAATTCGTTGGTCGCCGTGACCACGCAGCAGAGGTCGCCCGCTTCCTTGTGCTTTTTCACGAGCTCGACCGCGCTCGGCAGGATGGTCGGCTTGATCACCTCATGCATGTACTGGTCGTGCCACTCCTTAAGTTGCGCGCGCGAATATTTCGCGAGCGGCGTGAGCATGGCGACGAGGTACGCATGGATGTCGAGCTTGCCGGCCTTGTAGTCGGCGTAGAAGCGGTCGTTTTGCTCCGCGAAGCGCTCGCCGTCGACAATGCCGAGCTTCACCATGAAGCGGCCCCATTCGTGGTCGCTGTCGGTGGGGATCAGGGTGTGATCGAGATCAAAAAGTGCAAGGTTAGCCATGGGCGCTCATTTTACTTGAAGCGGGAGACGCCGTTGCCGCCGCCGGCGGGCGGCGGCGGCGCGGCGGGGTCCGCGGGGGATTCGGGGCCTGCAGGCGCGTCGTTCTGGGCGGGCGCCTTGTTCTCTTGCGATTGCGGCGTATCCGAGGTATCCGGCGTATCGGGCGTTGACGGTGGCTGTTCGGGCGTCTCGCCTGTCTGCGGCTCCGGTGCGGCGGTGCCGGCCGCCGGATCGAGATCGCCGCGCAGCTCGCCGCTCATCTCGTTGCTGACGTCGGCTTCGACTTCGCCCTTGAGTTCGGTGCCCAGCTCCTTGTGGACGACGTGACGATATTTGGCCCCCAATTCGCCTTCGACGTTGTCGGTCGGCTTGTCGAAGGGCACGCTCGCCGGCGGGCGCGCCTGCAAGGCCGGTGCCTTCGGCGCCTCGTAGGGCTGGGCGTCGTCGGTCCCGGCGGCGGGGGCTTCCGGCTCGCTGGAGAAGAGCGTCGGCGGTGCGGGCGGCTCGTCGGCTTGCGCGGGTGGCGTATGAGCCGCCGCGTCGGCGCTGGCCTCATCTTCGTGCGCGTCGCTCGCGTCGTCGGTTTCTGCGGGCTCTTCGGCGGACAGCTCCTCGTCCGTCGGCAACGCGCTCGCGACGCTCACCAGATCGCCCACGCCCTTCGCGAGCATCGCGCGCAACAGCGGCAGCGTCACCGCGCGCTTCTGTTCGAGCGAGAAGCGGTCGAGCGCGTCGAGCAGGCCCATCAGGCTCGGCATGTCGCGCCGGAAATGCGTGAGCAGGTAGGCGGGCACGTCGTCGGCGAGCGCAATGCCGCGCTCGCGCGCCGCGAGCTTGAGGATGGCCGCCTTGCCTTCGTCGGAGAGCGGCGCGAGGTGGAACACGAGGCCCCAGCCGAGGCGCGTGCGCAGGTCCTCGCGCACGGCGAGACCCATGGGCGGCGCGTTGCCCGTCGCGACGAGCGCGCAGGCGGGGTACGAGCGCACCTCGTTGAACAGGTTGAAGAGCGCGATCTGCTGCGCGCCCGAGAGCGAATCGCAGTCGTCCACCGCGTAGATCGTCACGCGCGGATCGAACGTGAACGCCGCCAGCGCGCTTTGCGGCCCCAGATAGCGTACGTGGCCCGCCGGCGCTTCGTCGGCGAGTGCGTGCAGCAGATGGCTGCGCCCGTTGCCGGGCTCGCCCCACACATAGAACGTGCGATCGGCGATCGGGCCCGCCATGAGCGCCGCGTCCAGACCGCGCAGGCGCGCGACCAGCTCGGCGTTGGCGCCGATATGGAAGTTGTCGAAGGTCGATGGCGGCGGGGTGCCGAGATCGAGCGTTAACTGTCGCTGCACGGTGTGTCTGGACGGAATCGGTTCTAGTAAAGCGTGCTCTCGTGAGAACCGCGGAGATCACTGGGCCGCGGCCGCCGCAGCACGATGCCGAGGGCGAGCGCGATCCCGGTCCAGATAACGGCCCGACGCTGGTACGGTGCGTAATACGGTGTGTTGTGCGGCAAAACTCGGTTTCCGGTTGTGGGGGCGCCAAGCGAGGCGCGTTCCAAATCTCGCTCCACCCGCGGCGGCGGGGCGCCGTCAATCGGTTAAAATCGCATTTTACCGACCTTCTGGCGCTTCCCCATGAATCAACCGAAATCCGGCCCCGCTAATCAGGCACAGTCGCAGGACCAAGGCCTCTCCTACGCCGACGCTGGCGTCGACATGGTCGCGGGCGACGCGCTCGTCGATCGCATCAAGCCGTTTGCGAAGAAGACCCTGCGCGAAGGCGTGATGGGCGGCATCGGCGGATTCGGCGCGCTTTTCGAAGTGCCGAAGAAGTACAAGGAGCCCGTGCTCGTCTCGGGCACCGACGGCGTGGGCACCAAGCTGCGCCTCGCGTTTCATCTGAACAAACACGACACGGTCGGCCAGGATCTCGTCGCGATGAGCGTGAACGACATCCTCGTGCAGGGCGCCGAGCCGCTGTTCTTCCTCGACTACTTCGCCTGCGGCAAGCTCGACGTCGATACGGCGGCCACGGTCGTGAAGGGCATCGCGCAAGGCTGCGAGCTGTCGGGCTGCGCCCTGATCGGCGGTGAAACGGCCGAAATGCCGGGCATGTACCCCGACGGTGAATACGATCTCGCCGGCTTCGCGGTGGGCGCGGTCGAAAAGAGCAAGATCATCGACGGCAGCACGATCGCCGCGGGCGACGTGGTGCTCGGTCTCGCCTCGAGCGGCATCCACTCGAACGGCTTTTCGCTCGTGCGCAAGATCATCGAGCGCGCGCAGCCGGACCTCGCCGCCGACTTCGACGGCCGCTCGCTCGCCGACGCACTGATGGCGCCCACGCGCATCTACGTGAAGCCGCTGCTCAAGCTGATGGAAACCATCACGGTGAAGGGCATGGCGCACATCACCGGCGGCGGCCTCGTCGAGAACATTCCGCGCGTGCTGCGCGAAGGCCTCACGGCCGAACTGAACCACGCGGCATGGCCGCTGCCGCCGCTCTTCACGTGGCTGCAAAAGCACGGCGGCGTGGCCGATGCGGAAATGCACCGCGTGTTCAACTGCGGCATCGGCATGGCCGTGGTCGTGGCGGCGGATCAAGCCGACGCCGCTGCGTCGCTGCTGGCCGCCGCGGGCGAGCAGGTGTGGAAGATCGGCGTGGTGCGCGCAAGCAAGGAAGGCGAAGCGCAGACCGTGGTGGTCTAAGCCTCACGCGTTCTCGCGCAAAAAATGCCCGCCATCGATTGGCGGGCATTTTTGCTTTTGGGCGCCGCGACTGGCGTTACAGCACCGTGCGCACGTGCCACAGCTCGGGAAACAGCACGACATCGAGCATCTTGCGCAGATACGGCGCGCCGCTCGTGCCGCCCGTGCCCTGCTTGAAGCCGATGATGCGCTCGACCGTCGTCACGTGGCGGAAACGCCACTGACGGAACGCATCTTCGAGATCGACGAGCTCTTCGGCCATCTCGTACAAATCCCAGTACTCCGAAGGATTGCGGTACACCTCCAGCCAGGCCGCCTCGACCGTGGCGTCGTGTTCGGTCGGCAGGGTCCAGTCGCGGTTCAGGCGCTCGGGCGCGATCGCAAAGCCGCGCCGCGCGAGCAGGCGAATGACTTCGTCGTAGAACGAGGGCGCTTCGAGCGTCGCCTTCACCTGCTCGAAAATCTCGCCTCGATGCTCGTGCGGCTTGAGCATCTGCACGTTCTTGTTGCCGAGCAGGAACTCGATCTGCCGGTATTGGTACGACTGGAATCCTGACGACGCGCCCAGATACGGCCGCATGGCCGTGTACTCGGAGGGCGTGAGCGTCGAGAGGACGCTCCACGCCTGCACGAGCTGCTCCATGATGCGCGAGACGCGCGCGAGCTGCTTGAACGCGGGCGGCAGCGCGTCGCGGTGCACGTTGGCGAGCGCCGCACGCAGTTCGTAGAGCGCGAGCTTCATCCACAGCTCGCTCGTTTGATGCTGCACGATGAACAGCATCTCGTTGTGGTCAGGCGAGAGCGGATGCTGCGCGCCCAGCACGGCATCGAGCGCGAGGTAGTCGCCGTAGCTCATCGACTTCGAGAAGTCGAGCTGCGCGTCGTGCCAGCCTTCGCCTTCGCCTTGTGCCTCAGGCGCTTGGGCAGCGGGAGCGGGCGCGGCGGCGCCGTGTCCGAACGGGCAGCCGCCACGTGCGGCGCCTTGGGTCTCACTCGCGGTTTCACCCGCGTCGGGCATGCCCGGGACTTGCATGTGATCGTTCATCTGCCGCTCCTCAGGTCACCGCGCCGCGCTCGGCGAATTCGGGCTTGCGCCAGGACTTGGTGGCGAGCACGTCGCGCAGCGTCTCCACGGCGTCCCACACGTCGACGTAGCGCAGATACAGTGGCGTGAAGCCGAAGCGCAGCACGCGTGGTTCGCGATAGTCGCCGATCACGCCGCGCGCGATCAACGCCTGCATCACCTCATAGCCGTGCGGATGCTCGAAGCTCACGTGCGAGCCGCGCTCCGCGTGAGCGCGCGGCGTGACGAGCGTGAGGCCGTATTCCTTGCAGCGCGTCTCGACCAGTTCGATGAAGAGATCGGTGAGCGCGAGCGACTTGCGGCGGATCGCCTGCATGTCGGTTTGCAGGAACACGTCGAGACCGCATTCGACGAGCGCCATCGAGACGATCGGCTGCGTGCCGCACAGATAGCGGCCGATGCCGTTGTCCGGACGATAGACAGGGTTCATCTCGAACGGCGACTTGTGGCCCCACCACCCCGAAAGCGGCTGCGAGAACGCATCCTGATGGCGCTTGGGCACCCACACGAAACCGGGCGAACCGGGGCCGCCATTCAGGTACTTGTACGTGCAGCCCACGGCGTAGTCGGCGTTCGCGCCGTTCAGGTCCACGGGCACAGCGCCTGCCGAATGCGCGAGATCCCACAGCGCAAGCGCGCCCTGCGCGTGAATATGCTCGGTGAGCGCGCGCATGTCGTGCATCTCGCCCGTGCGGTAGTTCACGTGCGTGATCATCGCGACGGCCACGTCTTCGCGGATCGCGGCACGCAACTCGGAGGGATCGTCGACGAGGCGCAGTTCATAGCCGCGGTCGAGCTGCTCGATGAGGCCTTGCGCGATATACAGGTCGCTCGGAAAGTTCGAGCGCTCGGAAACGATCACGCGACGCTCCGGGTCGCGGGCGTTCTGCACGCGCAGCGCGGCGGAGAGCGCCTTGAAGAGGTTGATCGAGATGGTGTCGGTGACGACGACTTCGTCGTCGGCCGCGCCGATCAGCTTCGCGAGCTTGTTGCCCAGACGTTTGGGCATGGCGAACCAGCCCGCCGTGTTCCAACTGCGGATCAGGCCTTCGCCCCATTCGCCGCCGATCACGGCCTGCGCGCGCGCCGCCGACGCCGAAGGCGGCACGCCGAGCGAGTTGCCGTCGAGATAGATGGTGCCGGCCGCGAGCGTGAATTGCTCGCGCAGGGCGGCGAGCGGATCTGCGCGATCGGCTGCCAGGGCTTCGTTGCGGTCGTTCATGTCTACGTATCGTTGTTTGGCTAATTTGAGGGGATTCAGTTGGCGGCGGCAGGCGGCAACTCGCGCAGCACGGCGCGCACGGGGCTCGCATCGAGCGTCGCGAACTTCAGCGGCAGGGCGATGAGTTCGTAGTCGCCGGGCGCTACGTCGTCGAGCACGATGCCTTCGAGGATCGCCATGCCATGGGCGCGGATGCGGTGATGCGCGTCCATCGTCTTCGATTCCTGCGGGTCGAGCGAGGGCGTGTCGATGCCGATGAGACGCACGCCGTGCGCGGCGAGCAGATCGATCGTTGCCGGCGCGACGGCGCAGAACTTGCTGTCCCAGCGGTCCTGCGGCGCGTGCGCGTAGGTGCGCAGCAGCACGCGCGGCGGGATGCCGGGCAACGCGCCTTCCACGTGTTCGGGCAGCACGAGCGGCGCGGCGCCCACGCAATGAATCACGCGGCACGCGCCGATATACGTGTCGAGCGGCACCTCGCCGATCGGCGCGCCTTGGGCGTCGTAGTGCAGCGGAGCGTCGGTGTGCGCGCCGGTGTGCGGCGACAGCGTCACGCGCGCGACGTTGACCGGCGAGCCCGCCTCCATGCGCCACACGCGCTCGACGCCAACGGGCGTATCGCCGGGCCAGACGGGCGTTGCGGGGTGAATCGGCGGGGAAATGTCTTTGATCTGTCTCATCTCAAAGTTGTCTCGTCTCCTGATGCTTCGAATGATAGGCAACCCTGCGCGAAATGTGCTTGCGAAAAAAACGCCGCAAACTTCGGTTGTTGGCACATAATTTGTCTTAAGACGGGAATGGAGACCAAATATGAACGCAATCTCGCTTGATGCTACCGATTGCCGTATTCTCGCCGTGCTGCAGAACGAGGGGCGGATCAGCAATCTCGATCTGGCGGAGCGTATTTCGCTTTCGCCATCGGCGTGCCTGCGCCGTTTGCGGCTGCTCGAGGAGCAGGGGGTGGTCGAGCGCTACCGCGCGAGCTTGAACCGGGAGATTCTCGGCTTCGAGATGGAGGCGTTCGTGCAGGTGTCGATGCGCAACGACCAGGAGAGCTGGCACGAGCGCTTCGTCACGGCGCTGCGCGACTGGCCGGAGGTGGTGGGGGCGTACGTCGTGACGGGCGAGACGCACTACCTGCTGCGCGTGCTCGCGCACAACCTCAAGCACTACTCGGACTTCGTGCTCAACAAGCTGTACAAGGCGCCGGGCGTGATGGACATCCGCTCGAACATCGTGCTCACGACGCTCAAGGTGGAAGTGGGCGTGCCGGTGGACCTGATCGCGCAGCGCGAGCCGAAGAGCGCGCCGGCATAAACGAGGACGACGGGGCGAGCGCCCCGCCGTGTCAGAGCGACTGGAGCTGGTGGAACGCGCCGCCGTGGAAGACGAGCGGCGAAGCGTCGGTGCCGTCCTCGCGCACGCCGCAGCGTTCCACTTCCCCGACGAAAATCACGTGGTCGCCTTCGTCGTAGCGGCTGCGGTTGTGGCACTCGAACCACGCGATCGCGCCGTCCAGGACGGGCATGCCGGTGTCGCCGGCCGCGTGCGAGACGCCTTCGAAACGGTCGCCCTTCACGGTCGCAAAGCGCTTGCACAGGTCGAGCTGCGACGCGGCGAGCACATTGATCACATAATGGCTGTTCGAGCGGAACACGGGCATGGACGCCGAGCGCGTGGCGAGGCTCCACAGCACGAGCGGCGGATTGAGCGAGACCGAGTTGAACGAGCTGGCCGTGATGCCGATGAGCGTGCCGTCGGGCGCGCGCGTCGTGATCACGGTCACGCCGGTGGCGAACTGGCCAAGCGCGCGGCGGAATGCGCCGTCGTCGAAGTTGGGCGGGCTGGCGCGGCGGGTCATCGGTGCAGGCCTTCACGGGCCGCGCGCACGGCGGCGGGAGCGGAAATCGGGATCAACGTCATGTGGAAAATCGGCGAATTGTCACAATTTTAGCGGAAGCGGCGGATGGCGGGTCGCGCGAGGCACCGCGCAGTGGTGTCCGCAGTGAGGTCCGCGATGGCGTCCGCAGTCACGATCAAAGGAGCGAACAGCATGAGTCAGATAGTCGAAACGGCCACCCTGGGCGGCGGATGCTTCTGGTGCCTGGAGGCGGTGTACCTGCGCGTTGAGGGCGTGAACGCGGTGGAGTCGGGCTACGCGGGCGGCCACGTGGCGAACCCGAGCTACGAGCAGGTCTGCGACGGCGACACCGGCCACGCCGAGGTCGTGAAGGTGGAGTTCGATCCCGCGAAGATCACGTATCGTGAGATTCTCGACATCTTCTTCGCGATTCACGATCCCACGCAGCTGAACCGTCAGGGGAACGACGTGGGCACGCAGTACCGCTCGGCGATCTTCACGCACTCCGAGGCGCAGCGCGAGACGGCGGAGCAGGCGATTCGCGAGCTGGCCGCAGAAGGCGTGTACGACGGCAAGATCGTCACCCAGGTGCTGCCGCTCGACGGCAACTACTTCCCCGCCGAGGCGTATCACCAGAACTACTTCGCGCAGCACCCGAACCAGGGCTATTGCTCGTTCGTGGTGGCGCCGAAGGTCGCGAAGTTCCGCCAGAAGTTCGCGCACCGGCTCAAGGCCGAATAAGCGCCAGGAGGCGCGCGGGCGGTTTCGATGTCGGGTTTCGGTACCCGGTTTCGATGCCCGGTTTCGATGCCGTTTCGCGCCTCAGTCTTCCTTTTCCTCTTCTGCTTGCGCGCCGGGCGGCGTTTCGCCCGGCGTCGCGTCGCGCGCGGCGTCCAGCGCCATTTCCCCGCGCAAGCGCTCCATCTCGTCCGCAATTGCCCGCGCGAGCTTCGCGCAGGTGAGCGGCGCCGATCCCTCCGCCTTGTTGTTGGTCGTGATCAGCACCGGCTGGCCTGCCATCGCGTAGCGCGCGGCCAGTTCCGCGAGCGTGACGCGCGTATGCGGGTCTTCGTCCACCAGCTTGTCGAACGGCTCGTAGCGCGCCTTCGCCTGCTCGTACTTGAAGCCGCTATGCAGGCTCCAGCGCACGATCAGCGGGCCGGCCGGGGCTTCGCCGTCCATCAGCGCGAGCGCGGCGGCCTGGCGCAGCGGGTCCGGCATGCGCGCGTGCAGGCCGACGCAGTAGCGCACGCCCGCGGCGCGCAGCGTGCGTACGAAGCGCGGCGTGAGCAGGATCGCGTCGCGGATCTCGACGGCGTAGCAGGGGCCGTCGCCGGCCGCGGCGGGGTCGGGCGGTTGGGGCAGCGGCGGCAGCGCGGCGAGGAAGGCGGTCAGCCGCTCGACGAATGCCGCCGGGTCGGCCAGCAGCTGATCGGGCAGCGGCGGGAACTGGAACACGAGCGCGCCGGCCTTGCTGCCGAGGCCCGCAAGGCACGGCTCGACGAATTCGCGCGCGGCCAGCTCCGCGTTGAGAAAGCACGGGTTCGCGGAAACGGGCTCGCCACGCTCGCCGCGCACACTGGCGTCGGTGACGAGCGCCGGCGCCTTCACGATGAAGCGGAAGTGGTCCGGCACCTGCTGCGCGTAGCGCAGGTAATCGGTGACGGTGAGCGGCGCGTAGAACGAGCGGTCGATGCTCACCGAGCGCAGCAGCGGATGCGCGCCGTAGGCCGAGAGGCCGTCGCGGGCGAGCTTCGACTGGCTGTAGTCCTCGCCGTAGACGATGCCGCGCCAGCCCGGAAACGACCACGACGAGGTGCCAAGGCGCACGCCCGAGGGCAGCGCCGCGGCGACGTCGAGCGTGTCTTGCGTGGCTACGGCGGGCAGCACGCCGCGGCCGCGGCGCTTCGGGGCGCCGGGGTTGGGCGCGGGTTTTGGCGGTTTTGCGCGCGGCTCGCCGTCTTCGCGCGCTTCGATTTCCGTGTCGTCGTCGCGCTTGGCGC
The DNA here is from genome assembly GCF_040965595.1 of Paraburkholderia sp. EG287B. Lineage (NCBI taxonomy): Bacteria > Pseudomonadati > Pseudomonadota > Betaproteobacteria > Burkholderiales > Burkholderiaceae > Paraburkholderia > Paraburkholderia sp. EG287B. The sequence goes on from NZ_JBFRCG010000014.1 coordinate 144,407, forward strand.
GGACAGGGCGCTGGGTGGCGGGCTTCGTCGCAGGTGTGCTCGCCGGCGCCGCGAAGCCGAACAAATCAGGCTGCGGCTCGACGCGGGCTTCGGTTTTCGGCGCGTTGCGGCGCGCAGCCGGTCGGGTGGACTGGTGCGCGGCGGGGCGGGCCGCATCCGGGCCGGAGTCGTTGGCAGGCCCGCGTGTGCTATCGCCAAACAGGTCGTGGCCGTCGTCGCGTTCGTTCATGCAGTGGCGTCGCGCAATGGCGTCGTGATGGCGGTCGTGGGGCGAAGCCGCCTGGGCCGGGCGCAACTGCGCAAACAGTCGACTCGCTGGCGGCGCGGCGAACCGCGCCGCCGCCTGCGTCAGAGCGGCTTCTCGTACATATACCGGCGCGACCACGGCAGCGTTGTGGCGCTGCGGCCGGCCTTGCGGCAGACGATCTGGAAGATCGACACGTCGTCGTGCTCGAACGCGTACGCGCAACCCGCCAGATAAACGCGCCAGATGCGGAACTTCTCGTCGTCGACGAGCCGTTTCGCTTCCTCGGCACGCGCCTCGAAATTCTCCGCCCACAAATCGAGCGTGTGCGCATAGTGACGGCGCAGGCTTTCCACGTCAACCGCTTCGAGGCCGCCGTGCTGCGCCGCCTGGAGCGCGAGGCCGATGTGCGGCAGCTCGCCGTCGGGGAACACGTAGCGGTCGATGAACTCGCCGCCGCCCAGCGCCGTTTCGCCCGATTCGGCGTCCGACGAGGTGATGCCGTGATTCATGGCGACGCCGTCGTCGGCGAGCAGGTCGTGCACCTTGCGGAAATAGCCGGGCAGATTCTTGCGCCCGACGTGCTCGAACATCCCCACGCTCGTGATGCGGTCGAACTGGCCTTGTATGTCGCGATAGTCCTGCAGGCGGATCTCGATGCGGTCTTCGAGGCCCGCCGCCTTCACGCGTGCAGTGGCGAGATCGAACTGGTTCTGCGAGAGCGTCACGCCCACGCAGCGCGCGCCGAACTTCTGCGCCGCGCGCAGCACGAGCGCGCCCCAGCCGCAGCCGATGTCGAGCAATGTGTGACCTTCCTTCACCTGGATCTTCGTGAGGATATGGTCGATTTTCTTGAGCTGGGCGGTGGCGAGGTCTTCGTCGCCGTTTTCGAAGTACGCGCACGAATAGACCATGTTCTCGTCGAGCCAGAGCTGGTAGAACGCGTTCGAGACGTCGTAGTGGTACTGGATGGCCTGCCTGTCCGTGGACTTCGAATGCGTGAAATAGCGGCGCACGCGCGCGAGCTTGCTGGCGCTCGTGACGGTGTTGCGCGCGAGCGAATAGCTGATGTTGATGATGTCGGCGAGCTTGCCTTCGATGTCGATCTTGCCCTTCACGTAGGCCTCGCCGAGATTGTCGAGGCTCGGCGTGAGCAGGAGCGGCAGCGCCGACGCGCTGTTGACCTTGAGCGTGACCCGAGGCGCGGCGAAGTGGCCGAAGTCGTATTGCTGGCCGCTCCAGAGCACGAGGCGGGCGGGCAAGTCGGCTTTGCTGCGCACTTCTTCTGCCCACTGTGCGAGTTTTTTCTCCCAGAACATGCGTTTCTCTCCGTGTCAGATGAACGATTGAAGCCCAATGACAAAAGCGAATTGCGATGCAGGTTTTTTGGCAACAGCGTTACGGCAACAGCGAGGTACTCAACGACAGACAACGAAAGCGGTGAGACGAAAACCCGCTGGGCGCGGCGCAAGTGCGGTAACGTGCGTTATGCCGCGCGCATGCGCTCAGGGCGCGAGACGCTCGATGCGCCAGGCCGCATTCGCGCTCTCACGCGTGTAGCGGATACGGTCGTGCAGGCGCGACGGGCGGCCCTGCCAGAACTCGATGGCCTCCGGCACGAGCCGGTAGCCGCCCCAGTGCGGCGGGCGCGGCGGCGTTTCGCCATACTGCGCGGCGATTTCGCGCTCGCGGGCTTCGAGCGTCTCGCGGTTCGCGATCACCGTGCTTTGCTCCGAGGCCCACGCGCCAATGCGCGAGCCGAGCGGGCGCGAGTTGAAGTAGGCGTCGCTTTCCTCGGCGCTTGTGAGTTCGACCTTGCCCTCGATGCGGACCTGACGCTCCAGCTCGATCCAGTGAAAGAGCAGCGCCGCATTCGGATTCGCGCTCAGCTCGCGGCCCTTGCGGCTCTCGTAGTTCGTGAAGAACACGAAGCCGCGCTCGTCCACGCCCTTGATGAGCAGGATGCGCGCGGCGGGGCGGCCTTGTGCGTCGACCGTGGCGACCGTCATGGCGTTGGGCTCGGGCAGCTTCGCGTCGAGCGCCTGGGCGAACCAGGTCTGGAACTGGCGGATCGGATCGGGATCGACGTCGGCGGCGTCGAGCGAGCCGAGCGAGTAGGTCTTGCGGAGATCGGCGAGGGAGGTCATCTTTTAGGCAGACGCTTCAATGCGGACTAGTATATCGAACCGGCGGGCAAACTTGGGGCGCCCGACTTGGGGCGCCCGGCCTCGTTCGGCGCGTTCAGGCAAAATACGGGTCTTGTGAGGACCGCGACGGCAGTATGCGACCGGTCCGCTTACGATTGCCTACCGTCATGTCCAGTACCCCGATTTCCCCTGCCGCCGGCTCCGTCGATCTTACCCCGAGCCCTGCCGACGATGTTGCCGACCGCGCCCGCCGATTCGGCGGAATCGCGCGGCTTTATGGCGCACCCGCGCTCGACGCGTTCGAGCGCGCCCACGTCGCCGTGATCGGCATTGGCGGCGTGGGCTCGTGGGCCGCCGAGGCGCTCGCGCGCAGCGCGATCGGCAAGCTCACGCTGATCGACCTCGACAACGTGGCCGAGAGCAACACCAACCGCCAGATCCACGCGCTCGACGGCAACTACGGCAAGCCCAAGGTCGAGGCCATGGCCGAGCGCATCAAGCTCATCGACCCGGCCTGCGATGTGCACCTCGTCGAGGATTTCGTCGAGCCGTCGAACTTCGATGCGTTGCTGGGCGGCGGCTTCGACTACGTGATCGACGCCATCGACAGCGTGCGCACCAAGACCGCGCTGATCGCCTGGTGCGTGGAGCATCGCGTGCCGCTCATCACGGTGGGTGGCGCGGGCGGGCAGCTCGACCCTACGCGGATTCGCATCGACGACCTCGCGCTCACGATCCAGGACCCGCTGCTCTCCAAGGTGCGCGGCCAGTTGCGCAAGCAGCACGGCTTTCCGCGCGGGCCGAAGGCCAAATTCAAGGTGAGCGCGGTGTATTCGGACGAGCCGCTGATCTATCCCGAATCCGCTGTGTGCGATATCGACGCCGAGGCCGAGCATGTCACCACGTCGCCGGGGCATCACGGTCCGGTGGGGCTGAACTGCGCGGGCTTTGGTTCGAGCGTGTGCGTGACGGCGAGCTTTGGTTTCGCGGCGGCTTCGTATGTGCTGCGCGCGTTGGCGCATCAAGCCAGCGGGCGTTGAAGCCGAGCGCTGCGAACGCAAGAAAGCGTGCCTGACAAGGCACGCTTTCGTATCGCGCTGGAAATCGAGCGAACCGTGCGTCGGTCGCCTTATTCGACCGCTTCCGCTTCGTGCAGGCGCGGCAGCAGGCGATCGAACTCGCGGCGCACGAGACCGTAGCACTCGCATGCGCGCGCTTCGAGGCGTTTGCGGTCGAGTACGCGGATCTTGCCGCGGCTGTGATGGATCAGACCTTCGTCATGCAGCTTGCCGGCGGCTTCCGTGACGCCTTCGCGGCGCACGCCGAGCATGTCGGCGATCAGTTGCTGCGTCACGCTCAGATCGTTGGAGTCGACGCGATCCACTTCGATCAGCAGCCACCGGCACAGCTGCTTGCTCAGCGAGTGGTGGCGGTTGCAGGCGGCCGTCTGCGCGATCTGCGTGAGCAGTGCGTGCATGTAAAGCAGCGTAACGCGACGCAGGAGGTCCGAGCGCGCAAACTGCTGCTTGAGCGCCTGTGCGCTGATGCGGTACGCGAAGCCCGAACTTTGCACCTGCACACGGTTAGGCATCGTTTCGCCACCGGTCAGCACAGGCACGCCGGTCATGCCTTCCCGGCCCACTGCGGCAATTTCGACGGAACTGCCGTCTTCCATTGTCGTGAGCATCGAGATGACGGCGGTCGTCGGAAAGTACACGTGATGAATACGCTGGCCGCAATCGCAGAGCAACTGTTCAGTGCGCAGTTGAACGAGTTCGAGATGCGGCGCCAACGCCTGCCACTCGGTTGACGGAAGTGCGCCCAGCAGATGATTGCCGTGCAGATCGGATTGAAGGGTCAACATGATCGGTCCTCGCGTAAAGCGGCGTATGCCGCCTCCTGTTTTTTCTGCTTCCGGCTGCCGAATTTTTTGTTGTCGCCGTTACCCGTTCGGCTATACGTTCGTTGCGCCGGCCCCATAAGCCCCATTAGCGTTTTGCGATCTCGTTTGTCGGCATTTACGCTTGTGTGGCGAACTCTACTTAGCAGGGGCTGTGCCAGCAGCCGCAAAAGCGAGAACGCTTGCGGCTCGGCGCTGCGCGAGCTGTTTCCGGGGCGACGCAAAGTCGCATTATTGTTTCAGTTTTGTACAGCGCCAGCGCGGCGCCGTTTGCGAAGTCGCTAGAGTTTGATGCCGCCAACGCCTTGATTTATATAGCTACTTTCGCTCATCAGACGGATGCGCGGAAATGAGTCCTCGCTGAAACATCGTCGGGCCATCGCCTTGAACGCGTTGTGCGGCTGCCTTTGGTGCGCTGCGGTTTTGATTCGCTTCTGTTGGGGGGCTGCCGACACTGTCGCAAAAACGTTCGGATGTGAAACATCACCTTGCGCGGCCAACTTCGCGCTTCGTGCGCTGCCGCACATAACGATGACCGCGCGATGACGAGGCCTGCGCCGCAAGGCCAAATTTCCTGGCGCGCCGTGCGTTCAATGTGGCTGCGCGTACAGATTCGCGCGATACGTCTTGTTCAAATGTCACCGGTACGCCAATCAATAACGAGACTCGGTGCATGACTTCGGGGGGAGTGACGCGAATGAACAACGATGTGACATCTGCCGGCCTGATAGCCGCGATCAGCGAAGGTGACGCCGAACTCGTCGTTCAGCCCGTTGTGCTGGCGGGTGGTTCCGGCACGCGGCTATGGCCGCTTTCGCGCGAACACTGTCCCAAGCAGCTGATCGATCTGCTCGATGGCGAGTCGCTGCTCGAGGCGACTGTACGGCGCCTCGATGGCGTGTTTCAGCACGCCGGCGCCTCGCTGCCAGAAGCGCACCGAGCGGTTCGCAAGGCTGCGCCATTCGTCGTGAGCAGCGAGGACTTGCGCCATCTGACCGCCGACCGTCTTGGCCGCAGCGGCATGGCCGCTCGCTTCGTGCTTGAACCGCTCGCGCGCAACACGGCGCCCGCGCTGACGGCGGTGGCGCTTGCCGCAATCGGCGATGGCGATCCGGTGCTCGTTGCCATGCCCGCGGACCATCTGATCGCCGATGGCGCCGCGTTTGCTGCTGCGCTCGAAGAAGCCGTGGCGCACGCGGCGCGCGGCGCCATCGTCACACTTGGCGTGCCGCCGCAGCGTGCCGAAACGGGCTACGGCTACATCGGCGCGGGTTTGCCGCTTGGCCGCAGCGGCGCGCGCAGCATCGAGCAGTTTGTGGAGAAGCCCGATGCCGAGCGCGCTGCAAGCTATGTTGCTTCGGGGAACTATCTTTGGAACAGCGGGATTTTCGTTGTGCGCGCATCGGTCTGGCTCTCGGCGATCGCGCACAGCCGGCCGCTCATCGCGGCGCAGTGCGCGGCGGCCTTCGAAAATGCCGCCGTCGACGCTGACGGCACCGTCCACTTGAACCGCGATGCGCTCGCCGCCTGTCCGTCCGATTCGATCGACTACGCGGTGATGGAGTCGGTCGGCGTGAACGCGCGGCTCGCGGGTGTGGTCGTACCGCTTCGTTCGGGCTGGTCGGACGTCGGGGCTTGGGATGCCCTGTGGCAGGTCTCGGAGAAGGACGAGAAGGGCAACGTCGCGCGCGGGCGCGTGCTGTTCGAGGATGCGACGGATACCTTCGTGCATTCGGACGGCCGGCTCGTTGCCTGCGTGGGCGTGCGGGGCATGGTGGTGGTGGAGACTGCGGACGCCGTGCTCGTCGTCGCGAAGGAGCGCGTTCAGGACGTCAAGGCGGTGGTCACGAGGCTCAAGGCGCAGCACAGTGAGGTGGCACGGCAGCACCGGCGCGTGGAGCGCCCGTGGGGCTGGTACGACTCGGTCGATCAGGGCGAGCGCTTTCAGGTCAAGCGCATCGTCGTAAAGCCGGGTGGCCGGCTTTCGTTGCAGATGCATCACCATCGCGCGGAGCACTGGACCGTGGTGCGCGGCACGGCGCGCGTCACGCGTGGCGACGAGGTGCTCCTGCTTTCCGAAAACGAATCGACCTATATCCCGCTCGGCATGACGCACCGGCTCGAGAATCCGGGCAAGACGGCGCTCGAGATCATCGAGGTGCAGTCGGGCTGTTATCTCGGCGAAGACGACATCGTGCGCTTCGACGACCAGTACGGTCGGGTTCAGCAGGCGTAGCCAACTGAACGCACGGCGAGGACGCACGCGGCGTCCTCGGCCGTTCGATATCAGTTCAGCGTTGCACTGAGCTTGCGCCGCCACTCGCTCACGAGCTGCGGCTGATGCGCCGCGAGATCGAACACGGAAAGCATGGTCTTGCGGCCCACATCGTCGCGGAAGGCGCGGTCGCGCTTCACGATCTCCAGCAGATGCTCGAGCGCGCCCGCGTACTTGCGGCGCGCGATCAGCGCGTTCGCCAGATCGAAGCGTGCTTCGAGGTCGCCGGGGTTGGCGGCGACCTGGGCTTCGAGCGCGTCGGTGGGCGGCAGGTCGGCGGCAGCGTCGAGCGCGTCGAGACGGGTCTTGAGCGCGTTGAAGCGCGCATCGATGCCCTGCGTGGTCTTCGGCGAGAGCAGCTCGACTTCCTTCTGCGCGTCGTCGGCGCGGTTGTCGGCGAGCAGCATCTCGATCAGGTCCATGCGCACTTCGTCGTTGCCCGGATCGAACGCGAGCGCGGCCTGCAGCGCCTCATAGGCTTCGTCGCGGCGGCCTTCGGCCAGCGCTTCCTGCGCGGCCTGGCGCGCGGCGTCCGCGCCGTCGGGGATCAGGCCGTCGAGGAACTGGCGCAACTGGCCTTCGGGCAGCACGCCCACGAACTGATCGACCGCCTGACGGTCCGCGAACGCCACGACGTGGGGAATGCTGCGCACGCCGAAGTGCGCGGCGAGCTCCTGGTTCTCGTCGACGTTCACCTTCACGAGCTTCCATTTGCCCGCATAGTCGGCCTCGAGCTTTTCGAGCATCGGGCCGAGGCTCTTGCAAGGGCCGCACCAGGGCGCCCAGAAGTCGACCAGCACCGGCGCGAGCGCCGACGCCTCGATCACGTCTTTTTCGAAAGTGGCGAGAGTGGTGTCCATTGCGTCCTCGTTGAGATAACCGTTATGTCGCTAGTTGGGGACGAAACGCCCAGGTTTCAATCATCCCGCGGAAAGCGGCGAGCCGGTAGTGAGCCTTTAGCGAGCCTTTAGCGCGGCTTCTTTTCCGGCAGCGGAATCCATTCCGTTTCGCCGGGAACATGCCCCATTTCCTGGCGCGTCCAGGCCTCCTTCGCGGCCTCGATCTTCTCGCGCGAGCTGGCCACGAAGTTCCATTCGATGAAGCGCTCGCCTTCGAGTTTTTCCCCGCCGAGCAGCATCACGCGTGCCCCGTTCGTGCTCGAGAGCGTGGCGGTTTCGCCCGGCACCAGCACGGCCATGGTGTGCTGTTCGAGCGGTGTGCCGTCGATCGCGAGGTCGCCTTCCACGAGATAGACGCCGCGCTCTTCGTGCTCCGTGTCGAGCGCGAACGCGCTGCCCGGCGCAAAATCTGCGGCGACGTAGAGCGTGGCGGAAAAGGTCTCGACCGGCGAGGTGGCGCCGAACGCCGTGCCCGCGATCACGCGCATGGTGACGCCGTTGCGCTCGATTTCGGGCAGCGTGGCGGCGGCGTGATGGAAGAACGACGGCTCCGCATCCTCGTGATCGAGCGGCAGCGCCACCCAGGTCTGGATGCCGTGCATGGTGAGGCCGGTGGCGCGGTCCTCGTCGGGCGTGCGCTCGGAGTGGACGATGCCGCGCCCGGCCGTCATCCAGTTCACGTCGCCGGGCACGATCTTCTGGCTGGAACCGATGCTGTCGCGATGCATCAGCGCGCCGTCGAAGAGATAGGTGACCGTCGCGAGCCCGATATGCGGGTGCGGACGCACGTCCACGCCCGAGCCCGGGGCGAGCGTGGCGGGGCCCATGTGGTCGAAGAAGATGAACGGGCCGACGAGGCGGGCGGCGAGCGCGGGCAGCACGCGCCGCACATAGAGATTGCCGATGTCGCGTTGATGAGGCTTGAGAACCGCTTTGATCGATGAGGACATGATGCTTCCTGGATGAGTCGTACGGCGCGGGTTATCGTCGAAACCGGCGCGCGGGCACGCCGTGCGCGAGGCTGGCGCTCATTCTAACGCCGGCTTTCCCGGCGTGCGGCCAAGGCAACGGCCCGGCGTGGGCGGCACGGCGAGCCGCGGCGCGAGGCGGTAAGATCGCCGCTTCGAAGAACAGGTATGACGCAAAAAAGGGGAGAAAGGGGATGTCGCCGAAGGACTTGTTGCTCGCGCTGGTGGTGGTGCTCGCGTGGGGCGTGAATTTCGTCGTGATCAAGGTGGGGCTGCATGGCGTGCCGCCGCTCCTGCTCGGCGCGCTGCGCTTCATGCTGGCGGCGTTTCCCGCGGTGCTGTTCGTGAAGCGCCCGCAATTGCCGCTGCGCTGGCTGCTGGCCTACGGCGCGACCATCTCGCTCGGCCAGTTCGCGTTCCTCTTCACGGCCATGTACGTGGGCATGCCCGCGGGCCTCGCTTCGGTCGTGCTGCAGGCGCAGGCGTTCTTCACGCTCGGCTTTGCGGCGGTGTTTCTGCGTGAGCGCTTTCACGCGCAGAACGTCATCGGCCTGCTGATCGCCGCGGGCGGTCTCGCGCTGATCGGCGTGCAGTCGATCAGCGGTGCTGCGGGTAACAATCCGCAAGGCATGACCATCGCCGGTTTCGTGCTCACGCTGTGTGCGGCCTGCATGTGGGCGCTCGGCAATATCGTCACGAAGAAGGTAGGCAAGGTGGATCTCGTCGGCCTCGTGGTGTGGGCGAGCCTCGTGCCGCCGTTGCCGTTTCTCGCGCTCTCGTACTGGATGGAAGGTCCGCAGCACATGATGGCCGCGCTCTCGGGCATCGGCATGACTTCCGTGGGCGCGATCGTCTATCTCGCGTTCGTGGCGACGCTCATCGGCTATAGCCTCTGGAGCCGTCTGCTCTCGAAGTATCCCGCCAGCCAGGTGGCGCCGTTCTCGCTGCTGGTGCCGATCGTCGGGCTCGCCTCGGCGTCGCTGCTGCTCGGCGAACAGTTGAGCGCGACCGAGATCGGCGGCGCCGTGCTCGTGATGGGCGGCCTCGCCGTCAACGTGTTCGGGGGCTGGGTCAAACAGCGCCGCGGGGCCGTGCGCTCGTAATTATCCTGCTCCGAATGCAAAACGCCGCGCGAGCCCGAAGGCTTGCGCGGCGGTCCTGAAGGCGCTGGATGCCTTACGTGGCGCTCAGGTCATGCGGCTCTTCGCAAGCGGCGGATTGGCCGCGAAATAGCGCTTGATGCCCTTGAGAATCGCGTTGGCCATCTTCTCGCGATAGGCGTCGTCGTTGAGCCGGGTCTCTTCCTCGGGATTGCTGATGAAGGCCGTCTCCACGAGGATCGACGGAATGTCGGGTGCCTTGAGCACCGCAAAGCCCGCCTGCTCGACCGAGCCCTTGTGCAGCTTGTTGATCTCGCCGACCTCGTTGAGCACGAAGCCGCCATAACGCAGCGAGTCGCGGATCTGCGCCGTGGTCGACATGTCGAAGAGCGCGCGGTTCACGGCGGCGTCGGCCGTCTGCACGCTGATGCCGCCGATCTGGTCCGACGAGTTCTCCTTGTTCGCCATCCAGCGCGCCGCGGCGCTGGTCGCGCCGTGCTCGGAAAGCGCGAACACCGACGAGCCGCGCGCCTCGGGCGTGGTGAACGCATCGGCGTGAATCGAGACGAACAGGTCTGCGCCCACGCGGCGCGCCTTCTGCACGCGCACGTTCAGCGGCACGAAGAAGTCGGCGTCGCGCGTCATCATCGCGCGCATGTTGGGCTGGGCGTCGATCTTCGCGCGCAGCTTCTTCGCGATGTCGAGCGCGACGTGCTTCTCGTAGGTGCCCGCGCTGCCGATCGCGCCCGGGTCCTCGCCGCCGTGGCCGGGATCGATCGCGACCGTCAGCAGGCGCGTGGTGCCGCCGCTGGTGGACTTCGGCGTGGTGAAGCCATAGTTGTCGTCGGCGCTGGCGCTGTCGTCATCGTTGTTGCGCTGGGCGACGACGGGCGGCTTCGGCGCGGCAGGCTTCGGCGCACGCGGCGCAACCACGGGGGGCGCCGGACGCGGCGTGCCCGGCGCGGCGCCCGCGTCGTTCTGCGCGTAGCGCTCGAAGAACGCGTCGCTGTTGTCGTGCGCGGGCGGCGTGTTCGGACCCGCGAGCGTGGGCGGCGTAGAAGGCGGCGAACTGTCCTTCATCGCTTCGTGCGCGTCGAGCTGCTGCTGCTTGTGCTCGGTTTGCGCGAGCAGGTCCATGAGCGGGTCGGGCGCAACCGCCGGATAGAGGTCGAACACGAGCCGGTACTTGTACGAGCCGATCGGGGCGAGCGTGAACACCTGGGGCTTCACACCGCCCTTGAGGTCGAACACCATGCGCACCACGTGCGGCTGGTACTGGCCCACGCGCACGGCCTGGATCTGCGGGTCGTTCGGCGTGATCTTGGAGACGAGGTTCTTCAGCGCGTCGTCGAGATCGAGTCCGGTGAGATCGACGACGAGACGATCGGGGCCCTGCAGCAATTGCTGGGTGTTCTGCAGCGGCTGGTCCGATTCGATGGTGACGCGGGTGTAGTCGCGCGCGGGCCACACCCGCACGCCGACGACCGAAGTGGCCCACGCGAGGCGCGGCACGGCAAGACCGAGCACGAGCGTGGAGGCGCCCGCCTTCAGAATCTGCCGGCGACGCCAGTTGTGCGTGGCGGTGGCGGCCGATTCGATCGAGCGGAACGGTTTGATTAACATCTTTCTAGACATGCCTTTCCTGATGCGCTGTATGCGTATGCGGTGAGCACGCGGCCTTCGCCGCTTGCATCCGGCTCCAGCGAGAACACGAGATCGGGTATGCCAAGCAGGCCGCCCGCGCGTTGCGGCCATTCGACGAGGCATACCGCATCTTGCGCGAAATATTCGCGAAAGCCCGAGTCGGCCCATTCGGCCGGATCGCTGAAACGGTACAGATCGAAGTGATAAAGCTGGAGTTCCCCACAGGGCGTTGTAACCGCGTACGGTTCGACGAGCGTGTAGGTAGGGCTGCGCACGCGGCCCGTATGGCCGAGCGCGCGCAACGTGGCGCGCACGAGCGAGGTCTTGCCCGCGCCGAGGTCGCCGTGCAGCTGCACGTGCAGGCCGTGAAAAGGCAGTGCATCGTGATGCTGCGCGCTCTTTTGTGCAACATTTTCGCGCAGCGAATCGAGCGCGTGCGCAAAGCGTGCGCCGAAGGCGTCGGTGGCGTCGGCGTCTGCGAGATCGAAACGGCGCTCGAGGAGAACGGCGGCGGATGGATCAAGCGAAAGCGGCGCGTGGTCGTGACCGGGCGTGTCGGGCATTCTCGTAAAATGACGTAATGAACCCCACGCATTCCCCTTCCAACCCCGCGCAGGATGCGCGCGCGTCTTCGGAGGCGCTCGACCCAACGTCCGCACATGCGGGTGCTCGAGCGCAGGCTCGAGCTAACGCGCCGCGCGATTCGTCTGCGCCGTCCGTCGAGCAGGCCACGCGGCTCGATGAGGCGGCGCTCGCCGCGCTCGCGGCGCGCATCCGGACGTGGGGGCGCGAGCTGGGGTTCGGTGCGATCGGTATCAGTGACACCGACCTTTCCCATGCCGAGGCGGGCCTCGCCGCGTGGCTCGAAGCGGGCTGCCACGGCGAGATGGATTATATGGCCAAACATGGGATGAAACGCGCGCGGCCCGCCGAGCTTGTGGCCGGCACGCGACGCGTGATTACCGCACGCATGGCCTATTTGCCCATTGATACGCTCGCGCCGAATGCAGCGGGAAAGACGCACGAAAGTGCTTCGCAAGGCAGCCCAGATCGCGGTGAGCGCGCTGGCACCGACGTTGGCACGGACGTTGCCCACGAGAGCGTTCACGCCGACTGGCGTCTGCGCGAGCACGCGCGTCTCGCCGACCCGCATGCCGCCGTCGTGTCGATTTACGCGCGCGGCCGCGACTATCACAAGGTCTTGCGCGCGCGGCTGCAGCAGCTTGCCGAGCGTATCGAGGCCGAGATCGGCCGGTTCGGCTTTCGCGTGTTCACCGACTCCGCGCCGGTGCTCGAAGTCGAGCTTGCGCAGAAGGCAGGCGTGGGCTGGCGCGGCAAGCACACGCTGCTCCTGCAGCGCGACGCGGGCTCGCTCTTCTTCCTCGGCGAGATCTACGTGGACGTGCCGCTGCCCACTGACGCCGACGAGCCGGCCAGCGCCGCGCCCGAAACGCCGGGCGCACATTGCGGCAGCTGCACGCGCTGCATCGACGCGTGTCCGACGGGGGCGATCACCGGCCCGTATCGCGTGGATGCGCGCCGCTGCATCTCCTATCTCACGATCGAACTCAAGGGCAGTATTCCCCTGGAACTGCGCGAGCTGATCGGCAATCGTGTGTATGGCTGCGACGACTGCCAGCTCGTCTGCCCCTGGAACAAGTTCGCGAAGGCCGCGCCCGTCGCGGATTTCGACGTGCGTCATGGGCTCGATCGCGCGAGTCTCGTCGACCTGTTCGGCTGGAGCGCGGCGCAGTTCGACGAGCGCATGCAGGGCAGCGCAATACGGCGCATCGGCTACGAGAGCTGGTCGCGCAATATCGCGGTGGCGATGGGCAATGCGCTGCGCGCCACGCGTGAAGGTGCGGATGAGGCTCGCAACGCCGCGCGCGCCGCGATCGTGCAGGCGTTGCGCGAGCGCGAGCACGACGAGTCGGCGGTCGTGCGCGAGCACGTGCTGTGGGCGCTCGAAGCGGCTTGATGCGGATGAACACGGTAGAGGCTGGCATGGACCTGAAACTGAACGACGGCGCACTGGAAATCGCGCGCACAACGCGGCACCATGGCGTGCAACGTTCGCGCACCAGGGAGTCGACGATGTTCAACGCAGTGATCGAGGCGCCGTTCGGCAAGGTCGGCATCCGCACCGTCGGGCCCGCGCTGCGCGAGATCGTCTATCTGCCGGGACAGGCGGCGAGCGTCGAGCCGGATTGCGAACTCGCCGCGCGCGCGGCTGAGCAGATCGGTCAGTATTTCGAGGACGCCGACGCCGGCTTCGACCTGCCGCTCGCACCGCTCGGCACCGAATTCCAGCGGCGCGTGTGGGACGGCATCTGCGCAATCGAAGCGGGAGAAGTCCTCACCTACGGCGAACTCGCGAAGCGAATCGGCGGCGTGAGCCCGCGCGCCGTGGGCCAGGCGTGCGGCGACAATCCCTTTCCGCTCGTGATTCCGTGTCATCGCGTGGTGTCGGCGAGCGGCCTCGGCGGCTTCGCGCATCACGGCGGCGAAGGCTTCTTTCGCGACGTGAAGCGCTGGCTGCTCGCCCACGAATGCACGTCGAACCGATTTCAACTGCGCTGACACGATGACGATGACGACGAATCCGCCGCCGCTTGCCGCAAGCGAAGCCGCCGACGAGGCGCAGCAGGCGCTCGACCCCGCCGCGGCCGAAGCGCTGGCGTCGAGCCTGACCGCCATCGACACGTTCTGCGACGCCATGTGGCTCGAGCACGGCCTCTCGCGCAACACGCTCGACGCCTACCGGCGCGATTTGCGCCTCTTTGCGCAATGGCTCGCGTGCGAGCGCTCCAATGCACTCGACACGACCCACGAAGACGATTTGCTCGCCTACAGCGCGCGCCGCAAGGACGATAAATCCACCTCGGCGAACCGGCGCCTTTCGGTGTTTCGCCGCTATTACGGCTGGGCGCTGCGCGAGCAGCGCGTGCATTCGGACCCGACCGTGCGCATCCGCTCGGCGAAGCAGGCGCCGCGTTTTCCGTCCACCTTGAGCGAGGCGCAGGTCGAGGCGCTGCTGGGCGCGCCCGATGTCGAGACGCCGCTCGGCCTGCGCGATCGCACGATGCTGGAACTGATGTACGCGAGCGGCCTGCGCGTGACCGAACTCGTCACGCTCAAGACCGTCGAGGTGGGCCTGAACGAAGGCGTCGTGCGCGTGCTCGGCAAGGGCTCGAAGGAGCGGCTCATTCCGTTCGGCGAGGAGGCGCACGCGTGGATCGAGCGCTATCTGCGCGAGTCGCGCCCGGCGCTGCTCGGCGCACGCACGACCGACGCGCTGTTCGTGACCGCGCGCGCCGAAGGCATGACGCGCCAGCAGTTCTGGCACATCATCAAGCGCCACGCGGCGGCGGCCGGTGTGCATGCGCCGCTCTCGCCGCACACGATGCGCCACGCGTTCGCCACGCACCTGCTCAATCACGGCGCGGACCTGCGGGTCGTGCAGCTCCTGCTCGGCCACAGCGACATCTCCACCACGCAGATCTATACGCACGTCGCGCGCGAGCGGCTGCGACTGTTGCACGAGAAGCATCATCCGCGCGGCTGAGCCTGCCAACGCGTCTGACGCAGTCGTTGCGGACCGTGCGATTACAATGCGCCGATGAGCAAAACGAAACACGTGTCCGAAACGCCCGCCACGCAGATGCTGCGCCGCGCGGGCGTCGCCTTCGGCGAGCATCCCTACGAGTACGTCGAGCATGGCGGCACGGAAGAGTCCGCGCGCCAGCTCGGTGTGGACGAGCATCGCGTCGTCAAGACGCTCGTGATGGAGGACGAGCACTCGAAGCCGCTCATCGTCCTCATGCATGGCGACCGCAAGGTGTCGACGAAAAATCTCGCGCGGCAGATCGGCGCGAAGCGCATCGAGCCGTGCAAGCCCGAGGTCGCGAACCGTCATTCGGGCTACCTGGTGGGCGGCACGTCGCCCTTCGGCACGAAGAAAGCCATGCCCGTCTACGTCGAGTCGACCATACTCGAACTCGACGAGATCTGGCTCAACGGCGGCCGGCGCGGCTATCTCGTGAGCCTCGCCCCCGCGGTGCTCACGACGCTCCTGAACGCGAAGCCGGTGCAGTGCGCGAGCGTCGAGTAACGGTCAAACAAGGCGCGACCCCCGGCTGAGCGAAGCGTCCCGCCCGTTCCCGTTGCTTCCCTGATTTACCCTGGTTCGTGCGTGCTTGTGCCGACTGCGCGGGCAGGGCGCGCCCGCGCTTCGGTAGAATGAGCGCCGTCGCGCGTTGCCGGGCGGCGATCGCCATCGCCAGCGCCCGGCGCGCATCGTTCCACTTCCTCCGGGTTTCGTGCATGTACAACCTGTTCGTCGCCGTTCTCGCCTATCTGATCGGCTCGGTTTCGTTCGCCGTGATCGTGAGCGCCTTCATGGGCCTCGACGATCCGCGCTCCTACGGCTCCGGCAATCCCGGCGCGACCAATGTGCTGCGCAGCGGCAACAAGAAGGCCGCGATCCTCACGCTGATCGGCGACGCGTTCAAGGGCTGGCTCGCAGTCTGGCTCGTCGCGCATTTCGGCCCGCTTTACGGTCTGGGCGACGCCGCGGTCGCGCTCGCCGCGATCGCCGTGTTCCTCGGTCACCTGTATCCGGTGTTCTTCCGCTTCAAGGGCGGCAAGGGCGTCGCGACCGCGGCCGGCGTCCTCCTTGCCGTGAATCCGATTCTCGGTGTCGCCACGCTCGCCACCTGGCTCATCGTCGCGTTCTTCACACGCTACTCGTCGCTCGCGGCGCTGGCGGCCGCCGTGTTTGCGCCGCTCTACTACGTGTTCATGTTCGGCCCGCGCGTCGTCGCGCTCGCCATCCTCGCCATGAGCGTGCTGCTGTTCTGGCGCCATCGCGCGAACATCTCCAAGCTCATCGCGGGCAAGGAAAGCCGCATCGGCGAGAAGAAGGCGGCCGGCGCGGGCAAGTAGGCCGCAAAAAGGGCTTCGCCACTGCATTCGAATAGTCTGACAATTTCGCTTATCGTCTGTCATCTTCCGGTAAGTAAGCGATTCATGGCACATCTTCTATGGGTGCGCCCTCAAGAACGCCGTGTGGCGTGCCGTAATCCCTGATAGTTCCAGACCAGGTTTGACGGCTTCGCTCCTTCATTTTCCACACGGCATTCCCCGCAATGTTTTCCACCATCCGCGCGCGCATCGTCGCGCTATGCGTCGTCATCGTCGTGAGCGCGCTTGCCGCGAATACGGCGCTCAATTATTTCGTCGCCAACTCGCACAACAAGGATTCGATCGACAGCACGCTCACGGCGCTCGAAGAGAGCCACGCCCAAGGCATTGGCGACTGGGTCGCGGCGCATGTACGGATGATCGACTCGCTCCAGGACGCCGTGCTCGGGCCGGATCCCGTGCCGGCGCTCAAGCAGATCGCGGCAGCGGGCGGCTTCACGAACGTCTACGTGGGTTATGCCGACCGCACGGCGAAGTTCTCCGACGCCACCGGCATCCCGCCCGACTACGACCCGACCGGGCGCCCTTGGTACAAGCAGGCCGTCGCGGCGGGCAAGGCGGTCGTCACGCCGCCCTATGTGGACGTGGGCACGGGCAAGCTCGTGGTGGCGTTCGCGGAGCCGGTGATTCGCGACGGCGCCGTGAAGGGCGTGATCTCCGGCGACGTGGCGATGGACAGCGTGATCGCCAACGTCCGCTCGATTCACCCCACGCCGGCGAGCTTCGGCATGCTCGTCGACGCGAGCGGGGCGATCGTCGCGCACCCCGACGCGCAACTCACGCTCAAACCCGTCGCGGAACTCGCGCCCGAGCTGGCCGGCGATCGCCTCAACGCGCTGTTCGCGGCGAGCGAGCCGTTGAAGGTGGACGTGAAGGGCGACGTCAAGCTCATGCGTGCGCAAACGATTCCGGGCACCGACTGGCGCGTGGTGGTCGCTTTCGACCGCGCCGATGCGACGGCGGCGATGCGTTCGCTGCTCACGGCGTCGCTCATTGCGCTCGTGGTGATCGCGGTGGCGGCCGCGGCGATCGTGGCTGCCGCGACTGCCGTGTCGTTCCAGCGCCTCTCGCGCGTGCGCGACGCGATGGACGCGATCAGCGCCGGCGAGGGCGATCTGACGAAGCGCCTGCCCGCCGTGGGCAACGATGAGGTCGCGCAGATCGCGCGCTCGTTCAACGCGTTCATGGACAAGCTGCGCGACGTGATGCGCCACATCCGCGACGCGAGCGAATCGGTGCGTACCGCGAGCGACGAGATCGCAGCGGGCAACGTCGATCTTTCGGGCCGCACCGAATCGGCGGCGGCGAGCCTCGAAGAGACGGCGGCCTCGATGGAGGAGATCACGGCGACGGTCGCGCAGTCGGCGAACGCGGCGCAGCAGGCCGACGTGACGGCGGCGACGGCTTCGCAGGCGGCCTCGCGCGGCGGTTCGGTGATCGGCGACGTCGTGCACACGATGGGCGACATCGAGAAGGCGTCCGTGAAGATCGCGGACATCATCGGCGTGATCGACGGCATCGCGTTCCAGACCAACATTCTGGCGTTGAACGCGGCCGTGGAAGCGGCGCGCGCGGGGGAGCAGGGCCGCGGCTTCGCGGTGGTGGCGGGCGAGGTGCGCAGCCTCGCCCAGCGCAGCGCGCAGGCCGCGCGCGAAATCAAGGCGCTGATCGAGTCGACCGTATCCAGCGTGACGTCGGGCTCGCAGCTCGTGCGCCGCGCGGGCTCGACGATGGATGAGATCGTGTCGAATGTCGCGAACGTGACGACCATCATCTCCGAAGTCACTAATGCCGCCGGTGAGCAGACGCGCGGCATCCAGGAGGTGAACCGGGCGGTCAGCCAGCTCGACGAGATGGTTCAGCAGAACGCGGCGCTCGTCGAGCAGTCGACGGCTGCCGCGGCGGCGCTGCGCGGCCAGGCGGCCAATCTCGCGGATGCGGTCGGCCAGTTCAGGCTCGATTGAGGCGCAGTAACGCTGAAGTGAGAGGGCGGCGCTGCGGTGCCGTTTTTTCACCTTGACATGCAACCGTATGGTTGCATAATCAATGCATGAACGACGACGCCGTATTCCGCGCGCTGGCGGACGCGAGCCGCCGTCAACTGCTCGACCGCCTCCATGCGAAAAACGGTCAGACGCTGACCGATTTATGCGAGGGGCTGGCCATCTCGCGCCAGGCGGTCACGAAGCATCTCACGGTGCTGGAAGAGGCGAATCTCGTCGCGACGCAGCGGCATGGGCGCGAGAAGCGCCATTTCATCAATCCGGTGCCCATCGGCGAGATTGCCGCGCGCTGGATCGGCAAGTTCGAGCACGAGCGCGTGGGCGCGCTCGTCGACCTCAAGCGATCACTCGAAGGAGACAGCCATGAGTAGCGACAAGCACACGCAAGGCAGCGCCCCCGGCAATTCGACGTTCGTCTACGTCACGTTCATCCGCACCGCGCCGGAAGCGTTGTGGACGGCGCTCACGAGCCGCGAGTTCACCGAGCGCTACTGGTTCGGCATGCATCACGAATGCGACTGGCAAACGGGCTCGTCCTGGTCGCTGCGCTTCGCCGACGGCCGCATCGCCGACTCGGGCGCGGTGGTCGAAGCCGATCCCCCGCGCCGGCTCGTGCTGCGCTGGCGCAACATGTTCCTGGCCGAACTTCATGCGGAGGGCGATTCGCTCTGCACGATCGACATCGAACCCGTGGAGCACGCGGTCAAGCTCACGATTACGCACCACATGGCGCGGCCGGGATCGATCTTCATCGAGAAGGTGTCGGGCGGCTGGCCGCGCATCCTCTCGAATCTCAAGACACTGCTGGAAACCGGCGAGGTGCTCATGCCGCTCGTGGTGACGGCGGACTGAGCGCGAGAAAGCGAGCGCGCGCGGGGACGTGTGAAACGAAACGGGGCGGCCTGAGCCGCCCCGCAATACGCTGGACTTGCCGCGTTAATCGCGGAAGTTGTTGAAGTCGAGCGGCGTGTCGGTCACGTCCTTGCGCAGCATGGCGATCACGCTTTGCAGGTCGTCGCGCTTGGCGCCCGTCACTCGCACGGCGTCGCCCTGGATGCTCGCCTGGACCTTGATCTTGCTGTCCTTCACGAGCCTCACGATCTTCTTCGCGAGGTCGCCCGACACACCCTTCTTCACGGTGATGACCTGCTTGACCTTGTCGCCGCCGATCTTCTCGATCTTGCCGTAGTCGAGGAAGCGCACGTCCACATTGCGCTTGGCCATTTTCGACACGAGCACGTCCTTCACCTGGCCGAGCTTGAAGTCGTCGTCGGCGAACGCGGTCAGCTCGCGCTCTTTCTGCTCGACGCGCGAATCCGAGCCCTTGAAGTCGAAGCGTGTGGAGATCTCCTTGTTGGATTGCTCCACTGCGTTCTTTACTTCGATCATGTTGGCTTCGCTGACGACGTCAAACGATGGCATTGCTTTCTCCCAAAAGTACGAGGTGCGCAAACGGCGGTGCAAAAGCTATGCAAGCCAGGTGCCCGCGGGTCGCAGCCGTATTTCGCAGTCCACTGACGCATTTTCAGGCAGCGGTTCGCGCACTCGCTATAATCACGGACCGACGCCATTCTACCGGCGCCGTTGCGTTTGCCCAAGGCGGCTTGCCGCCGCCCGGAGGCGAGTCCACGGTGCGCAGGTGCCCGCCGGCGGCCTTTCCGGCGATTTTTCGTCTGCTGTCCATGTTCCGTTCTTCCTCGATGTCCGTCACCCAAACGCCCGTCACTACGTGGTTCGCTGCCGGCTTTGCGCTGCGCGCGCACAACACGTTCGGCTTCGACGTGCGCGCGCGCTACGCGTGCCGGGTCGAAAGCGAGGCCGATCTCGTCGCCGCGGTGCGCGATCCGCGCGCCCAGGGCTTGCGCACGCTCGTGCTGGGTGGCGGCAGCAACGTCGTGCTCACGCGCGACTTCGACGGCCTCGTGCTGCTGATGGCGCTGACCGGCAAGCGCGTTGCGTATGAAGACGGCCACGCCTGGTACGTGGAAGCGGCTGCGGGCGAGAACTGGCACGATTTTGTGTCGTGGACGCTCGCAGCGGGCATGCCGGGTCTCGAGAATCTGGCGCTGATTCCGGGCACAGTGGGCGCGGCGCCCATTCAGAACATCGGCGCCTACGGGCTCGAGATGGCCGAGCGCTGCGTGGCGGTGCGGGCTATCGAGATCGCGACCGGCAAAGCCGTGGAGTTCGATGCAGCCGCCTGCCGCTTCGGCTATCGCGACAGCTTCTTCAAGCGCGAAGGGCGCGATCGCTTCGTCATTACCTCGGTCACGTTCCGTCTGCCGAAGGTCTGGCAAGCCAACGCGGGCTATGCCGACCTCGCGCGCGAGCTGGCGCAACACAACGCCGGCGACGCGCCGCATGCGCGCGCCGTGTTCGACGCCGTGGTCGCGGTGCGGCGCGCGAAGCTGCCCGACCCGCTCGAACTCGGCAATGCGGGCAGCTTCTTCAAGAATCCCGTGATCGACGCGCAGCAGTTCGATACGCTCGTCGTGCGCGAGCCGCAGATCGTGTCGTACCACCAGGGTGACGGGCGCGTGAAGCTCGCGGCGGGCTGGATGATCGACCGGTGCGGCTGGAAGGGCCGTGCGCTGCGCGCGGCGGCAGTGCATGAGCGTCAGGCGCTCGTGCTCGTCAATCGCGGCGGGGCGACCGGCGCGGACATTCTCGAACTCGCCCAGGCGATCCAGCGTGACGTCCAAGCGCGCTTCGGCGTGGAGCTGGAGCAGGAACCCGTCAGCCTCTAAGGCCGCTCAGGCGCCGCCCGGCGCCTCGCTTGCATCACATCGTCAAATCACCTTGTCCTGGGCCGCGAACACCGGCCCCTGCACGAACCGCACGTCGTACTGCTGCAACTGCTCGAACTGGGCCGCATCGGTCACGCGGTTGAAAATCAGCGGAATGCGCAGCCGCGCCGCATAGCTCACGAGCGGCTTCACCATCGAATCGCGCAGCGCGGACGCCGCATCCATCTTCACGAAGTCGGGCCGAGGTACGTCCGACACCGAAAGAATCTGCCCGGCATTGGGCAGATTGCCCGCCACCTTGAACCCGTACCGCTGATAGCTCTTCGTGAGATAGCCGAGGAATGTGCGGTGCGCGACCGCCGCCGCCGGCAGCTCGATCACGATGCGTCCGGGATTGAGCCCGAACGACACCAGCACGTTCGAGAAATGCCGTCCATGGTCGTACTTCACGCTCTTCAGGAGCCGCTCGTGCACGCGCAGGAAGAGTAGCCCGTGCTGCTGGCCACCCAGAAAATTGATGGCGTGCAGCGCGCGCACCATGCGATCGACCGCGACGAGGTCGGGATCGTCGAGCGTGTCGCTGAACGCGTCGCAGGGCGCGAGCTGGCCGTCCTGCTCGCGCAGCGTGACCGCCTGGTAGCCGAGTTCGTCGCCAAAACGCGAGGCCATTGCGAGATCGGCGGTGAGCGACTGCGCCCCGCTGTGCACGCTGATGTCGTAAATCGGCTCGTAGGCGCTCAAAAGCTCCACGCCGCGCCGCCGCGCCACGGCCTCTTTGGCGTGCGCGCCAGTGCCCATCGCCAGGTGCTCGCCGAGAAACGGATGGTCGGCGGCGCGGGCAACGAGCTCGGGAATGGTGGGAGCGATCATGGTGATGTAGCGGGAAGCGGATGAAAAGTGCGAGCCCCACACGGGGTCGCATGACCCGATGGTAGCAGCCCGCAGCCGCGCCGGATGGACTGTTTGGTCATAACGTTATCGACCATTCGCGCCAGTTCTGGAGGCGACCGGCCGCTCGCCAGGGTATACGCCTAATTTCACTAATCGTAATTGGTTTTACCATCCGTAAATCGCGTGACGTCATGTCATGACCCGAGAACGTGGAGAGACAGCAATGAACGCACCTTTGCGGCACCCAACCGAAGTCCAGCACGGCTACATGAGCGGCTTTGCCAACGAGTTCGCGACCGAGGCGCTGGCGGGCGCGCTGCCCGCGGGCCAGAACTCGCCGCAGCGCTGCGCCTATGGGCTGTACGCCGAGCAGCTCTCGGGCACCGCATTCACCGCGCCGCGCTCGCACAACCGCCGCACGTGGTTCTACCGGATCCGCCCGGGCGCCGTGCATCAGCCGTTTGCGCCGGTCGCCTCGCGTCTCGATGTGAACGGCGCGCCGCGCCTCGTCGCCGATTTCGGCGATGTGCCGCCCACGCCGCCCAACCAGCTGCGCTGGGACGCGCTGCCCATGCCTGCGGAGCCGACCGATTTCATCGACGGCTGGGTGACGATGTCGGGCAACGGCTCGGCGGCCTCGATGAGCGGCTGCGCGATCCACCTGTACGCGGCGAACCGGCCGATGATGGATCGCTTTTTCTACAACACCGACGGCGAACTGCTGATCGTCCCGCAGCAAGGGCGTCTCGCGATCCGTACGGAGATGGGCCGGCTCGACGTCGAGCCGTTCGAGATCGTCGTGATCCCGCGCGGGGTGCGCTTCACGGTGGATCTGCCCGATGGCGAAGCCCGCGGCTATATCTGCGAGAACTTCGGCGCGCTCCTGCGTCTGCCGGATCTCGGCGTGATCGGCTCGAACGGCCTTGCGAATCCGCGCGACTTCCTCACGCCCGTCGCTGCGTATGAAGACCGCGAAGGCGAGTTCGAACTCGTCACGAAGCTGAACGGCCAGCTCTGGCGCGCCGATATCGGCCACTCGCCGCTCGACGTGGTGGCGTGGCACGGCAACTACGCACCCTACAAGTACGATCTGCGCCGCTTCAACACCATCGGCTCGATCAGCTACGACCACCCCGATCCGTCGATCTTCCTCGTGCTGCATGCGCCCACGGACACGCCGGGCGTCGACTCGATCGACTTCGTGATCTTCCCGCCGCGCTGGCTCGCGGCCGAGAACACGTTCCGTCCGCCCTGGTATCACCGCAACGTGGCGAGCGAGTTCATGGGCCTCGTGCACGGCGTGTACGACGCCAAGGCCGAAGGCTTCGTGCCGGGCGGCGCGAGCCTGCACAACTGCATGTCGGGCCACGGGCCCGACGCCGAGACCTTCGAGAAGGCATCGAACTCCGACACGACGAAACCGCACAAGGTCGGCGACACGATGGCCTTCATGTTCGAGACCCGCACGCTGATCCGCCCGACGCGCTACGCGCTCGAAACGAGCCAGCTGCAGGCGCATTACTACGAGTGCTGGCAAGGCCTCGCGAAACACTTCAATCCGGAGCAGCAATGAACAGCACCATGACGGACGAACTCAAGGCGACGCTCGACGCGAGGCGCAAGAGCTGGGTCGAGAGCGCGAACGACGCCCAGTGCGATTTCCCGATCCAGAACCTGCCGTTCGGCGTGTTCAGCGACGCCAAGAACGCAACGGCGCGCGTGGGCGTGGCGATCGGCGACCTCGTGGCCGACCTGGCGGCGCTGCACGAAGCCGGGCTGCTGCGTCTGCCTGCGAATGCGCAGCAAGACGTCTTCGCGCGTGCCGCGCTGAACGACTTCATCGCGCTTGGCCGCGAGACGTGGCGCAGCGTGCGTGTGCAGCTCTCGTCGCTGCTCGCGCGCGACACGGCCACGCTGCGCGACGACGCGGCGTTGCGCCAGCGCGCCTTCGTGAAGCTCGCCGATGCGAAGCTGCATTTGCCCGTGCAGATTCCGGGCTACACGGACTTCTACTCGTCGAAGGAACACGCGACGAACGTCGGCTCGATGTTTCGCGATCCGAAGAATGCGCTGCTGCCGAACTGGTCCGAGATGCCGATCGGCTATAACGGCCGCGCGTCATCGGTGGTGGTGAGCGGCACGCCGGTGCGCCGCCCGAACGGCCAGTTGAAGCTGCCCGATCAGGAGCGTCCGGTGTTCGGCGCGTGCCGTAAGCTCGATATCGAGCTGGAAACGGGCTTCATCGTCGGGCGCGGCAACGCGCTCGGCGAGCCGATTGCGTGCGAGGACGCCGAGGACCACATCTTCGGCATGGTGCTGCTCAACGACTGGAGCGCGCGCGACATCCAGCAATGGGAGTACGTGCCGCTCGGGCCGTTCAACGCGAAGACCTTCGCTTCCACGATCTCGCCGTGGATCGTCACGCTCGACGCGCTGGAACCGTTCCGCGTCGCGCAGCCGGTGCAGGAGCCGCAGCCGCTCGAATACCTGCGGCACGAGGGCGACCACGCGTTCGACATTGCGCTCGAAGTGCGGATGCAGCCCGAAGGCGCGGCCGAGGCGACGACCATCGCACGCGCGAATTTCCGCCACATGTACTGGTCGATGGCGCAGCAGCTCGCACATCACACCGTGGCCGGGTGCAACACGCGTGTGGGCGACCTGATGGGTTCGGGCACCATCTCGGGCCCGACGCCGGACTCGTTCGGCAGCCTGCTCGAACTCACATGGAACGCGAAGAATCCGCTCGAACTGAAGAGCGGCGGCACGCGCGGCTTCATCGAAGACGGCGACGAACTCACGCTCGCGGGCTGGTGCCAGGGCGATGGTTATCGTGTGGGGTTTGGTGCCTGCGTCGGCAAGATTTTGCCTGCGCTGAAGTGATTTTTTTGGGGCTGCGTGCGGCGTTGGCCTTTCCTTGTTTTCGCGTCGGTATGCCTGGGTTGCCCCTGTGCGGGGCGGCACCTACTTTCTTTGCGGCGGCAAAGAAAGTAGGCAAAGAAAGCCGCTCAAACCGCTAGCGCCTGCCACAGTTCACATCTCGACGTACACGGTGAATGGCTCCGGAGCGTCTGTCACCTTGCACCACCCAGGTTAGTGACAAGGCCGTCATTCATCCCGCTGCTCGCTACGCGCGCTGCGGTTGGGTCTGCATGGGAAACCAAAAGGCATTTCAGGCTTCGCGATAGTGCACGCGCCTCAACGGTGTTGGGTTATGCCCTTCGGCGCGCGTAGCGCCGCCGGAAGTATGAGCGCCTTGTCACTCACTTGGGTGGTGCGGGGCGACAGACGCTCCGGAGCCATTCACCGTGTACGTCGAGATGTGAACTGTGGCAGGCATTAGCGGTTTGAGCGGCTTTCTTTTGCCTACTTTTCTTTCCGCTGCAAAGAAAAGTAGGTGCCGCCCCGCACAGGGGCAACGCTGGCATACCGACACGATAACAAGTAACCCACCCGCCTATGCACGCACCCCCGCCAGCCCGCGCAAGCGCTCCCACCGCAGCGCACCGAGAAACACCAGCGCCCCCGCAAACAGCACCCACAGCATCGCATCGCGGCCCGCATGCTCCATCAGCGCCCCGGTGACGATCGGGCCGCCGAAGCTCGCCGCGCTCCACGCCGCGCTCACGAGCGCGCTCGCGGAAACCAGCGCGACGCCCTCGAAACGCTCGCCGCAGGCCACGATGGCGAGCGTATAAATGGAGCCCGCCGCCGCGCCCAGCACGAAGAGGAGCGGCCAGCGCAGCCACGGCGTAGCGACGACGAAGGGCAACAGCGGCAGCAGCAGCGCGACGATCACGCCCATGAGCGCATGCACGCGCTCGCGGCCGAGCCGGTCGGCGAGCCAGCCGATGGGGAATTGCATGGTCGTGTCGCCGAGCAGCACGACCGAGGCGAACAGCACGGCCACCTCGGTGTCGATGCCGTGACCCATCGCGAAGAGCGGCAACAGCGAGAGCGCGAGCGTATCGAACAGCGCGAAAAACCCGGTGGCGACGATGAGCGCGGGCATCTTCGGCATCACGTGGCGCCAGCTTCCGTGCGGCTCGTGCATGTCGGTTTGCTGCGGATTCGAGCGGATCGCCGCGAGCATCGGCAGGGCGATGAGAAAGATCGCGCCGCAGATCGCGAAGCGCCACGCCGTATAGCCCGCGATCTGGCTCACGAGTACCGGGCCCGACATCTGGAACAGCGTGAACGTGGTCGCGTAGATGCCCACCACGCGGCCGCGGTTCGAGTCGTCGGCGAGTTCGTTGACCCAGGCTTCGCCGATGGTGAAGAGCAGCATGAGCGCCGCGCCGCAGAGCATGCGCAGGAGCGCCCAGAGCCACAGGTTGGCGCTTGCCTGCATCAGCGCAGTCGCGACGGCCACGGTCAGCACCGAGCCGACGATCACCTCGCGCGAGCCGAAGCGTGTCGAGATCCATGCCGTGAACGGCACGACGGCGAGGCCCCCCAGCGCCTGGGCGGCGGTGAGCAGGCCGACGATGGCGGTGCCGTAGCCGGCATCGGTGAGGGCGAGGGCGGTGAGCGGAAGCGTCGCGCCGGAGCCGAGACCGACCACGGCCACGCTCAGGATCAGCGCGAGAAAGTCGCGGGTGAGGACGGTTTTCATCGGGCGAGATGCTACTACGTGCGCGTGAAAATCGTGGCGCAGGCGTGCCTCAGTTGAGCGCGCGCGCCTCAGTGCAACACGTACCCGATGATGCCCGCAGCGAGAAAAGCATCAAACGCAGGAAGTCGGCCCGGAAACCGCTACGCGACGGCGCGCGCGCCGGTCGATTTGCGCCGAAACCAGCGTGAGCGCGAGCGCCGCGAACGCGGTGACCACGCCCACCCACGGCAGCGCCGTGAGCGGCGCGCCCGCGCTGATCGCCACGCCCCCGATCCACGCGCCGCCCGCATTGCCGAGATTGAACGCGCCCTGGTTGAGCGTGGAGGCGAGGTTCGGCGCGTCGCTCGCGCGGTTGACGATCAGTATCTGCAGCGGCGGCACGATCGCGAACGCGAGAATGCCCCACACGAAGATCGTCGCCATCGCCGCGATCGGGTCGTGCATCGTCAGCGAGAACGCGGCGAGCACCACGGCAATCATGGCGAGGAACGTGAGCAGCGAGCGCATGAGCTTCCAGTCGGCGAGCTTGCCGCCCAGCGTGCTGCCTACCGTGAGCCCGAGGCCGAACAGCAGCAGCACGAACGTGACTTCATGCGGCGAGAAACCGGTCACGTCTTCGAGAATCGGCGTGATGTAGGTGAACACCGCAAAGAGGCTGGCCGAGGCCAGCACGCTCATGCCGAGCACCATCAGCACCTGCGGGTTCTTCAGCACGCCGAACTCATGCACGAGGCTCGCCTTCTGCATTTCGATCTTCGCGGGCAGGCACACCTGCAGCGCCGCCGCCGCGAGGATGCCGATGGCCGTCACGGCCCAGAACGTCGTGCGCCAGCCGGCGATCTGGCCGAGCGCCGTGCCGAGCGGCACGCCCAGCACGTTGGCGAGCGTCAGGCCCGTGAACATCAGCGCGATGGCCTGGGCACGGCGGTTCGGCGCGACGAGGCCGGCCGCGACCACCGAACCGATGCCGAAGAACGCGCCGTGGCAGAACGCGGTGACGATGCGCGCGGCCATCAGGATCGAGTAGTTCGGGGCGAGCGCACACAACAGGTTGCCGACGATGAAGATGCCGATCAGGCGCATGAGCGCCTGCTTGCGCGGCACATTGGCAATGGCGATGGCGACGATGGGCGCGCCGATCGTCACGCCGAGCGCGTAGGCCGAGACGAGCATGCCCGCCGCCGGGATCGAGACGCTCAGGTCGCGCGCGACGTCGGGCAGCAGGCCCATGATGACGAATTCGGTGGTACCGATACCAAAAGCGGCGACGGCAAGGGCGAGAAGAGGCAGGGGCATGGCGTGGGGTCGGCGCAGGACGGCGACGGGCCTTGAGCGCGAAGCCGTTTTATTTAAGTCAACGCGGAATTGTACTGAAACCTGACGCAACGCATACGGCACGCTTTTCAAAGCTGTTGGGAAAACAACAGCTTTTCTCGCTGGACCCCGTTCACCATACCTACATTTTTCTTGACGATTTCTACAGGTTACGTGCATGGCGCAACGCGCTCGCGGGCCGCACGATACCCACACGATTCAACGAGCGAAACAGTCCGCCCGCCGGCCCGCCCGCCGGCAGGCGCCGCCCTCGCATCGTCCGTCTCGCGCATGACGGAACCGAACATGCGCAACCCTCCTGGAGCGATGACATGAACACGCTGAACACAGTACGCATCGCGGTGGCCGCAGCGGCCGCCTTATTCGCAGGTAGCGCGCTGGCGCAAGCGCAGAGCGACGACCAGACACAACAGGCCAGCACGCCGCCGGCTGCGCAGGACGTCGGCGGCGCGCCGATGTCGACGAGCGCTTCGGGTGCGCCGATGGCGCTCACGCACGCGCAGGTCTACCAGGACCTGGTGCGCTCCGAGCAATCGGGCCAGCAGAAGGCGCTGAGCGAAGGGCTCTATCACGGGAACTGAGTCAACAGGGAGACCCAGGTATCAGGACGGCGACCCGACGCGCTCTCGCGATCTGCGCCCGGCGCTCAGCGTGTCGGGCCGCCGCCAATATGTTTTTCGATGAGCCGCATGCGCCCCGTCGGACGCCAGGGCGCGAACCATGGATTCGTGCGCAACTCGCATAGCCGCGAACTGCGCTCGGCCAGCGCCGTTTCGAGCCAGCGGAACATTTCGTCGGGTTGCGCGAGGCGCGCATAGGCCTCGGCGATGAGCAGCGGCGAGGTGTACCGGGCCCGCCGTCGCGCGAGCAGGTCTTCCAGATACCAGCGCAACACCGCGTCATAGCCGCCCGTTTCCCAGCGAGCGCGAATGGTGCTCGCGCGCGCCTGCTGGCTGCAGTGTTCGAGCGCCTCCACGGTGGCGTCCACGGCCTGCGCGTAGAGCTTTTTCACTTCGAACGCGGTAGCGAGCAACTGATAGACGAGCGGCGGATGGTCCATGTGCCCCGGCGCGAGATATTCGCTCACGACTTCCGCATGTCTGCCCGACATCACCATGCCGAACGCGCGCGACCCCTGGAACGCCAGCGGATCGATGCGTTCGGCGCGCTCCATCGCGGCGTCGCCTTCCGCGCGGCGGCCCGCCGCCACCAGCATGCGCGCATAGAGCCGATGCGCCTCCGGGTAACTCGGATTGCGCCGCAGCGCAGCCTTGAAGCCGGCCTCGGCCTGGTCCCAGTCCCAGTCGTAGAAGTAACGCACGGCCGCGAGCGCGTGATGCGCCTCGGGCAGGTCCGGGTCGAGTTCGAGCGCGCTTTCGGCAAGCGAGCGCGCGACCGGCCAGCCATCGTCGGGCGCGACGAAGCCATGCACCACCGTCGATCCGTAGTAGTTCGAAAGGCCCGTATAGCCGAGCGCATAGCTCGGGTCGTGTTCGAGCGCGGACTCGAAGTAAGTGCGGCTGCGCACGAAGTCTTCGCCGTCGATGCCGTGATACGCGCAAAAGCCCGCTTCGAAATGCACGCGGCGATACCAGAAGAAACGCCCGCGCACATACGCGTCGTGCGCGGCGGGATCGACGGGCAGGCGCCGCTCGAGGCGCGTGCGCTGTTGCTCGGAAAGCGTGGACGCCAGGTTCTCGGCGAGCGCCGCGACCGCTTCCTTGAGGATGTCGAGCGCGCCTTGCGTGGCGCTTTCGTGCGCGCGGCTCCAGATCTGCGCTTCGTCGGCGCAGCGGATCAGACGCGTGAGGATGCGGGTTTGCTGCCCCGCGCGCGTGAGCGAGCCTTCGAGCACGTAGTCGAGCTTCAACTCGCGCGCGATCTCGCCGATGCTTTTTTGCGTCGCGCGGTAACGCGCCGCCGTGGTGCGTGCGATCGTGAGCAGGCGCTCCGGGTTGAGCGCGCCGAGCGTGACCGAGATCTCGTCGGCGAGCGCGCTGCACAGGCTGTCCTGGCTCGCGTCGCCGGTGTGGTTGGTGAACGGCAGCACCAGCATGCGCACGGCGGGCGGAGCGTGCTCGCTCTCGCGCGGCGCGTGCGGGTCGCGCGCGGCAGCCGGCGCATCGTGAGCGTCGGCAAGTGCGGGCAGGACGCCGTCGAACCGGTAGCCCTTGCCCTTCACGGTGATGAGGTGACGCGGTTTGGCGGGGTCGTCGGCGAGCGCGATGCGGATCTTGCGGATCGCCGTGTTCAGGCCGTTGTCGGTGTCGCGAAAGGGGCTGCCGGCCCACAGCCGGTCGACGATGTCCGCGCGCGAGATCAGCTCGCCGCGGCGCGAGGCCAGCAGGATCAGCAGATCCATGGGCAACCGCTCCAGCTTGACTTCCGTACCTTCTCGGCGCAACTGGTACCGCTCGACGTCGAGTTCGAAGTCCGCGAAGCGGATGATTCGATCCGTCGGCATGAGAGCTCTCCCGTGATGCGGCATCAGGGAAGGGGACGCCGGGGCGGTTCGTCTGAAGATTGCCGTTAGACGACGCAGCAGGACTCAGCGTCATGACACATGGCGGCAGGGGCGGGGGCAGCGGCGCGGATCAATTTCAATGTAGTGGGTCGCGCGCGCGCCTTCAAGCGTCAAGCGCTGCGCACAGTGGCCACCGGCACGTCGATCGACTCAATCGACCGTCGCGAGGGTTCGCGTGCGACTTTCGTTTAGCGGACTACGATTCGCGTGGATCGAGCGGTTCACCGTGACGGCCCGCGCCGGCCGCGAAGCGCGCCGCGAGTGCGAGCCCTTCGTCGAGTACCGCGCGATAGCCGAGCGCGCCTTCGCGGCGCAGCGCCTCGGCGGTGTCGGGCAGCATGCTGTGCTCGAGCGCCGAGCGGCGGTCCGCGAGCAACGCTGCCTGCGGCAATGCTGCGAGCTGCGCGGCCAGTTGCTCGGCGGCCGTGCGCGCGCCACCCTTTGCGACCACACGATTGGCGAGGCCGAATGCGAGGGCTTCCTGCGCATCGACGGCGCGCCCCGTGAGGATCAGATCGAGTGCGCGCGACAGGCCGATCAGGCGCGGCAAGCGCACCGTGCCGCCGTCGATGAGCGGCACGCCCAGGCGGCGGCAAAACACGCCGAGCACGGCGTCTTCCTCGACCACGCGCAGGTCGCACAGCAGTGCGAGTTCGAGCCCGCCCGCAACGGCATAGCCTGAGATCGCCGCGATCAGGGGCTTGCTGAGCGACATGCGCGTGGGGCCGAGCGGGCCTGGGCCGCTGCCGTCGGCGTGGATTTCATTGCGGCGTGCGGGGTCGGCGAGCGCGCTGAGGTCCGCGCCCGCGCAGAACGTGCCGCCCGCGCCGTACAGCACGCCCGCGAGCCATGCGGGATTTTCCTCGAAGCGCGTAAAGGCGGCAGCGAGTGCGTTCGCAACGGGCCGGTCGATGGCGTTGCGCTGCGCCGGGCGGTCGAGCACGAGAATTGCTACGCGTTCCTGAGTCTCGATACGGACGTGCTCGCCGAAAGATTCGATCGTCATTTGTGGCTCCTCGATGCGCCCCGCATTCGTCATAAAAATTTAATGGTCCATCCGTAGCTTAGGCCGGTTTCATTTCCTGAACTGCGCTTTCCCCCACCGCACGCATGCAATCGACGTCCATGTCCAGCATCACCTCCGTTTCGGATTCCTCGCCGTATCCCGCTTGTGGACCCTTGTGGACCGTCCCGTTGCCCGACCACGACGCGTATGACCATGTGCGCTTCAAGCGCGTCTTCACGACCGACGGCACGCGCCACGTCGTCGTGATCGTCGATCTGCACAAGCTGCTTCTCTGTGCCGACCGCGACGACACCGACTACGTGCTCAAGCCCGTCGACGACTGGCATAGCGGCAAGATTCGCGGCATTCGCGAGTTTCTCGATCCGGACAACGAGCGCGTGCCGCAGATGCCCTACGTGACGATCAGCAAGCGCCGCGTGGCGGGGCTCGCCGGATGGCTCGGACTCGCGCACGAGGGGGTCGTGGCGTTTCGCAACGGCCAGCATCGCGCGCGCTACCTCGCATGGGCAGGGGCGTTGTGGCTACCGGTGGAAGTGCACGAGCGCGAAGCGGCATTGCTGCGCGAACTGTGCGGCGCGGGCGACGGGGGCCTGCTGGTTCCGGTCGACGGCAGCTCGCCCCGGCTCTGATGCGCCGTCGCGCGCGAACGGCATGTTCGCTAACGGCGCGTTTGCAAGCGGCATGTTCTCAAACCATCGGGCGGGCACACATCGCCCGCCCGATGTGTGTGCTCATGCCACGCTCAGCGGCCGGCTCGGTGCGCCATTGGAACTCGCCGCCACCGGCGATGCATGACGTGCATGCTCGAAATGCTCGACCGTGTAGTCGACAAAGCGGCGCGTCTTCGCGGGCAGATACTGGCGGCTCGGATAGACGATGGACATGCGCGAGTCGGGATCGTCGATGTCGTAGTCGGGCAGCAGCCGGCGCAGCGTGCCCGCGGTAAAGTCGTCGGCGACGAGCGGCGCGGGCACGACCGCCACGCCCATGCCGGCCAGCGCGGCGAGCCGCACCATCAGCATGTTGTTGACGGCGTAGCCGGGCTCCAGCGTGACCTGCCGGGCACGCTCGCCGGGCTTCGCGAACTGCCACGTCGCGCTGCGCTCCTCGGGGGGCAGCGCGACCGCCGCGCACTGTGCGAGCTCCTCAGGCGTATGCGGCTCGCCGTGCTCGGCGAGCCACGCGGGCGCCGCGCAGGGGACGAACGTCGTGGTGCCGAGCGCGCGTTCCACGCACTCGCCGTTGCGTGCGGGCGTGGCGCCGACGATGCCCACGTCGAAGCCGTCTTCCATGAGATCCACGGGCCGTTCGGCGAGCGTGAGGCGCACGTTCACGCGCGGATACAGACGCCGGTAACCGTCGATGAGCGGCGTGAGCGTGGCGAGCGAGAGCGCACCCGCGGCCACCACGCGCAGCGTGCCGCTCGGCTCGCTTTCCGTGTGCGCCAGTGAGCGCTCCAGATGATCGAGTTCCTCCAGCACGCAACGACAGCCTTCGAGGTAGCGCTGGCCTGCCTCGGTCAGCGCGAGATTGCGTGTGGTGCGATTGATGAGGCGTGTATTCAGGTGCGCCTCGAGCATCGCGACGGAGCGCGTGACGAGCGCGTTGGAGACGTCGAGCTGCTGCGCGGCGCGACGAAAGCTCTCGGTTTCCGCAACCCTGACGAAGACGCGCATGGCGTGTATCTGGTTCATGTGTAGCCTCGTATGCTCGATGCATGGACCGGTTGAGGGACACTGCAACTGCTGGCGAAGTTGAGGAGCGAAGCGGCGTGTCGCGTTGTTATGGTCAATGTGCCTCGAATGAACTACTGCGATCGACGACTGCGGGAATCTAACAAAAATAATATTGACAGTCCGTGAGAATTACAATATCTATCTCAACACACGGCAGCATTTCTTACTTGTAAAAGATCCAATACGCAATCGGCATGTATTGAGTGAGGAATGCGTTGTGCGTTTTTGCCACTATCTAAATATTGTGCATTGCGGATAACCTGTTTGCGTAATTCACGCAAGCATCGGAAATCTGTCAGAACTGCCAGATTCATGGCGGCCCGCCCTTTGCCTGCGGCGAATTGTGAGTCATTGCGGTCGGTGAATTCCCCGTCATTTACAAGCCGGCATTAAGCACACGTTGATGCTTTTTCTGCGTGAATGAATTGTTGCGCGTGGGGAAAATAACGACCGGGAATTAGCGCTGCATGTTATTTAATGTGCATTACCGCTCGTTTTTTGAGCACGCTTTCGGGCTAACTACAACGTAAATCGGCAGACCAGACATGATCGTCGAATTGCTGAAGTCGCAACCCGAGATTGCCCTGTTCGTGAGCCTCGCGCTCGGTTATCTGATCGGTTCGATCCGCTTTGGCCCGATCTCCCTCGGGGGCGTGTGCGGCACGCTGATCGTCGCGCTCGTGCTCGGGCAAACCGGCGCGCGCCTCTCGCCGGACCTCAAGAACATTGCCTTCGCACTCTTCATCTTTGCGCTCGGCTTCACGGGCGGTCCGCAATTCTTCGCGAACGTCGGTCGTGGCTGGCGCTACGGACTTCTTTCGATCGTCGAGATCGTCTCGGTCATGGCGCTCATCATGATCGCGGTCGTCGTGATGAAGCTCGATGCGGGCACCGCGGCGGGCCTGCTCGCGGGCGCGGCGACCGAATCGGCCGTGATCGGCACGGCTTCCGAGGCGATCACGCGGCTCGGCCTCACCGACGCCCAGGTGAGCACGCTGCAGGCGCATATCGTGACCGCGTACAGCGTGAGCTACCTCTTTGGCCTCGTCACCATCGTGCTCTTCACGAGCCAGATCGCCCCGCTGATCCTGCGCGTGAACCTGCGCGAAGAGGCCGCGCGCCTGTATCGCAAGCTCGGCGGCGACGGCGCGCTCGACGAAGGGCAGCGTCTCGCGCTCGCGCCGCTCGAAGGTCGTGCGTTCAAGGTGGGTCCCGCAGCCGGCGCCGCAGTCGCCGCCTTCGAGGCGCGCTTTGGCAACAACCTCACGATCGAATACGTGCTGCGCGATGGACGCCAGCTCGACGCCAACGCGCAGTCCGTGCTGCAGGCGGGCGACATCGTGCTGATCGCCGGGCGCCGCGAAGCCGTGATCGAAGCGGCAGGCAGTCTTGGCGAAGAGATGCCGGGCGAGGGCTTGTTCAAGCTGCTCGCCAGACGCGTGGACGTGATGGTCACGCAGCGCGACGTCAACGGCCTCACGCTAGCGCAAATGCGCGAACGCGCCGCGCCGGAAGCGGGCCGCGGCATCTACGTCGGCGCGATCACGCGGCTCGACAACACGGTGCCCGCCTTGCCCGGCATGGTCGTGCATCGCGGCGACGTGCTGACGCTGGTCGGCACGCCCAGTGACGTCGCGCGCGGCGCGAAGCGTCTTGGCTACGTGATCCAGCACACCCAGAAGACCGACTTCGTCTATCTGGGCCTCGGCGTGCTGGTCGGCATGATGATCGGGCGTTTCGGCGTGAACGTGGGCGGCGTCACGCTGGTGCTCGGCACGGGCGGCGGGTGCCTGCTCTCGGGTCTGTTCTTCGGCTGGCTGCGTTCGCGTTACCCGCTGGTGGGCTCGCTGCCCTCGGCCGCGGCGCAGGTGCTCAAGGACTTTGGTCTTGCCACCTTCATCGCGGCCGTCGGGCTTTCCGCGGGCCCCGACGCCATCAAGCTCGTGCGCGAGTACGGTCTCGCGCTGCCGCTCGCCGGCATTCTGATGGTGCTGATTCCCGGGCTCCTCTCACTGTGGATCGGGCACATGTTCCTCAAGCTCGAAGCGCCGATGCTGCTCGGCGCCATTGCGGGCCAGCAGTGCAGCACGCCGGCGATCAGTGCGCTCGTCGGCGTAGCCGGCAACTCGACTCCCGTGATCGGCTACACGATCACCTACGCGCTGTCGAACATCCTCTTGCCGCTCATGGGCCCCGTGGTGGTAGGGCTCGCGGCGAAGTTTGGCTGACGAATATTGGCTGGTGTTTTCGGCTCGATCTGGCCGGCGGTGTTCCATTGCCGGCCATCCCCTGCAGCAATGGGGATTCTTTCCAAAGCGAGGACACGATGGAATGGTTGCATGACATCTTTCACAAATCCCCGGAAATCGCGCTATTTCTTTCTCTGGCGGTGGGCTACTGGATCGGCCAGATCAACTTCGGCAAGTTCCAGCTAGGCGGCGTGGGCGGCTCGTTGCTCGCGGCCGTCGTCGTGAGCCAGGTGGGCGTGACCGTCGACAACGGCGTGAAGTCGGTGATGTTCGCCGTCTTCATCTATGCCGTGGGCTACGACTCGGGCCCGGGCTTCTTCAACTCGCTCAACCGCAAGACGCTGCGCGAAATCGCCATGGCGGTGTTCATGGCGTTGGCGGGTCTCGCCACCGTGCTGATTTGCGCGAAGCTCTTTCACCTCAACAAGGGCCTCGCGGCCGGTCTCGCGGCGGGCGGCATGACGCAGTCGGCCATCATCGGCACGGCCGGCGACGCGATCGCGCGCCTCGGGCTGCCGCCCGACCAGGTCAAGGCCATGCAGGCCGACGTCGCGATCGGCTACGCCGTCACCTACGTGTTCGGCTCGCTCGGCGCGATCATCGTCTGCGTGAACATCCTGCCGAAGTTCATGGGCCGCAGTCTCAAGGATGCTTCCGCGGACGCCGAGCGCGAGATGTCGGGCGGCAACGCCGCCGCGGGGCCGGGCCAGATCACGGCGCTGCCCGAGTTGTTCGGGCGTGTGTTCCGTGTCGAGAACGCGGCGGGCAGGACCGTCAAGCAGATCGAGCTGGCCGAGAGCGACCTGGTGGCGGTCGAGAAGATTCGCCGCGCGGGCAAGCTGCTCGACGCCACCCCCGACTTCGTGCTGAGCCGCGACGATGTCGTGCTGGTGGTGGGCCGCCGCGAGCAGATGGTCGAAGTGGGTGCGCTGATCGGGCCGGAAGTGCCGGACTCGGGCGGCATGAGCCTCGTGATGCAAACGCGCCAGCTCGTCTTCACGAAGAAGGGCATGAACCACACGACGATCGCCGAAGTGCGCAAGAACGTCGACCGCGATCTGCGTCATGGCGTGTACATCGAAAAGATCGAGCGTGTGGGCCAGCCCGTGCCGCTGCTGCCCGAAACGAAGCTCGAGCACGGCGACGTGGTGACGATCTATGGCACCGCAACGGATACGAAACGCGCCGTGCAGGCCGCCGGCTACGAACTCGCATACAGCAACAAGACCGACTTCATCTACATGGGCGTGGGCCTCGTGCTCGGCTTGCTGGTGGGCCTGATCGTGGTGAACGTGGCGGGCATTCCGCTTACGCTCGGCTCGGGCGGCGGCTGCCTGCTCGCGGGTCTCGTGTTCGGCTGGATGCGCGGCAAGCACCCCATGTACGGCGTGATGCCGCCCGCGGCGTCGCAACTGCTCAAGGACTTCGGGCTTGCGGCGTTCGTCGCGGTGGTGGGGCTGAACTCGGGCCTGCAGGCCGTCGTGACGATCAAGCAAAGCGGCATCACGATCTTCCTGCTCGGCGTAGTGGTGACGATCGTGCCGCTCATTCTCACGATGCTGTTTGGCCGCTACGTGCTCAAGTACAACAACGCGGCCATTCTGGCGGGTGCGCTGTCCGGCGCGCGCAGTGCGAACCCGGCCTTCGGCGGCATTCTCGACAAGGCGGAGAGCGCGGTGCCCACCGTGCCGTTCGCCATTACCTACGCGATCGCGAACGTGCTGCTCACGCTGCTCGGGCCGCTCGTGGTCGGTCTTGCATGACATGCATCCAACGTGTGCTGCGCGAGGAAAAAAGCGCGCGGCACACGCAACGTCTTCCAATGGAGAACACCATGGCAACGAAAGCGAAGGGTAGCGGCGCGAAAGAAAAGTCGGGTCTCGATGCACTGAGCCCGTTCGAGCTGAAGGACGAACTCATCAAGGCGGCCGGCGGCGGCGCGACCGCGCGCCCTGCCAATCTCGCGATGCTCAACGCGGGCCGCGGCAACCCCAACTTCCTCGCCACGATTCCGCGTCACGGCTTCTGGCAACTCGGCCTGTTCGCGATGCGCGAGTCGGAGCGCTCGTTTGCCTACATGCCCGAGGGCGTGGGCGGCTTCCCGCAGCGCGACGGCATCGTCGAGCGTTTCGACCTGTTCGTGCGCGAGAACAAGGGGCAGCCCGGCATCAGGTTCCTCGCGGGCGCGGTGTCGTACGTGCGCGATCAGCTGGGGCTCTCGGCGGGCGATTTCCTCTATGAGATGTGCGAAGGCATTCTCGCCTGCAACTACCCGGTGCCGGACCGCATGCTCAAGCTTTCGGAGATCATCGTCGGCCAGTACCTGCGCCGCGAGATGATCGGCAAGCATCCGTTCGTCGGCGAGTTCGACGTGTTCGCGGTGGAAGGCGGCACGGCTGCCATGACGTACATCTTCAATACGATGCGCGAGAACTTCCTGATCAAGGCGGGCGACACCATTGCGCTCGGCATGCCGATCTTCACGCCGTACATCGAGATTCCGGAACTCAACGACTACCAGCTCAACGTGGTGCACCTGAACGCCACGGTGGAAAACAACTGGCAGTACTCGAAGAAGGAGCTCGACAAGCTGCGCGACCCGAAGGTCAAGGCGTTCTTCCTCGTGAACCCGAGCAACCCGCCTTCGGTGAAGATCGACGACGCGAGCCTCGAGTACATCGCCGAGATCGTGAAAGCGCGTCCGGACCTCATCATCCTGACCGACGACGTGTACGGCACCTTCGCCGACAACTTCGTCTCGCTCTTCGCGCTCGCGCCGAAAAACACGATTCTCGTGTACTCCTATTCGAAATACTTTGGTGCGACGGGCTGGCGTCTGGGTGCGATCGCCACGCATCGCGACAACGTGCTCGACCACACGCTCGCAAAGCTGCCGAAGGACGAAAAGAAGGAACTGCACAAGCGCTACGAGTCGATCACGACCGAGCCGGACAAGCTCAAGTTCATCGACCGTCTGGTGGCCGACAGCCGCACCGTCGCGCTGAACCACACGGCGGGTCTTTCGACGCCGCAGCAGGTGCAGATGGTGCTGTTCTCGCTGTTCTCGCTCATGGACACGCCCGACGCTTACAAGAACGCGCTCAAGCGCCTCATTCGCAACCGCAAGCGCGCGCTCTTCGAGGAAATGGGCGTGCCCTACGGCGAGGGCGATCCGAACCAGGTCGACTACTACACGATCCTCGACATGGAATACATGGGCGAGAAGCGCTTCGGCCGCGAATTCGTCGACTGGCTGCTCAAGCAGGTCAAGCCCAACGAACTGCTGTTCCGTCTCGCGGAGGAAGCACGCGTGGTGCTGCTGCCGGGCAAGGGCTTCGGTACGCCGCATCCGTCGGGCCGCGTGTCGCTCGCGAACCTCAACGAGTCGGACTATCGCAAGATCGGCCGCGCGGTGCGCAAGCTCACCGAGGAGTATGTGCAGCGCTATAACGAGGCCACGGGCAAGAACCTCGATCCGACTGCGGTGAAGAAGTAAGCGCAGGCGGCGCGCAGCCGCCTCGAGCCTCGATACGTTTGAAGTCCGGGCCGCATCCGGCGTGCAGTTCAGTTTGCCGGGTGCGGTTTTTTTATGGTTCTTCGCAGAGTTCCGGGGTAGGGCTCTCTCGCCTGGCGTATTGGACAGTCGGACAGTCGAGGGCTCCCGGCCGCGAGGCATCTCATGGTCATTGCAGTAATTTTCATGAAATTACTGCAATCACGGCTTCACCGTTTGCAGTAAAATTAAAAAAATTACTGCAATTCTCTGGCATGCACGGACTACCTCTTTACCAGCGACACGATCAGGCATTCTGCTCCCAGTACGCGAACGTCGAGCAGGCTGCCGCCAGCCAGGGGCGGGTTCTCGTGGGTGCGCCGGGCACGATCACCGAGCACCATCGCGGGAACGCTGTCTACTACTATCGGCAGTTCATGAACGCGGAGGGCAAGCGGCAGCAGGAGAGTCTTGGCGGACCCAAGGGCGATCCGGCGGCCGACGAACGCGTCGCTGCGGTGATGACACAGATCGAGCAGTCCAAAGACCTCATCAGCCGCATCCGGGAGCTCGCGAAGCTCGGTTTCCAGATTGCCGACAACAAGACCTACGCGACTATGGCAGTCCTCCACAACTACGGACTTTTCCAGGCCGGCGCGGTGCTCGTGGGTTCTCACGCGTATGCGGTTCTGCTCAACAGCCTTGGCATCAAGGCGCTTGCCTACGAGACCGAGGACATCGATATCGCGCGCGCCCGCCAGCTCGCGCTGCAGGGGGTACCTTCGGGCGGCCTGCTCGAAATCCTGAAAGAGACGGGAATCGACTTCGTGCCGGTGCCGGGGTTCAACAGGGGCGATCCGTCCACGTCGTTCAAGCAGGCGGGTCGGACGCGTTTTCACGTTGATCTGCTTGTGCCCTCGAAGGACAACAGATTTCCGACCGTCGCCGTTCCGGAGCTCGGTGCGCATGCGAGCGGCATGCCTTATCTCGCCTACCTGCTCGGCCAGTCCTACATGGGCACGCTGCTTTCAAGGCACGGCGCGGTGCCGGTTCGCGTGCCGGACCCCGCACGCTTCGCGATCCACAAGATCCTCGTTTCACGCTTGCGCACCAACATGCGGGTCAAGTCGCAGAAAGATATCCAGCAGGCGTGCGTGATGCTCGCGATGCTCGGCGAGCACAGAAGCGGCGATATCGAGCTCGCCTGCTCGGATCTCCCGAGGTCTGCGCGCCCGATGGTTCGCCGTGCGTTGCCCGAGGTACGCACCATGCTCGAGGCTCATGAGGGCGCGCTATTCGAATTTGAGGAAAGCGTCGGCGCGTGACACGCGTGCCGCACTCCCCGACCGGTCCAGATGACTGAAAGACCGTAGTCGTCGCTCCCCGGAAATCCGCGAGAAACCTTCTTTATTCGGCTCGTTGCCCGGCGGGCGCGCTCGCGCCGCTCGCGTGTTGTGCGCCCTGCGCGGCGCGCGCACGCACGCTCTTGCGATGAAGCGAAACCGACAGCGCCACGGCCGAAGCCGCCGCGATGGCTGCAAAGAGAAACACCGACCCATAGCCGAACAGATTCGCCACGTAGCCTGCGAGCGGGCCGGTGATACCCAGCGAGAGGTCGAGGAACACGGAGTAGGCCGAAAGCGCCGCACCGCGGCTGGCGGGCGGCACGAGCCCGACCGCCTCGACGCCGAGCGCCGGGAAGACGAGCGCGAAGCCGAAGCCGGTGAGCGCCGCGCCCGCGAGCGCGACTTGGGGCGTGGGCGCGAGCCACAGCAGCAAGAGGCCCGCGCATTCGCACGAGAACGAGACGATGGCGACGCGGAAGCCGCCGAAGCGCTTGATGGTGTTGGCGAACAACAGGCGCGCGCCGATGAACATCAGGCCGAACACCGTGAGCGTGAACGCGGCGTTGGGCCAATGGCGCGCGGCGTAGAACAGCGTGATGAAGGTCGCGATGGAGCCGAAGCCCGCCGAGCCGAGCGCGAGGCCGATGCCGTGCGGCAGCACGCGTGTGAACACGCTGCGGTACGACATGCGCTCGCCGTGCACGATCGGCACCGGCGCGATCGGTCGCGCGAGCCAGAAGCCGAGCGCGGCCAACGCGATGACCGAAATGCCGAGCACCCAGTAGCCGAGGGCGTGCGCCATCACGACGCCCAGCGGCGCGCCGATCGCGAGCGCGCCATAGGTGGCGATGCCGTTCCACGAGATCACCTTCGCGTTGTGCGCGGTGCCAACGCGGCCGATGCCCCAGAGGATCGCACCAGTGCCGCACAGGCTTTCGCCGCAGCCGAGCAACAGGCGGCCCACCACCAGCAGCGCGAGCGAGAGGCCCGGCCAGTGATCGACGAGCGTGCCGAGCAGCAGCAGCACGCCGCTCGCGCCGCAGATCGTCAGGCCGATCGTCACGGTCTTCTTGGGGCCGAGCGTATCGGCCGAGCGGCCCGCGAGCGCGCGCGAGCAGAGCGTGGCGATGTACTGCACGCTGATCGCGGCGCCCGCCACCACGGTGCTGAACCCGAGGTCGTTGTGCACGTAGCCCGGCAGCACGGCGAGCGGAATGCCGATCGTCAGGTAGCAGAGGAAGGTGAAAAAGACGACCGGAATGATCTGCAGGGTCGTCGACGCGGCTTTGCGCGGGGGCGCCAAATCAGCGGACATGGGGAAAATGCGGATGGAAAACGGCGGGAAAGGCGTGATTGTCCCATGGAACCGGTTTTTATGCAGAAACTGAAAAGATGTTCCGGCCGGCGGAACACTCGTTTTCTGCGTTAATGACGGCGTTTTGCAACCGATAACCCAGTCGCGAAGATCCATTGCCATTGCGCGACGTTGGCGACAATTGGTGCAATGGCGCCGTCCCGGTCCGACCGTTCGTGCTGGGAAATCGGCATTTAAACGGATAAATCATCAGTCGAATCTGTCCGATACTCGCAAGTCGGCCATGAAATCGCGCAATCGAGACGCTGCAACATAAGCACAGCCGCACTGCAGCACGGCGATTTATCGATTCAACGATATATCCCCCATGCTCCTGTAGCTATGGGTTGCCAATATTGGCAGTGATAGTTTTCGAACCGTCCACTCGAGCGGCACACGCCTTTTGCGAGCCGCAGCCAACGACGAGCCAGAAACCATGAGCCAGCCGATCCGCTTTTACCATCGCAACGCGATTCGCGAAGTCAGCGACGCGGGCGTCACCCGCACCGTTCTCCAGTACCTGCGCGAAGACGCGCGCTGCACCGGCACCAAGGAAGGCTGCGCCGAAGGCGACTGCGGCGCCTGCACGGTCGTGGTGGGCGAGCGCAACGAGGCGGGCGGCGTGAGTTTCAAGGCCGTCAACGCCTGCATCCAGTTCCTGCCGACGCTCGACGGCAAGGCGCTCTTCACCGTCGAAGACCTGCGCCAACCCGACGGCTCGCTGCACCCCGTGCAGCAGGCCATGGTCGACTGCCACGGCTCGCAGTGCGGTTTTTGCACGCCGGGCTTCGTGATGTCGATGTGGGCGCTCTACGAGAAGCATGGCCACGAGCACGCGGGCCAGCCCAACCACGCCTGTGCGGCGAAGGGCGCGTGCAGCGTGCCGTCGCGCGACGAGATCGCCAATGCGCTCACGGGCAACCTGTGCCGCTGCACGGGCTACCGGCCGATCCTCGACGCCGCCGAGCAGATGTTCAAGGCCGATGCGCCGAAGCAGCCCATCGACGTGAAGGCGCTCGCCCAGACGCTCGCCACGCTCGAACGCCAGGACACCTTCCACTACGAGAGCCGCGGCCAGCAGTACGACGCGCCGCGCACCGTCGACGCGCTCGCCGCCATCAAGGCCGCGCGCCCCGACACGCGCATTCTCGCGGGCAGCACCGACATCGGCCTGTGGGTCACGAAGCAGATGCGCGAACTCGGCGACATCGTCTACGTGGGCCAGGTCGATGCGATGCGCCGCATCGACGTGAGCGACGCGTGGATCGAGATCGGTGCGGGCGTGAGCGTCGAGCGCGGTTATGCGGAACTCGCGAAGCATTATCCGGAACTCGAAGAGATGTGGCAGCGCTTCGCCTCGCTGCCCATCCGCAACGCGGGCACGATCGGCGGCAACGTCGCGAACGGCTCGCCCATCGGCGACTCGATGCCGGGGCTCATCGCGCTCGGCGCGCGCGTGGTGCTGCGCGGCGGCGAGACCGAACGCGAACTGCCGCTCGAAGACCTCTACCTCGCCTACCAGAAGAAGGACATGGCCGAGCACGAGTTCGTGCTCGCGCTCAAGGTGCCCACGCGCACCGGCGCGCGCGCGAACCTGCGCTTTCGCACCTACAAGGTCTCGAAGCGCTTCGACTCGGACATCTCGGCCGTGTGCGCCGCCTACGCCTATATCGCCGATGGCGACGTGATCCGCGAGCCGCGCATCGCGTTCGGCGGCATGGCCGCTACACCGAAGCGCGCGACTCA
Source organism: Paraburkholderia sp. EG287B (assembly GCF_040965595.1). Taxonomy (NCBI): domain Bacteria; kingdom Pseudomonadati; phylum Pseudomonadota; class Betaproteobacteria; order Burkholderiales; family Burkholderiaceae; genus Paraburkholderia; species Paraburkholderia sp. EG287B. The sequence continues at coordinate 187,633 of NZ_JBFRCG010000014.1, forward strand.
CGCGGAAGGCGTGCTCGCCGATGCGCACTGGCACGAAGCCACGGCCCAGGCCGCGATGATCGCGCTCGGCAAGGACTACGCGCCGCTGTCCGACATGCGCGCGACGAGCGACTACCGCCTCGAAGCCGCCAAGAACACGCTGTACCGCTTCTGGCTCGAAACGCGTCCGCATAACCCGCTTGCGCCGCAAGCGCTCAATGTGCGCAACGTAGCCGCAGCAACCGCTTGAGACATTCAGGAACCGGAATAGAAATACGGAGAACGAAACAATGAACCAGCAAGCCGAACCGTTCCTGGACGAACTCAAGGCACGCGAGCCCTTCGCGCAAGTGCACGTCTCGCGCCCGCACGAGTCGGCGTATCTGCACGTGAGCGGCCGCGCGACCTATACCGACGACATTCCGGTCGTGGCCGGCACGCTGCACGCCGCGCTCGGGCTTTCGCAGAAGCCGCACGCCCGCATCGTGTCGATGAACCTCGCCAAAGTGCGCGCGACGCCGGGCGTTGTGGCGGTGCTCACCGCCGAGGACATTCCCGGCGTGAACGACTGCGGCCCGATCATCCACGACGATCCGGTGCTCGCCGACGGCCTCGTGCAGTACGTGGGCCAGCCCATGTTCATCGTGGTGGCGACGTCCCACGACACGGCGCGCCTCGCCGCGCGCCGCGCCGAGGTGCAGTACGAAGAGCTGCCCGCCGTGCTCACGGCGCAGCAGGCGCGCGCCGCGCAGCAGTCGGTGCTGCCGCCGATGAAGCTTGCGCGCGGCGAGGCGTCCACGCGCGCCGCGCGCGCCGCGCATCGGCATGAAGGCGAGATGCTGCTGGGCGGCCAGGAGCAGTTCTACCTCGAAGGCCAGATTGCCTACGCGGTGCCGAAGGACGACGACGGCATGCACGTGTGGTGCTCCACCCAGCACCCGAGCGAGATGCAGCACCTCGTTGCGCATGTGCTGGGCGTCGCCTCGCACAACGTGCTCGTGGAATGCCGCCGCATGGGCGGTGGCTTCGGCGGCAAGGAATCGCAGTCGGGCCTCTTCGCCTGCTGTGCGGCGCTCGCCGCGTGGAAGCTCCTGTGCCCCGTGAAGCTGCGCCCCGATCGCGACGACGACATGATGGTCACGGGCAAGCGCCACGATTTCCACTACACGTACGAAGTGGGCTACGACGACCAGGGCACGATCGAAGGCGTGTCGGTCGACATGACCTCGCGCTGCGGCTTTTCCGCCGACCTCTCCGGCCCGGTGATGACGCGCGCGGTTTGCCACTTCGACAACGCCTACTGGTTGCCCGATGTGTCGATCGCCGGCTTCTGCGGCAAGACCAACACGCAGTCGAACACGGCGTTCCGCGGCTTCGGCGGCCCGCAGGGCGCGTTCGCGATCGAATACATCATGGACGATGTCGCGCGCACGCTCGGCCTCGATTCGCTCGAAGTGCGCCGCCGCAATCTCTACGGCAAGACGCAGAACAACGAGACGCCCTATGGCCAGGTCGTGGAGGACAACGTCATTCACGAGCTGATCGACGAGCTGGTGGAAACGAGCGGCTATCACGTGCGGCGCGCCGCGATTCGCGAATTCAACGCGAACAACGATGTGCTCAAGAAGGGCATTGCGCTCACGCCGGTCAAGTTCGGCATTGCGTTCAACGTCACGCACTTCAACCAGGCGGGCGCGCTCGTTCACATCTACACCGACGGCTCTGTGCTCGTGAACCACGGCGGCACCGAAATGGGCCAGGGCCTGAACACGAAGGTCGCGCAGGTCGTGGCGCATGAACTGGGCATCGAGTTCGGCCGTGTGCGCGTGACCGCGACGGACACGAGCAAGGTCGCGAACACCTCCGCCACGGCGGCATCGACCGGCACCGACCTGAACGGCAAGGCGGCGCAGGACGCCGCACGTCAGCTGCGCGAGCGCCTCGCCGCGCTGGCGGCGACGACCTACGGCAAGGGCGAAGTCAGCGCCGCCGAGGTGGGCTTCGCCAACGACTCCGTGATCGTGGGCGAGACGATCGTGCCGTTCGAGACGCTGGTGTCGAAGGCCTATCTCGCGCGCGTCCAGCTCTGGTCCGATGGTTTCTACACCACGCCCAAGCTGTACTGGGATCAGGCGACGCTGCGCGGACGGCCGTTCTACTACTACTCGTATGGTGCTGCGGTATCGGAAGTCGTGATCGACACGCTCACGGGCGAAATGCGCGTGCTGCGCGCCGATGCGCTGCACGACGTGGGCGCGTCGCTGAACCCGGCGCTCGACGTGGGCCAGGTGGAAGGCGGCTTCATCCAGGGCATGGGCTGGCTCACCACGGAAGAACTGTGGTGGAAGCCGGACGGCAAGCTCATGACGCACGCGCCGTCCACCTACAAGATCCCGACCGTGAACGACACGCCCGCCGAATTCAATGTGCGGCTCTTCAAGAACCGCAACGCGGAGGACAGCATCCATCGTTCGAAGGCCGTGGGCGAGCCGCCGCTGTTGCTGCCGTTCTCGGTGTTCTTCGCGATTCGCGACGCCGTGGCGAGCGTGGCCGACTACCGCTTCAATCCGCCGATGAATGCGCCGGCCACCGCCGAGGAAATCCTCAGGGGCGTGCGCGCGGTGCGGGCGATGGCGCGCGAGGGGGCTGGGAAATGAATCGCCATCCTGAACATTGCGTGCGCGTCGACGAAACCGGGCGCGTGATCATCGGCCGCCGCAGCACGCCGGTGCTGCACTACGGGCCGATGCACATCGTGCTGTTCGGCGCCGGCCACGTGGGCCATGCGCTCGTCACGCTGCTCGGCATGCTGCCGTGCGTCGTGCAGTGGGTGGACGAGCGCGACGAGCTGTTCCCCGACGAGGTGCCCGCCAACGTGCAGATCGAAGCGACGGACACGCCGGCGGCCATCGTCGACGAAGCGCCGGCGGGCGCGTATTTCCTCGTGATGACGCACAATCACGCGCTCGACTTCGAGCTGACCGAGCGCATCATGCGGCGGCGCGATTTCGCGTGGTTCGGGCTGATCGGCTCGAAAACGAAGCGCGTGAAGTTCGAGCGGCGGCTCATGGAGCGCGGCGTGGAAAGCGGGCGCATGGACGAGATGACGTGCCCGATCGGCGTGACGGGGATCGTCGACAAGGCGCCTTCGTCGATTGCGGTGGCGGTCGCCGCGCAACTCATGCAGATGCGGGTGGCGCAGCGCCCGGCGGTGGTGAGAACGGTCGCGCTCGAGCGCGCCTGATTCCACGCGCCGCGCAAGCGAAACGGGCGCCTCGATGACGAGGGCGCCCGTTTGTGCTGGTTCAAGCCGCTTCGAGCGGCGGTGTGGGCGTCGCTTCGCTTGCCGCGCTCGCGGCCTTCTTCGCCCCGGCGCGCTTCGTCCCGCGCTCGGCGGTCAACGATCCCGACACCTCCTCGATCAACCCGCGCAGCCATCCCACATCGCTCGGCCGGTCCGGCTGCGGATGCCACATCTGATAGCAGTGAATGCGCGGAAACGCGAACGGCGTCTCGACGACGGCGATGGGCATGAGCTTCGCGTAATGCTGCGCGAAGCGGCGGGTCGTCGTGAAGATCAGGTCCGATTGCAGCAAGACCTGCGGCACGAGCCCGAAGTAGGGCAGCGTCGCGACGATGCGGCGCTCGGCTTTCGCCTTCGCAAACCCCAGATCGATCGCGCTCGCGTGCGAGCCCGTATAGGGCGTGGGCGCGAGGTGGGGCGCGGCGAGATACGCCTCGCGCGTGAGTTCGCGGCGCGCGAGCGGATGGTCTGCGCGCATCATGCAGACGACCTTGTCGGAGAAGAGGTCGCTGCGCGCGAAACGCGCCTCGGGCTTCGGCCAGTTGCCGATCACGATGTCGAGTTCGCCCGCGTCCAGCGCGCCGTGATGATCGAGCGTGGGCGAGAGCGAGAGGATTTCCAGCCGCGCCGCCGGCGCCGTCTCGCGAAAGCGCGCGATCAGCGTCGGCATGAAGAAGTCGTTGAGGTAGTCGGGGGCCGCGAGGCGGAACGTGCGCTTCGAGCGCTCCGGGTCGAAGTCGCCGTGCGGCGTGGCCACGAACTCCACGTCGCGCAGCACGCGCTGCGCATGCTGCAGCAGCGACTCGCCGTACTCGGTCGGCACCATGCCGGCCTTGCCGCGCACGAGGATCGGATCGCCCAGGATCTCGCGCAGCCGGCGCAGCGCCGTGCTGATGGCGGGCTGGGTCTGGTTCAGGCGCAGCGCGGCCTGCGTGACGCTGCGCTCGACCAGCAGCGTGCGCAGCACGCGCACCAGCCAGATGTCGAGGGTGAGGGCGTTATCGTCGTCCATGGGGTGTGGCGGGCAAGGGCGCGTGCGCGCAGACGAACAGCGTTGCGCGCACGGATTCAGCCATAACCATATGCCTGCTCGTGCGCTACCGCCATAGGGCGCGCGGCATGACCGGCATCAGAAGGACGCGCGCGGGATGGTTCTGCGGCGCGTTGCCGTCACTCGGTAACCGGCTTCACGAGCCCCGAAGGCAGCGTGGTGATGCGCTTGACCTCGCGCGAGTCGAGCCAGTTCGGGCTGCGCGCGCAGTAGAGCACCATCGGCAAGGCGTCCTCGCCCCAGAAGAGCTGCTTGTTCATCCAGAACGTCGGCACGCCGAACACGCCCATCGCGATCGCGTCGTTGGTGTTGCGGCGCAACTGCGCGCGTACGGCTTCTTCCTCGATCAGCGACTCGCCGTGCGGAATGCCCACGCGCTCGCAAAGCTGCTCGAAGCCCTCGTCGCTCGACGGGTCGCGCCCCTCGCGCCAGATGAAGCGGAAGATCTCGCGCACGCACGCGAATTCGCCGCCCGCCGCGATGGCGAGCAGCATCGGCCTGACCGAGTCGAACGGGTGAGCGGGCGGCATCTTGAACGGAATGCCGAGCTGCTCGGCGCGAAACAGCGCGTGCCGGTAGGTGAAAACGCGCTTGGCCGGGACCGCGGAACTGAGCGGCTGGCCCCAGTGGCGGTATAGCTCGGAAAGCAGCACGGGCGTCGGCACGAAATCGAAGCCGGGCCACTTGTCCTGCTGTTCCAGCAACAGATACGAAAACGGCGACACGAAGTCGTAAAACCAGGCCGGCTGGCTGGCGTCGATGCCGTCGATCATGCTGTTCCTCCTCTCCAGGGCGATATCCGGGCCATTGCCTGCATGGCCCATTGTTCGGTTCAAAATGCGTGCAGCGGCGCTAATGCGTGCGCTCGCCTGTTTCATTGCCGCCGCTTTCGTTTGCATGGCTCGCCTCTGTACCTGCTGTGCCTGCCTCGTTGCTACCGCCTTCCGGCGCCTCTGCGTCTTCGGCGCTTTCCGTTGTCTGCTCTTCTTCAGCCCCGGCGCCTGCGTCCGGCGCTTCGCGCGTCCCGGCAAGCCGCGCGCGCACGAAGCCGATGTGCTCGCGCAGCACGTAGAACTGTTCCGCATAGGCGAGCGGCATTTTCATGCCGTTCACCGATTCCTCGATCTTGTCGAGCTGGCGGATCAGCGCCCGCCGCTCGGTGGGCGAGTTGTCCGCCATCGCGGCGCGCTCGAGTGCGATGAGCGAGCCGTACCAGCGGTAGATGCGCGATTTTACCCGCCAGGCGTAGAGCGAAGGCACGATCCGCAGGCCCGGAATCAGCACGACGATGATCGGCACGAGCAGCACCACGAGCCGGTCGGCGAGGCTCGCCACCCAGAAGGGCAGCACGCGGTAGAGGAAGCTCTTGCCCGACTTGTAGTAGCGCGCGGCGTCGGCGCTGATCGGGAAGTCCTGGGCACGCGGCGCCGGGAATTCGCCGGCGCGCTGCAGCAGGGTGGAGCGGCCGTGCACTTCCTTGGCCGCTTCGATCAGCAGGTCGGAGAGCGCGGGATGCAGCGAGTCGCGCGCGACCAGTTCGGCCGTGGGCGCGATGAAATGCAGGGGAGCGGCCGGCAGGTTGCGGCCGAAGTCGAACGCGCCCATCGGGATCGTGATGGCCGTGAGGAACGGAAAGCGCCGCGCGTAGGCGTCGGCCTGGACGAAGTCGAAGAAGCGCACGCCCGGCATGCGCATGAGGCGGCCCATCACGGGCGGCTGGGCGGAGTCGCCCGCGAGAATCGCGACGTCGATCTTGCCCGCCACGAGTTCGCGCGCGGCGTCGTCGCCGGAAAGCGGCAAAAGCTTGGTCGGGCCGCCTGGCTCGATGCCGTTCGCCTTGAGCAGCGTGAGCGCGAGCTCGCGCGTGCCGCTACCCTCGGCGCCGATGGCGATGCGCTGGCCTTCGAACTGCGAGAGCCGTGTGGCGACGGGGCCGTGATAGAAGACCACGAGCGGCACGTAAGCCACGCTGCCGAGCGAGACGAGGCCGCCTGGCACCTTGCTCGCGAGGCCGTCCTGCACGAACGCGACGTCGACGTTCGACTTCGGGTCGGCGAGACGCTGCAGGTTCTGCGCCGAGCCCTCCGATTCGAGCACGTTCAGCGTGATGTTGTTGCGCGCGAGGATGGCCTTGTATTTTTCCGCGGCGTTCCAGAAGGTGCTGCCCTTGGGCCCCGCGCTCATGGTGAGCGTGTTGGGCGGCGCGGGCTGGATGAGGCGCACCGCGAGCCAGATGGCCGCCGCGCTTACGAGCAGGATGGGACCGAACGTGACGGCCAGGTCGCGCCACGAGATCGCCACGAAACGCGCGACGAGACGGGGAGGAGGTTTGCGGCCGGTGCGGGACTTCATCGGGGTGGGGCGGGCCTCGGGTGGTTCGGGGAGTGCGGGTCGGGTCCGCGTCGGGTCCGGCGCTGGCGCCGGCTCGGCTCAGGCGCGCGCGCCGCGCGGGCTCTGTGGTGCCGATGGTACATGAGATTCGGCGTTGCGGCGGCATGCCTGGGTGCCCCGCGAACACCTTAAGCGCATGCTGCACGCGCCTGAGCTAAACTCTTTGCGCTTGCGCCACAGCCAGGCTAAATTGTGATTCGCCTGCTGCGCTTCGCAAGGCGCGCCGGGGCCCGGGAGTGGTGGAGAAGTTGAACGAGCGGGCTCGCGCGAGCATCAATTCATAACAACGGGAAACGGGCACGGACCTGTTCCGGCGGGTGTCATTCGACGTCCTTTCATCCTTTTGCCTCTCGCATCGCGTCCAGACCCTGGCCGTGTACGCGCGCAGTGCGCGCTGTGCGCTGCCATCGGTAGTGGTAACAAAGCCGTCGGACCATGGCTGACGGGCGGCCTTCGAGCCGTCCTCCGGCAAGGCAGGCGGTCCTATTGCAGACAACAACTCGCAACAACGCGAAGACACAAGGAGAAAACATGAAATCGGTCGCTATTCTGAAGACGCTGGGCGTGGCACTGTGCCTGTCGGTAGCTTGCAGCGCGTCGTACGCGCAGGACGAGTCGGCAAGTGCTCCCGCCGCCACCACGGCCGCTCCGGCCACCTCGGCCAAGAAGGCCGACCGCAAGCTGGGCTACACGGTGCGCAAGGCGCTCTCGAAGACCCAAGGCCTCGACGTTTCCAAGCTCAACGTGCGCTCGCACGGTGGCGCTGTCACGCTGACCGGCACGGTGCCGGATCAGGGCCAAATCGACAAGGCTGGAGAAGTCGCGAAGGGTGTGCCTGGCGTGACGTCGGTGTCGAACAAGCTGACGGTCAGAGTGGAGCAATAAACGCAGCAGCGCACCCTGGAAACGGGGCGCCTGTGCTCAAGCGACAGCAAAAAGCCCGGCCGCTACAGGCCGGGCTTTTTTTGTGCGCATAGGTCTCGCAGGCGTACGGTTGGCGTGTGCTTGGGGGCAGTTATCGCTCGAAGCCGGCAGCTTGTACGCGTAGCGCGTGAACCTGCAGCCCGCAAACGCAAGCGGCATGCGATTGCGTCATGTTGCACTGCAGCCGCCAAAGTGTAGTTTGACACACAGTCTTCCCGCCGTTGGGGGTATACCGTGGGTATCGCGCGTCTTTCCCGAGGTCGAGCGCGGCCTCATCGCTGGAAAGCAGGAAATCGCCATGACCATTCACACCTACACCGACTTGCCGCTCGTCGACCGGGCGGCCTTCGAGCTGGCCTGTGCGCGGCACGGCTTTGCGCCCATGCAGTTCGACATTCGCGGCGAAGCCGATCCCAACGACCCGGACCATGGCGACATGCTGATCGTGCGGCGCGGCGCCTGGGCGCAGGCTTACCGCATCGACGCCCGCGGCCAGTGGCTGCGCCAGTTCGAGGTCGATCTCAACGGGAGATTTTTCCGCCAGGCGCCCCACGCTTGAGCGTGCGCGAGGTGCGCGGCGGGCATGGCGTGTGCCGCATTCAGGAGAGCACGAGCCGCACGCCCACGAGCGTGAGCGTCGCGGCGAGCAGCACTCGCAGCAGCTTTTCGGGAGCCTTGGTGGACAGCAGGCTACCGATCGCGATGCCGGGCAGCGAGCCGCACAAGAGCGAAAGCAGCATGTGCCAGTCGATCGAACCGAGCAGCCAGTGGCCGGCGCCCGCGAGGAGCGTGAGCGGCACGGCGTGCGCGACATCGGAGCCGACGATGCGCACCGTGGGCAGCGCCGGGTAGAGCAGCAGCAGCACGGTCACGCCGATGGCGCCCGCGCCCACCGAGGTCAGCGAGACGAGCACGCCGAGCACCGCGCCCGTGAGGATCGTGAAGAAGAGCGTGCGCGCTTCGCCCGGCCCGTGGCGGTGGCGCGAAGCGAACGCAGCGAGCTGCGGGCGGAAAATGAGCGCGACGGCCGTAATGAGGAGCGCTACGCCCAGCACGGCCTGGATCAGATGCCCGGCGCGCGGCGTGTCCATGCCATAGCGGTGCAGCAGGATCAGCGTGATCGTCGCGGCGGGCACGCTGCCGGCTGCGAGCCGCAGCGTCACGCGCCAGTCCACCGAACCCTTGAGCCCGTGCACGAGCGTGCCCGCGGATTTGGTCGCCGCTGCGTAGAGCAGGTCGGTGCCGACAGCCGTGGCCGGATGCACGTTGAAGACGAGGACCAGGATCGGCGTCATCAGCGAGCCGCCACCCACGCCGGTCAGGCCGACCAGAAATCCGACGAACAGGCCGGACAGCGAATACAGCAGATCGATATGGGGGAAGGACATCGCGCGCGAAGAGGCCGGTTCAGGGGGCTACGCCCGCGCCTGCCGCGTTGAGAACAGCGCGCGCCGTAAGCGGCGCGTCAGGCTGGACAACGGCCAGGGCTGGCGGCGAAAATCCGCTATTGTCGCAAAACCGGCGGCTTGGCGCAGGGTTTAGCGAAATCAGGCGCGTTGCGCCTGGCTTTCAATTGCCTTCGCACGGTCCCACAGGCAGGATGCGGGCCAGATGCCAGCTCGCAGCTTCACGTGCCTTGCGCGTCCCTTTGCGCGCAGGCACGTGCCGAACAGCGCCGCGCAGCACTGGCGCCACCATAATCCGAATCGAACATGAATCCCGGCATCCTCTACGCCTTCGCTGCATTCGTTCTCTGGGGGCTCTTCCCCATCTACTTCAAGACGCTGCACCAGATCCCCGCGCTCGAAATGCTCGCGCACCGCATGGCGTGGTCGCTCGTGTTCGTGGTCGCCGTGCTCGTCGTGCGCCACCACTGGCGCTGGCTCGGGCCCACGCTGCGCGACCGCCGTCTGCTCGGGCGCTTCGTGGCGAGCGCCGTGCTGCTTTCGGCCAACTGGGGCATCTATATCTGGGCCGTCAATGCCGGGCATATCGTCGAGGCGAGTCTCGGCTACTTCATCAATCCGCTCATCAACGTGCTGTTCGGCTATGCGTTCCTGCGCGAGCGCCTGCGCCCCCTGCAATGGGCCGCCGTGGTGCTGGCCACCGCGGGCGTCGTGTGGCTCACCTGGCAGAACGGCGCGCCGCCGTGGATCAGTCTCGCGCTCGCCGTGACCTTCGGCGGCTACGGGCTTTTGCGCAAGACCGCGCAGCTCGGCGCGCTCGAAGGCCTAGCGCTCGAAACCGTGCTGCTCTTTCCCGTTGCGGTCGTTTATCTGACGATCGTGGGCCTGGCCGGCGCGAGCCACTTCACGCATGCGTCGCGCGGGCTGCAGCTGCTGCTCGCGGCCTCCGGCCCGATCACGGCGGTCCCGCTGCTCCTGTTCGGCGCGGCCGCGCGGCGCATTCCGCTGTCGATGCTCGGTCTGATCCAGTACGTCACGCCCACGCTTCAGCTGCTCACCGGCGTGCTCATCTACGGGGAGCCGTTCGGCGCGGTGCGCGCCGTGGGTTACGGCGCGATCTGGGTCGCGCTCTTCGTGTATTCGCTCGAAGGCGTACGCAGCCTTGTGGCCGCGCGGGAGCGCCGCGCGGCGTGAGGGGGCTGGGCGGCGGTGCGCTGCCGGGCATTGGCTGACCTGCCGGCGGCGCGGTAGGATGCCAGGACGACGCGCTGCACGGTCGTGGTGAATCGCGTGCCGGTTGCGCGATCCAGTCGTGACCGGCAGTGCCTTGATCCGCAGTCAATCCTCAGTGGAGTGTCCCGCGCATGAGTATCGAAGCCGTTCGCCGGTTCGAGGAAGAATTCGCGCCGCGCATTGCGGCGAAGCTGGCGAAACAGTTCGGCCCTTCGGTGCACGTCGATGTCGTGCCCAACGCGGGTCACGGGCATCCGACGCGCGTGCGCCTGCGCGGCGTCGCGAACGAGCACCGGCATCCGTACGTGTATCCGCTGAACGTCTCGCTGACCTGGGACACCGAGGAGATCGAGCGCCTCATGGAGCCCGGCGGCGAAGCGCGCTTCGAGCACTATCTCGAAGCGACCGGGCGCAAGCTGGCGTCATGGGAGTCGGCGCGCTCCGTCGATTTCGCCTCGCGCACGCAAGGCGAGCCCGAGGTGCTGCTAGGCGGGCTCGATTTCGAGGGCTAAGCGCGCCCTGGCCCTCGAGTGTCGTCAGCCGCGCGCAGCCCGCGTGAGCCATTCGCGGCCCTTGAGCATGCCCCACCAGTAAAAGCTCGGCAGCACGCTCGCCTTGAGCAGCCACATGAGGCGGCGCGGCCGCGTCGGGTCGAGCGGGAAGGTGGGCAAAAGGCGCCCGCCGTAACCGAACTCGGCCAGCACGACCTTGCCCTTCTCCACGGTGAGCGGGCACGAGCCGTAGCCATCGTAGCGATACGCGAGCGGCGCGCCCGCACGCGCGGCGAGCAGGTTTTCGGCCACGATCACGGCCTGCTTGCGCGCGGCCGCGCCGGTCTTGGCGTTCGGCGCCGAGCACACGTCGCCGAGCGAGAACACGTTCGGATAGCGCGGATGCTGGAGCGTGGCGTGATCCACTTCGCACCAGCCGGCTTCGTCGGCGAGCTGGCTGTCGCGGATGAAGTCGGGCGCGGCCTGTGGCGGCACGGCGTGCAGCATGTCGAAGCGCTTTTCCACACGCGTGACGTTGCCGTTCGCATCCTTCACTTCGAAGGTGGCGATGCGCGCCGGGCCGTCCACGGCCACGAGATTCGACGAGAACGCGAGGTTCGCGTTGTAGCGCTTCACATACGCCATGAGCGGCGGCACGAAGGTCGCCACGCCGAACAGCACGGCGCCCGCGAGATTGAACTCCACGTTGACCTGGCCGAGCACGCCCTGGCGTTGCCAGTGGTCGCACGCGAGGTACATGGCTTTTTGCGGCGCGCCCGCGCACTTGATCGGCATGCCGGGCTGGCTGAAGAGCGCCGTGCCGCCCTTCATCTGCTGCACGAGCTGCCAGGTGTAGGGCGCGAGGTCGTAGCAATAGTTCGAGGTCACGCCATGCTTGCCGAGCGTTTCCGTGAGGCCCGCAATGCGCTCCCACGCGAGCCGCAGTCCCGGTGCCACGATGAGCTGGCGGTAGGCCACGCGCACGCCGCTGTCGAGCTGCACGACGTTCGCTTCCGGCTCGACGCGCGTGGCGGCCGCGCGGAACCACTTCACGCCCGCGGGCATGACGCTCGCCATGGGCCGGCGCGTTTTCGTCACGTCGTATGCACCGCCGCCGACCAGCGTCCACGCGGGCTGATAGTTGTGGTGATCGCTCGGCTCGACGATGGCGATCTTCAGGTTCGGCTCGCGGCGCAACAGGCTCGCGGTGACGGCGATGCCCGCCGTGCCGCCGCCGATCACGACGACGTCCCACGTTTCGCCTTCCCACGCGCAGGCCGCCGTCGCGGCGCGCGCGGCGTTCGCGGGTTGCGCGGCCTGGGTGGGCGCGCCTTGCTGCGCGAGCCGATAGAGGCTCGTGGCGCGGTTGCCGCTGCGGCAGTACGCGAGCACGGGGCCGGGCAGATCGATCAGCAACTGGGCGAAACGCGCAGCGTCTTCGGCGGTGATCTGGCCGGGCTTCACCGGCAGATACGCGAACTGCAGACCGAGCTGCGAGGCCGCAGCGCGCAGCGCCTGCGACGTGGGTTGCGCGTCGCCGCCCTCGCCATCGGGCCGGTTGCAGATGATCGAGCGATAGCCCGCGGCCTGGAGGGCGGCGAGGTCGTCGGGCGTGATCTGGTCGGCGCTCGCGAAGCGCGCGTCGTGTTGCGTGATTTGCATGTAATTTTGGTCCCGATGCTGGTGCGGCGTAGCGCTGCTTTATTGCGGTTTCGTGCTGATTCGTGTGGCTTCCTGCGAACGGCGGTGCCGCTCCAGCAAGGCGAAAATTGCCATGCCCGCGAGCATGGCGGCGACGAAGAGCCAGGCGCGCGGCTGTCCGCCGCCCGCGGCGACGAGCGCGGGGCCGGGGCAGAAGCCCGCGAGTCCCCAGCCCGCGCCGAACAGCAGGGCGCCGCCAATCAGCCGGCCGTCGATTCGGCGCGAGGTGGGCAGTTGAATCGGCGCGCCGGCGAGGCTCGACGCTCGCTTGCGCGCGAGCCAGAAGGCGGGCGCGGCGACTGCGATGGCGCCCGCCATCACGAAGGCGAGCGACGGGTCCCAGTTGCCGGCGAGATCGAGAAAGCCGAGCACCTTGGCCGGGTTGGCCATGCCCGAGACGAGCAAGCCGATGCCGAACAGCAAACCGCACGCGAACGCACTGAGTTTTCGCATTTCAGCCTCCGACCAGGTGACGCACGGCGAACACGGTGGCGAAGCCCGCCGCCATGAACGCGCCCGTGGCGACGAACGAGCGGCGCGAGCCGCGCGCGATCCCGCACACGCCGTGGCCGCTCGTGCAGCCCGAGCCGTAACGGGTGCCGATGCCGACCAGCAGGCCCGCCACGACCAGCGTGAGCATCGACGCATCGATCTGCGTGACCGGAAGCGTCGCGCGCAGTCGCCACAGCAACGGGGCGGCAATGAGGCCGATGACGAACGCGGCATTCACGCCGCGCTCGCCGCCCGAGCCCGGCAGCAACCCACCGAGCAAGCCGCTGATCCCGGCGATGCGCCCGTTCACGAGCACGAAGAGCGCGGCGGCCGCGCCGATCATCAGGCCGCCCGCGAACGAGGCGTAGGGCGTGAAATGAGCGAGGTCGAGACTCATGCCGGATGGACCTTGAGCCGCCCGCAATAGAGGCTCGAGAGCGTCTGCATGACCTGGATGACTTCGGGGCTCGCGAGGCGGTAGTAGATGTATTTGCCTTCGCGGCGCGTATCGACGAGGCCTTCGTCGCGCAGCTTGCCGAGGTGCTGCGAAAGGCTCGGCTGATGCACGCCCACCAACTCCTCGAGCTCGCCGACGTTGCGCTCGCCTTCGGTGAGCTGGCAAAGCAGCAGGAGACGGTCTTCGTGGGCAAGCGCCTTGAGCAGCGCACAGCACTTTTCGGCGGATTCGCGCAGGGCCGCGAGCGCTTCGGGCGTGAGTGGTGAGTTCATGTGTCGCCTCGTGGGACGAGGTTGCAAGTCAATGATCCAGATTATACTTTGTCTAAAAACATTATATAAATTTATAATATGTGTTTCAATAGAGGGTCATTTGTGCGGAGTCGTTGATGCCCAACCCAGTGTCCAACCCAGCCCAGCTACCTAAACCCGAACCGAGCGTCGAGCCCTTTTTCGACCCCGTCACGGCCACGGTCACCTACGTCGTGCACGCCGGGCGCGGCAGCGCCTGCGCGATCGTCGACCCGGTGCTCGATTACGATCCCAAATCGGGCCGCACCGCCACGGAATCGGCCGAACGCGTGATTGCGTTCGTGCGCGACCATGGCCTTCGCGTCGAGTGGCTGCTGGAAACGCACGCGCACGCCGATCATCTTTCGGCGGCGCCGTATCTGAAGGCGCAACTGGGCGGGCGCATCGCCATCGGCGAGCACATTCGCGCGGTGCAGGGCGTGTTCCGCGCGGTGTTCAATCTGGGCGAGACGCTCAGCCCGGACGGCAGCCAGTTCGACGTGCTGTTCCGGGACGGCGAGACATTCCAGGTCGGCGCTTTGGAGGCGCGTGCGCTGCACGTGCCCGGCCACACGCCTGCCGATCTCGCGTATCAGATCGGCAACGCCGTGTTCGTGGGCGATACGCTCTTCATGCCCGACGTGGGCTCGGCGCGCTGCGACTTCCCGGGCGGCGACGCGCACACGCTTTACCGTTCGGCGCGCAAGCTGCTCGACCTGCCGGGCGACACGCGGCTCTTCATGTGCCACGACTATCCGCCCGCTTCGCGCGGGCCGTGTTTCGAGACCACGGTGAGCGCGCAGCGCAGCGGCAACATCCATCTGAACGAGACCGTGAGCGAAGCGGCGTTCGTGCAGATGCGCACCGCGCGCGACCGCACGCTCGCCATGCCGAACCTGATCCTGCCGTCGATCCAGGTGAACATCCGCGCGGGCCGCATGCCGGAGCCCGAAGCCAACGGGGTGCGGTATCTGAAGATTCCGATCGACGCGCTTTGAATTTTTGCGGCGTGAGCTCCGCGTCCGGGAGCGCGGGAAAACGTCTTTGATCGCTCGCTGCCCGCGCACTGCGCTGTTCAGTTCGCGTCTTCGTTGACTGGCAAGTCGCCGGCCGCTTCCTCCTGCGAGCCCATGCCTGTATCGTTCGCGCCGGCAGTGCGCGATCTGCGCAACCGTATGGCCGGCACGGCGTGCAACAGACGACGCGCGTGCCTGTGCAGCGGCCAGTCGACGAACTGGTAGAGCGCGGCGCCCATCGCCGTCGCCACGATCATCGTGAGCGCCACCCCGAGCGGCGCAGTCGCGTCGAAGCCCTCGATAGCGTCCGGCAGCAGCTTGCGTGCAGCTTCCACACAGTATGGATGGCTCAGATAGATGGCATAACTCGCATTGCCGATGAATATGGCTGCGCGAGTCAACGAGCCCGAGCCCATCGCCGGTTCCAGGCTCAGTGTGCTGCCGATCAGCACGAAAGCCGGCAGGCCGTAGTAGAGCAGCGGTGCGTTGGAAAGGTCGTGCCAGTTGATGTAGGCCATCCACGCATAGGCCGCTACCGCGATGCATCCCGCAAGCGGCAGCTTGATCCGGATTCCGAACTTCCAAAGCTGGTAGGCCATGAAGCCGAGCGGGAACTCGAATAGGCGCTGGTTCGTATAGAACGCGGCAAACACGCCATGCGAGTGCGATGCCTTCGCCGTGCAAAAAATCGCAAGGATCAGCGCAGAAGTGAACAGCAGGCGGTGACGGCGCACCAGCATCAACGAAACGGCTGTGACTACGTAAAACAGCATTTCGTAGTTCAGCGTCCAGCCGACGAACAACATTGGGAATATCTGGCCGCTTTCCTTGCGATAAGGAATGAAAAAGAGCGACTTCAGCAGATTCCCGAGGTCGGCCGTCGTTGAATTCAACAACTCAGGCGCAATGAGTGCCCCAGCGAATACGCCAAACGTCAATACCCAGTACAGCGGCACGATGCGGGCGATGCGGTCCGCGAGGAAGCGCTGGGTGGTCAATTCTGGATTGTCCAGCACGAGCGCGATGACGAAACCGCTTATCACGAAGAAAATGTCGACGCCGAATTCACCGAACGTGTGTCCAGTCGGCGACATGATGTGAAAGAAGATGACCGTTGTTGCTGCAACAGCGCGCAGCACGGTAAGGGACTTTAGCTTTTGCATGGTGGATGCGCGGTCTGCGCGTTCGCCAATGGCGGCCTGAGCGGGATGTGCTGCGTTTCATCGCGGCTATTCTGACATCGCGGAAAGGTATGCGAATGCGTAGTTTTGTGTGCGCCCGTACAGAAGCCAGCAATTAGTTAAAGCGTTACCTTGTCCGAAATTCGAAAGCGTCTGTCCACACAACCGGGCTGCAGCAAACTACATTGGGTTTCAGTTCGATACCGCGTTCACGTAAGGCGTTGCGCGAAACCTGATTGCACGGAGTCCCCCCATGAAAGCCATCCAGTTCAAGACCTTCGGCAAGCCCGAGGTGCTCGAGTACCTCGATTTGCCCACGCCAACACCGAAAGCCGGGAGCGCGCTCGTGCAGGTGCGCGCCGCCTCGGTCAACCCGAGCGATGTGAAGAACGTCGCCGGCCATTTCGAGCACACGGTGCCGCCGCGCGTGCCGGGACGCGACTTCAGCGGTGTGGTCGTGGCGGGCCCCGCAGAGTGGCTCGGCGCCGAGGTCTGGGGCACGGGCGGCGACATCGGCTTCACGCACGACGGTACGCATGCCGAGTTCATCGAGGTGCCCGAGGCCGCGCTCGTGCGCAAGCCCGCGGCGCTCTCGCACGCACAGGCCGCGTCGATCGGCGTGAATTTCGTCGTGGCGTGGCTCGGTACCGTCGATTACGCGCGCCTCGCCGAGGGCGAAACGATCGCCGTGATCGGCGTGTCGGGCGGCGTGGGCGGCGCGGTCACGCAGATCGCCAAGGCGCGCGGCGCACGCGTGATCGGCGTGGGCCGCGAGGCGCCGCTTGCCGGTTCGCCGGCTGCGCGTCTCATCGACGCCTTCGTGCCCATGAACGAGCACACCGCAGATCGCGTACGCGAGCTGACGGGCGGAGCCGGCGCGGACGTGGTCTACGACGCCGTGGGCGGCGTGGCGTTCGAGCTGGCGCTCTCGCTTGCGAAGCGGCGCGGCCGCGTGGTCGAAATCAGCGCGACGGGCAAGCGCCGCGTGGAGTTCGACCTGATCGACTTCTATCACAACGAGACGCAGCTGCTCGGCGCCGATAGCGCGAAGCTCGGCGTGGCCGAATCCGCGCCGCTCATGCGCGCGATCGCCGAAGCGTTCGACGCGGGCCAGTTCGAGCCGCCCGTCGTGGCCGCGCACTTTCCGCTCGCGCGGGCGCGCGAAGCCTACGAGGCGGTCGCCGCGGGCACGCCTGGGCGCGTCGTGATCGACATGGCGTGAGCGCGCAACGACGAACGGGAGACGAAGATGAAGGGCTATCTGGTGTCGTTCGCGGTCGGCGCGCTCGCGGGGCTGCTCTACAACGTGCTGCAGGTGAAATCGCCCGCGCCGCCGACCATCGCACTCGTCGGGCTGCTCGGCATGCTGGCGGGCGAGAACGTCATCGGCGTCGTGCGCGCATGCGTCGCGCATCTCGCGGGGTGAGCGGGGCAATCCTTACTCACCGCGTCGGATATCGCTCCGCGCGGATTGTGCCGACAGGCTGGCTCACGCCTCGGCCCGCACGAGCCGCTCAGGCAGACGCGTGCGGAGTTCGCGTGCGTCGAGCGCCGCAAGATCCTTGTCGAGTTCGAGCGTGACGAGGCTGCGCGTTTGCGCGTCGATCGCCTTGCGCAGCGCGCCGAGGAACGCGGGCGGCGCCGCGAGCACGAGCGTGCCGTAGCGCGCGTCGTTGCGGGCCTTCGCGAGCGTCGTCGCGATCTCCGCTGCGAACACGGTGGCTTCGTGGTCGTGCTGGCTGGTGTCCGGATCGGTCGCGCTGCGGCCGAAGCCGACGCGGTCGGTGGTGCGCCCCGGCTTGTCGGTCACGAGGTTCTCGTCCGACATGCGGCCTTGCAGATGGAGCAGCGTCTCGACCTCATCGATGGCGCCCAGCGGGCTTTCGGCGGCGAAAATGCGCGCGGTCACACGGTTGGCGACGACAATCCAGATCGTTTTTGACATGTTCGACTCCCTGCCATGGCGCCCGGCGCATGCGGCCGCCGGGCGGTTGAGTGGACTCGGGCCTCGCGGCGTAAACATCAAGGGTAGCGCGCTTCGGGCCGCACGGCGCGGGAAGTGCCGCCGCGCTCGTCGGCGCGCCGCTGGCGCTCGCGCGAGACGCGAAAGTGTCGGAACAGCGAGCCGCGTGCCCGCTGGCGGCTCGCCCTTCCAGAATTTGGGAGGATGATTCTTGCTGGCGGTGGATTATCTTTTTCTGCGGGAGCGCCTAGCCTTTAGACTCCGCAGCGCGCTGCACAGGAGTCCGCCATGAGCCCGAACGACTCGACCGCCTCGAATGCCGATCGCATCCTCCGTTATCCGAGCGACGTCGCCTTCACGCCGACGGTCAAGGCGATGCAGGAGCGGCTGGGTTCGCGGGAACTCTATGCGCGCGTGGAGCGCGATCACGCGTGGGGCGTGGCGCTCACGCCGAAGATCCAGGAATTCATCGGCGCGCAGACGAGTGTATTCCTCGGCACCGCGAATACCGAAGGGCAGCCGTACATCCAGCATCGCGGCGGCCCGGCGGGCTTTCTGCACGTGGTGGACGAGCACACCATTGCCTTCGCCGATTTCATCGGCAACCAGCAATACATCACGCTCGGCAACCTGGCCGACAACCCGAAGGCGCATCTGTTCGTGATCGACTATGCGCGGCGGCGGCGCGTGAAGCTCTGGGGCCGCGCGCGCGTCGTCGAAGACCCGGCGCTGGTCGCGGAGCTGATGCCCGCGGGCTACCAGGCGCGCGCCGAGCGGGTGATCGTCTTCACGGTGCACGCGTGGGACATGAACTGCCCGCAGCACATTCCGCAGCGTTTCGAGGCAGCGGACGTGAAGTCGGCGCTAGACGAGCGCGAGGCGCGCATACGCGAACTGGAAGAGGCCGCCGCGCAACGCGAGGCCCGCGTGCGCGAACTGGAGGCAGAGGTTGCGCGGCTGCGCGAGGGCGCCGCGGCGTAAGCGGGCGCTCGCAGTGCGACGCGCCCGCAACCGGCTTACTTGACCTTGTCCGCTGTGTTGGTGATGGCCTGACCGCCCTTCGAAATGTCCTGGCCCGCGCCTGCGATGGTGTTGCAGGCGGCGAGCGTCACGGCGAACAGCGCAAGCGCAAACGCGAGATAACGGCTCATATCGGCTCTCTCCCTGAATCGAATAGACGGCAAATAGCGTCGAATGGAAGCGGCGGCGGGCATGGGGCATGCGCGCCGTCTTTTCTTTCGATTCTACGCGCGAAGCGGGGTCACATGCGCCGAGGCTGTGCAGCGGCGCATGCGTGACATCAAGCCGTGTTCAGCGCTTGCGCGTCCTGCGCACCACGAGCCACTTGGGCGAGCGAAAGCGCACGATGCTCACATAGAGCCACACGTAGGTGAGCGCGAACAGCACGACGAAGCAGAACAAATGCAGCGTGTGGCGCCAGAACAGCGTGGCCGGAATCACGGCGATCAGGCAGAGCAGCCACAGGTAGGGCGAAGTGAGCGAATTGCGCCGCGTGAGTTCGCGGGCGTTGCGCGCGCCCACGACCCAGCGCATGAGGCGCTTGTAGACGAGCATGTGCAGGTGGACGCCGTCGGGAATGCCGGGCGACATGCCGCGCACGAACTTTTTCCGGTAGATCGAGAAGCAGGTCTCGAAGATCGGATACATGAAAAGCAGCACCGGATACCACGCCGACACGTCGCGGTTGCGCATGACGAGCAGGATCGACAGCTCGGCCAGCATGAAGCCGATGAAATACGCGCCGCCGTCGCCGAGGAAGATCAGGCCCGCCGGGAAATTCCACATAAAAAAGCCCAGCACGGCGCCCATCATGATGAACGACGCGGAGAGCACCACGGGGTCGTGCACCTGGAAGGCCACGTAGGCGAGCGAGGCGAACATCATGAACGCGACCATCGAGGCGAGGCCGTTGAAGCCGTCGATGATGTTGATCGCGTTGGCGAGTGCCGCGACCGCGAGCACGGTGATGACGAAGGAAATCGCCGCGTAGGAAAGCAGAAAGTCGAGCGGCGGCACGCTGATGCGCGTGACCGCGATGCCGAGGAACCAGAACGCGAGCGCGGCGGCGCCCATCGTGCACAGGAGGCGCACAAGCGGCGAAACGCGCTTGGTCAGGTCTTCGATCAGCCCCGAAGCGAACGCGGGCAGCCCGCACGCGACGATCCCGAGTATGCCGCCCGAGACAGCCGGATACGCTCCATGCAACTGCGCGGCCGCGACGATGAGCCCCGCGAGGATGCCTGTTCCGCCGATGCGCGGCACGGGACGCACGTGGAATTTCTGCACGCCCGCGAGATCGGAATCGACGGAGAACCTTTCATGCAGATGCGCGTAACGCACGATCAGCAGCGTGACCAGCAAGGAAACGAGAAAGCCGAGGGCAAAACTGAGCATGAAAGGAAACCGCGACCGGAAGGAGGAATGCGCGATTATACAAAGGCGGACAGGCTGCCCGCCCGAAGCTCATGCGCTCGGCGCTGCGCTCAGGTTCCCGGTGTGTTCGCGGGCGTGATTTCGAGCAGGATGATGTGGTCGGGTACTTCCACGGTGAGTTGGCGCACGTCGCGATGGATTTTGCGCGGTTCCGCCGGAGCGAGCGGATCGTAAATCTCGACACGTTTCGCTGTCTCGCCAAAGTCGAGACCGACGCGCGCGGGCGGGCTGGTGAGCGGCTTTGCTGTCGCACGGTCCCAGATGAGCGTTTCGTTCCAGAGCACCAGCACGAAGCGGCCGTCCTTCTTCTGCAGCAGCAGACTATTCGCCGATTGCGGCATATCCGAAAGCGTATAGGCGAGCGTGTTGCGCGCGGCTGCGCTTGCGCGTCGCGTGGAGTTGGCGTTCAGGAACGACGTGAGATTGCGAATGGCGTAGGCCACCGGCTTGGGACTGTTGTCGTTGCGAAAGAGCCCGTAATGCATTTCATCGTTCTTGTGTGCCGGATCGGGCTTTTCGTCGAGCAGTTCATAAACATAGAGCCGCCTCACGCCCGCCGACGCCGCATCCATATAACCGTTGAGCACGCCCTTGGCCTGCGTGTCCTCGTCGACGCCGAGCATGTACCAACCCGCCTGCGGCAATGAAAAGTAGCCGAACTCGGTGATGACGAGCGGCAACTGAAATCTCTGGCCCAGGTGAATGGCCGCAAGCATCCACTTGTCGCCGTTCGCGTTCCAGAGAGGCTGCTCGCCGTTTTGCGGGTAGACATGCTGATTCGCAAAGTCGGCCGAAGCTGCACGCGTCTCGACTGACTTGGGGTCGAAGCCGGTCGCGTCGTAGACGGGCACCGCCTTGAGCTCCGGCATGCCGTGCACGCGTGCGTAGAGGTCGCGCTGCACAGCGAGCCCGGCTGCCGCGCCGGTAAGCCCCTGGTAAGCGACTGGAAAGTTGTTGAGTTCGTTGGGGCCTTCGATGGCCGCAACGCTGCCGGGCACCTCGGTATTCAACTGCGCAACCTGCCCGATGTGCTTCTCGAAGTCCGCGCCCATCAGGAAGTTGAATTTCACTCCGCGCTGCGCGAGATAGACATAGCTGGAGAACGGAATGGAAGAGCCGGGCGGGTAGTCGCGGACGTGGTGAATGCCGAGCCACGCCATATCGTCGGCGACGTTGTGCACGTTGACATACGCGCCGTCGGTATAGCTGACGTGGGTGTCGACAGCGAGCGTCTGGAGGAATTCGTCGGCTGGCATGGCGTGCACAGCGTCGCCCGCGTGCACCGCCGTTGCACACGCGAGTGCGCAGATACCTGCTGCGAAGCTTTTAATGGCACGCATGCCGAACGGCCAGGTCCGTTTCGCGTGGCTCGCGTCTCGCGAACGGGCGGTACCGGTGAGCAGACGATGGGTGGTTGCTACGGAATGCATCACGGCGTATTCCTCGCGTGGAGCGGTTGCCGGCTACCGATTACGCGCGCTTGCTCGCTCCACGCCGGCATTTTCAATTGGCTTACCCACGTTGGAGGCGCAGCCAGAAAGCATTTTGCCGCGTCATTGGCTACATCATGTGTGCGACGGCGAACGGATAGACACTCCACAGGAGATTAGATTCCGTCTATCACAGATGTCGCGATCGAATAATGAAAATAGAGTCGATTGTCGCGATTTTCAGGGTAAACAGTTAGGGATCCTTCATATTAATCAGCCGAACCGGGTCCGAGAGACGTTGCGTTATGTGCGGTTACGCACATAACGCAACGCTCGCATTGTGACTTGCAGAGCGCCCCCAGCGTGGTTCGCATCATGAGGCAGCGACGATCAGAAACCGTTGGTGGGATTGCGCACGGTTCCTGCGTCGCTCGCGCCGTAATGTGTTGTCGTGGGTTATCGGGGCAGGCGGCACGTGACGTATGGATCGCCTGAGACGGGGATTTCCGTGCGTTCGCCGGTGGCGGACGACTACCAGCCCATGAACGTCTGGCGAACACGACACGCACTGGGGTAGGGAAATGTCAGAGTTAACGCAACGGTCAGAGTTTGCGCAACGTACGGTCGACATCGTGCTGCAACGTACGGTCGATGTCGTGCTGATCGTGCTGGGCGCCATTTGCGCCGTCCACCTGAATCTGAATTCCGGACAGGTGGCCGAGGTGCATCACCCCGATCCCACGCTGGTGGCATTTTGCGCGGCGCTCGCACTCTCGGTCTTTCCCGCCTGCGGGACCTATGGCACGCGTGGCAGCCGGTCGCTTTTCAGCGTCGCGGGCCGCACGGCGTTCGCCTGGCTCGCGGTGCAGCTTTGCGGACTCGTGCTGCTGTATGCGATTCATCACGATCATCTGCTGGCGTTGCCGTGGTTCATGTACTGGACGTTGACGACGGGTATTTCCCTGCTGCTGTCGCACACGCTGTTCTTTTCGGAATTCAGCGTGCTGCGGCTGACCCGTGAATGGTGGCGCCGGGAAGCTTATGAGGTCGGTGCGCGCGACAAGGTTCGTAGCGCAGTCATTGGGCACGCCTTGAAACGCGTCTTCGACATCGTGGCGGCGGTGAGTGCGATCGTGCTGCTCTCGCCGCTGCTCGCCGTGCTCGCGCTGCTGGTCAAGCGCGACGGTGGTCCGGCGTTATACGGCCATACGCGCGTAGGCCGCCATGGCAAGAAATTCCGCTGTCTCAAGTTCCGCTCGATGGTGGTGAACTCGGAGCAGGTGCTCAAGGATCTGCTCGAGCGGGACCCCGAAGCCCGCGCCGAGTGGGAGCGCGAATTCAAGCTGAAGAACGATGTGCGCGTCACGCGGATCGGCCACTTTCTGCGCCGCTCGAGCCTCGATGAACTGCCGCAGCTCTGGAACGTCCTGCGCGGCCAGATGAGTTTTGTCGGCCCGCGGCCGATCATCGACCAGGAACTGGAGCGCTATGGCGAGGCGAGAAAGTACTACCTGATGGCCACGCCGGGTATCACGGGCCTGTGGCAGGTGAGCGGGCGCAACGACATCGACTACGCAACGCGCGTTTTGCTCGACGTTTCCTATGTGGAGAACTGGACCTTCCGGAAGGACATCGGGATTCTGTTCAAGACGTTGTTTGTCGTGATTCGCGGAACTGGCGCGTATTGAGTCGAAAACGGAGCGGGCGAGCGACTGGCATTTCGGGTATCCGGGCCACACGGCATGGCCAGGAACGCGTGTAGAGCGATTGGGGGTATTTGCGATGGGACTGAACGCGATGAACTGGATCGGGACTGCGCACGCGCGTGTCGTGCGGGATTTTGGACTGGCGGGCGCGTGTGCCGTTTGCCTGGCGCTCACGGCGCTGAGCGGCTGTGCCCTGGCGCCGGGCATGACTTACACATCCGGCGCGGCCGGCACCGGCGCGAACCCGGGCGCGGCAGTGCCCGATAGTGTGGTGGCCAAGGGCATCGCGGGTGCGCCATCCGGTACGCTCGTCGAGATCACGAGGGACCTGGTGGACAAGGAAGCCGCGGCGCGACCCAAGGGCATTCCCGCGGATGTGGAGAAGATGTTTGCCAAGGCCACTCCATATGAAATCGGCCCCGGCGATATTCTCACCATCGTCGTCTGGGATCATCCCGAACTCAACCTGCCTGCGAGCGGCGGCGGTGGCGACGCTCCCTCGGGCGCCAGTTCGGTTGCGTCCGGTTACACCGTCGATACCAACGGCTTTATTCAGTATGCCTATATTGGTCCGCTGAAAGTCGCCGGTCTTTCGGAAATGGGCGTGCGCGACATCCTCGCGGGAAAGCTCGCGAAATACGTGCGTCAGCCGCAGATCACCGTGCGCATCGAGACCTATCGCAGCAAGCGCGTGTATCTCGACGGCGAGGTCAAGACGCCGGGCGTGCAGGTGCTCAACGACCGACCGATGACATTGCCCGAGGCGATCAACCGGGCCGGCGGTTTCACGAGCAATGCCGACCGCTCGCATGTGTCTGTGACGCGCGGCGACGCCACCGTGGATATCGATATGCCGGCGATGATCCGCAAGGGGTTCAATCCCGACCGGATCATTCTGCACGATGGTGACCTCGTGCGGATCTTTGCACAGACGGACAGCAAGGTCTTCGTGGTCGGCGAGGTCGAGCGTCCTGGCGGCGTGATGTTCAATAACGGACGTATGTCGCTCAACGAGGCACTTGGCAACGCGGGAGGGATCAACCAGTCGTCGGGTGATGCTTCGCAGGTATATGTCGTGCGTGGACGCGATACCAGCCAGCCGGTCGTGTTTCATCTCGACGCGAGCAGCGCTTCTGCAATGGCAACGGCCGACTCGTTCGAGCTCAAGCCGAATGATGTCGTATTCGTCGATACGTCTACTCTCGTGAAGTGGAGTCGTGTCATCAGCCTGATTTTGCCGACGACCCAGGCCGCGGCGGCGAGCCGTGCGATTGGATACTGATGTGCACATGAACAATACAAACCACACGAACCGCGTCAGTCGACCTGTTCGCTTTCGGGGGAACAAGATGAATAACCGCGACTATCTGCTCGAAGGGCCTGCGGAGACGATCATGCCGATCGCCCCCGACGGCGGACATATGGGCAATATGCTGGATACCCTTTATGCGGGCCGCAAGACGATCCTGATCGTTACGCTGATCTTTACGCTTTTCGGCACTCTCTACGCGGTACTGGCGTCCCCTGTCTATCAATCGGACATGCTCATTCAGGTGGAGGAGAGCCCGAACGGGGCAAAGTCGGCGCTGGCCGATCTTTCCTCCCAGTTCGCGGTCAAGACCCAGGCATCGGCGGAAATGGAGGTATTGCGTTCGCGGATGGTCGTGTCTTCCGCCGTCGATGCGACCAAGCTCTACATCAAGGCAACGCCGCGCTATTTCCCCGTGGTGGGCCGCTGGGCTGCGCGACATCTGAGCCTCGACCACTGGTCGGGATGGGGCGGTTACGCATGGGGCGACGAGGCAATCGAGGTAACGCAGTTCAACGTGCCGACACGCCTGCAAGGCAGGCCATTCGTCTTGACCTACCGGGGCGAGGGCGCCTACACGCTCGAGGGGGGCGGCATCACGCTCGAGGGCAAAGTGGGAGAGGCGTTGCACGCGCCGACGGTGGGCGGCACAATCGACCTCGTCGTTGGCCGGATCGATGGGCAACCGGGCACGGTCTTCAACGTGATGCGCCTGTCCGAACTGAGCGCCATCCAGGGGCTGCAGACGGCAATCGCCATTACGGAAAAGGGCAAGGAATCCGATGTCATTGGTGTTGCGCTGGATGGCGAAGACCCGGTACTCACCAGCACCATTCTCAATGCGATCGGCAACGAATACATCCGGCAGAATGCCCAGCGCACGCAGGAAGAAGCGGAAAAGCAGATTGCCTTCCTCGACCGGCAGTTGCCTCTGCTCAAGGCCCAGCTCGAGAAAGCCGAGAACGAGTTCAACACGTTCCGCTCGGCGCACGGCGCCGTCAATCTGGACGCCGAAGCGTCGGCATTGTTGCAGAGTTCGGCGCTGGCGCAGCAGCGTATCGCCGATCTCCAACAGCAACGCGCGCAGGCGATGGCGCGTTTCACCGACGACAACCCGGCTCTCGTCGCCATCAACGGGCAACTGTCCGAAGCGCAGAAGTCGCTGGAACACCTCGCCGGCCAGACCCGCGCGCTGCCGCCGGTGGAGCAGGAGCTCGTGCGCCTGCAGCGTGAAGTGACCGTCGATACGAACATCTACACCAATCTTTTGAACAGCCGCGAGCAGTTGCGTCTGATCAAGGCAGGGCGCGTGTCGAATGTGCGCATGATCGACGCCGCTGTGCCGCCTGAAGGACCGATTCGGCCGAAGCGCGCAATTATCGTGGTCGCGGCCGTGTTTACCGGATTGTTTGCCGGCGCTGCGCTCGTGCTGCTGCGTCAGAGGCTCAACCGCGGCGTCTCCGTCGTGGACGAAATCGAAACGGGCACCGGGCTGGCGGTCTTCGCGGCCGTACCGCGCAGCCGCATTCAGCATTCGCTTGCGCGTCATTTGCCCCACGGCGCGCCGGGCGCGAACACGGTGCTTGCGCACACGGCCGTGTTCGACCCGGCAGTCGAGAGCCTGCGCAGCTTCCGCACCGCGCTCGAGCATTCGCTGGAGGACGCAGCCAATCGTATCGTGCTGCTGGCGGGACCGACACCCATGGTCGGCAAGTCGTTCGTCTCGGTCAATCTGGCGGCCGTATTCGGTGCGTCGGGCAAGCGTGTGCTCCTGATCGACGCGGATCTGCGGCGGGGCTCGCTGAACCAGCATATGGCGGTGCCGAGCATGCCAGGCGTCACCAACATCTTCGAGCACTGCCAAAGCTATGACCACGTGGTGAATCACGACGTGATGCCGGGCGTCGACTTCGTCGCGACCGGGGGTTATGTGACCAATGCCAGCGAGCTGCTGCAAAAGGACGCGTTCAGGAATTTCGTGGCATGGGCCAATTCGACCTATGAGCTCGTGCTGATCGACGCGCCGCCGATTTTGCCGGTGGCCGACGCCGGGATCATCGGGAGACTGGCGGGCACCGTGTTCGTGATCGCGCGCCAGGGCGCGACGAGCGTGGCCGATCTGCGCGAGTCCGTGCGACGCTTCGAACAGGTTGGCGTGCCCATTCGCGGCGTGATCTTCAATGACATGACGTCGCGTCCGGGACGCTATGGCAACGAATATGCCGCGTACGGCTATTCGAGCTACGGCTTTGCCAAGGATACGGGGAGCGCGAAGGCGGAGTAGCTGGGTATCGCCGGCAGTCGTGTGCTCGTCGGCAACAGCGCCGCGGTCCGTCGAATTGCAGGTCGAGCGGCGCCTTATGGTTTGGACTCGTGGGCTGGAGCGGATTCGCCCTGCTTCAGCCCACTTCACCGGCGGCAGAGTGACTGTCCGCCCGCACGCGACGCGAACTCATCACGCCCCTTCGGCCATCGGTCGTTTGACCGGATCCGTCAATCGCATTAGCGGCGACTTTCCATCGCAAGTCGCAACTGACTCTCCTAAACCGGCTCTGGATGCGTGAGTTGGCGTGACATGAGCGACGGCGAACATTCGCCGGTGCGAAGACCGGCCACACTTCAAGACATATGAATTGCATGGCGTCGCCCGTCGAATCCGGCCGTGAGCGATGCCTTCCACCTTGGGATGAAACACGTGCTTGCCCCCAATCTGACGATTAACGGCCGCTTCCTGGGTCGCCGCGCGACGGGTGTCGATCGCTTTGCGTTCGAGACGATCCGGGCGCTCGACCAGTTGATCGAGCTGCGCGATCCGCGCGTCGCTGGATTGCGCACCGAGATCATCGTTCCCGAAGCGCTGGCGGCCATGCCAAATCCGTTCCGGCACGTCGCGTTG
Source organism: Paraburkholderia sp. EG287B (assembly GCF_040965595.1). Classification (NCBI taxonomy): domain Bacteria; kingdom Pseudomonadati; phylum Pseudomonadota; class Betaproteobacteria; order Burkholderiales; family Burkholderiaceae; genus Paraburkholderia; species Paraburkholderia sp. EG287B. The sequence continues at coordinate 215,307 of NZ_JBFRCG010000014.1, forward strand.
CGCGCGAGCGGAAAGGGCGGTGGCCTGCGTTGGGAACAACTGGCGCTGCCGCAAGCTGCACGCGGCCGGTTGCTGCTCAATCTCTGCAATTCCGGACCCCTGTGGTACCGCCGTCAAATCACGGTGCTGCACGACGCGGCGCCCGCGCGCGTGCCGGACAGCTACAGCCGGTCTTTCGTTGCCTGGTATCGCCTGATGGCGCCGCGTCTTGGCCGCATATCGCGGCGCGTGATTACCGTGTCGGAGTTCTCGCGGCGTGAGCTGTGTGACGCTTACCGGATTCCTGCAGACAAGATCGGGGTTGTGCCGGAGAGCGGCGAGCACATGTTGCGTGTGCAACAGGATGCGGCTCCAGCGTCGGTTACGCTCGACGAACGTCCATTCGTACTTGCAGTGGGAAGCCTCAATCGGCACAAGAATTTTCAGCTCGTGGCTGAGGCTGCGCGCCTCATTCGTGAAGCGCAGTTCGACATCATCGTGGTAGGCGGAGGCGACGCACGGGTCTACGGAACGGGCCAGGATGCGTTGCCCGCCTTTGTGAAGCATCTCGGCTACGTGAGCGACAGCGAACTCGCTGCGCTTTATCGGCGCGCGGCGTGCTTCGTGTATCCGTCGCGCTACGAGGGCTTCGGGTTGCCGCCCGTCGAGGCGCTGGCGCTCGGCTGCCCGGTGATCGCTTCGCGGCTGCCGGCCGTCCAGGAAGCGTGCAGCGACGCCGTGCTCTACACCTCGCCGGACGATCCTGCGGAGCTGGCGAGCTTGCTCGAACGAATCACGAGCGACGCCGCGTTACGCGAGAATCTGCGCGAGCGGGGCCGTGCACGGACAGCGGAACTCACCTGGCGAGCCACTGCCACCAGGTTGATCGAGGAGATCTCGCCGTGGCTAATGTGACGCTTGCGTCCAATCTTGCGAACGACACTCGCCGTTTCGGCCGCGTCGCGCTCGTGCATGAGTGGCTTGTCACTTACGCTGGGTCGGAGAAGGTCGTGGAGCAGATTCTTCAGCTCTTTCCACAGGCCGACCTATACAGCGTTGTCGACTTCTTCCCGGAGTCGCAGCGGGGCGTGCTGGGCGGCAGGCACGCAACGACTTCGTTCATTCAGCATTTGCCGCGGGCGCGCAAATCGTTTCGCACTTATCTCCCGCTCATGCCGCTGGCGATCGAGCAGTTCGATCTGTCGTCCTACGATCTCGTGATTTCCTCGAGCCATGCCGTGGCCAAGGGGATTTTGACCGGTCCGAACCAGGTGCATGTCAGTTATGTGCACTCGCCGATCCGGTATGCGTGGGATCTGCAGCATCAATATCTATGCGAAGCCGGGCTGCAGCGCGGCATGAAAAGCTGGATCGTGCGTGCGTTGCTTCACTACATGCGTATCTGGGACCAGCGAACGGCGCATGGGGTGGACGCTTTCGTCGCCAATTCTGCTTTCGTGGGGCGACGCATTCGCAAGGCCTACGGCAGCGAGGCTACGGTGGTCTACCCGCCCGTCGATGTGGAGCGGTTCGAATTGGGTGGCCAGCACGAAGACTTCTATTTGATTGCCTCGCGCATGGTGCCGTACAAGCGCATACCGCTCATCGTCGAGGCATTTGCCACGATGCCGTCGAGGCGCCTCGTGGTGATCGGTGACGGCGCCGACTTTGCGCGGGTGAAGGCGTGTGCCACGCCCAATGTGACGTTGCTCGGCTATCAGCCCGATGAGGTACTGGTGGACCATATGCAGCGTGCGCGAGCGTTCGTCGTCGCCGCTGAGGAGGACTTCGGCATATCCGTGGTGGAAGCGCAAGCCTGTGGCACGCCGGTCATCGCGCTGGGTCGCGGAGGTTCGCGGGAGATCGTGGTGGATTCGCCGGATCCCGAGCGCGGCACGGGGCTCTTCTTCAGCGAGCAAAGCGTGGAATCGATTGTCGATGCGGTGGAGCGCTTCGAGCGGCAACCCCCGCTCAAAGCGGAAGTCTGCCGTCGCAATGCGATGCGCTTTACGGAAGAGCGGTTCAAGCAGGAGTTTCTCAGTGTGGTGGAACGCGCGATGGATGCCGACAAGGTGCTCGCCGACACGCCGCCTGTGGTGCGGCGCTGGCACTCAGCCTGAGTTGGCGCAATAACGAAATCGTTCACGCACGAAGGCTGGGTGAACGCATAGGGGTTTCGGCAAGTGGAACTGACGATATTCGGAGTCATCGTGTTCGTCGCCGGACTGGCGGCGCTCTACGTGTCGTATCGCGGCGCGATTTACGGCATGGCGGCGTTTTCCCTGTTTGGATGTACGCTCGCGCTCGGACTGGGCGGCATCGGCATCTTGCCGGCGCAAGTCTTTCTCGCGTTCTTCGCACTCAGGGCGTTCAATCTCGTGGGCGGGAAGGGGCTCGCTGACGCAGTCGCGCAGGGCAAGCCCGGTTTCTGGCTGCTCTGCACCTGCGTCTGGGGTGTTACGGGTGCCATCCTGCTGCCGCGTTTGCTGAGCGGCGCGACACTCGTGTTCCCTGTCGACCGCAGCAGCCAGTTCATCGTGTTGCAGCCGCTTGGCCCTGTGTCCGGCAATTTGTCCCAGACGATCTATTGCGTCGCCGACGTCATCGTGTATTGCTCCATGTTTGCGTTCCTGCAATATCGCGGTGTATACCGGACGTTCGCCAACGCCATCTTCCTGCTCGCCTCGCTCGACGCGCTTGCCGGCGTGATCGATATCGTTGCGCACGCGGCGGGCCTCGACGTTCTCTCGGCTATCAAGACGGCGCAGTTCGCCGATTTGACCGGCCAGGAAATGGCCGGGATGGTCCGCATCAGCGGCACGTTCAGTGAAACGTCCGGCTTTGCGGCTTTTACGCTGCCGATCTTTGTCTATTGCCTGAATCTCTGGCTCGTCGGCTATCGCCCGAAACTGGCCGGTCCGCTTTCGATTGCGACAGGATGCCTCCTGCTGCTGTCGACTTCGGGAACCGCCTATGTCGGTTTAGGCGCGTATCAGCTCGTACTGTTCTTTAGCCGGCCCGCGGTGATCTCGCGTTTCGCCCCGGTACGCAAGCAACGGCTGTCTGTTATTTCGGCATGCGCGGGTCTGTTGGGCGTGCTCTACGTGATCGTCTTTTTGCCGGGCGTGGTGAAAGTGCTCGGCGATTTCGTCGATGCCGCGATCCTGAGCAAGGCGGGCAGTGACTCCGGCGTCGAGAGAATGGGCTGGAATGCTCAGGGCATCACCAACTTCTTCGATACGTATGGAATAGGCGTTGGGCTGGGAAGCATTCGTGCGTCGAGCTTTCTGGTGGTGCTGGTGGCGAGCCTTGGCGTCGTGGGTGTGGTGTGTTACGGGACGTTCCTTGGCAAGACGCTGCTCACGCCGGTGCCTGGCCATTACCCGTTCGCGGAGCGGGCCATCGCCTATGCGGCGCGTCACGCCATGATCGCCACTTTGATCGTCGCCTCGGCTTCGCTTAGCGTCTTCGAACTCGGTACGTGTTTTTATTTATTTGCGGCCGCAGCGGGCGCACTCTCGCCGCGTGTGCTGCGACGTGTGCCCGCGCGTGGCGGATGGGTTGCCAGGGGGGCTCATGAATAAGGTGCATTCGTCGCTGTCAAAGCTGGAACTGCTGGCTGTTTATTTTTCGTACGCAATTCGCTACCTCTACCCACTCGTTCTCATTCCTTATTACGGAAGAGTGCTGGGTTCGAGTGGTTACGGCGTGGTATTGGCCGGACTGTCGCTTTCCAGTGCTCTCTGGCTGCTCGTCAACTTCGGATTTTCTACCATCGGGGGACGGGATATCGTCCACACCGAAGTCGCGAGCGAACGCGATACGATTTTTCGGGACCAATTCACGGCCCGGCTGCTATTGTCCGTTCCCGGTGCGATCGTCGGAGGCATCGCGGTTTGCAGGTCGGACATCATTGCCAATGTGCCGCTTGCGGGGTTTTTCGTCGTTGCGGGAGGGCTGCTGTCCGCCTTTAACATTGGCTGGTATTTCACCAGCACGGGACGCCCGCGCACGAATGTCCTGATCGAAGTACTGGGGCTCCTGCTTTCGCTCGCACTGATCTTTACCTTCATTCGCAAACCGGCTGATGTCGACCGGGCGTTTCCCGTGATTTTTACCTCCAGCATGATCCAGACGCTGGTGGCGTATTGGCTTGTCCGAAAAGAATACAGCGGCTTCCTTTCACCCGTGCGTGCGGCCATGGGTCTGATCAAACGGTCGGCTACGATCTTCATCTACAGTGGAACAGCGGTTTTGGTGCTGGATGCTTCCACCTACATTCTGTCGCTGCTGGCCGCGGCCCAGGAAGTGAGTGCCTTTGGTCTCTCCGAGCGCCTGGTGGGTGCCGCATTGAGCATCATGGCGCCCGCCGCCCAGATTCTGGCGCCGAAGGTCATGTATCTGGTTACCCGTAACCCGGCCCGGGCGAATCTGCTTGCCCGGCGCACGTTTGCCGTCTTCTTTGTCGGCGCGGTTGCGGGAGTGATCCTCACGAGACTGCTCTCTGAATGGCTCATACCGCTGGTATTTGGACCGGAGCTCCGCCATGCCGTCCCGGTTCTGAATATCATGATCTTCATTCTGCCGCTTACCGTTTGCACGCGGGTACTCGGTATCTATTTCCTGATTCCCCGAAAACTCGAAAGGCAGCTTGCCTGGAGCGGTGTGATCAGCGCGGTGGTGAACCTGATGGTGGCCATTCCCCTTGCCAGCCACTGGGGGGCCACAGGTATGGTCTACGCGCGAATCCTCGCGGAAGGATCATTGCTGGTCATGCTGATTTTCGGAATCTGGAAAGCAGGCTTGTTGCGCGAGATTTTCGGATTCGACGAAGGTTTCTCCTTGCCGGCGAGATTTGGCAGATGGCTCGAATAACGAACGCCGGCAATCGCTTTGCGCATGCGTGGTGGTGTACGCGTGAGATCCGCGGCCGCGTGCGGCAGGCAGGCGTGCGATGCCTCGCATGCCGATGCAGCGCCCTCCGCAGTCCTGCCGGTAATGATCGAAGAGGTCAATGATGGAATCGAGCTTGAGTTCGCGAGCCACGATGGCCGGGCCAATGAGTCAACCTTCGCCTGGCGGAGACCGGAAAATCTGCCTGATCTTTGCCACTCGTGGTCGAGCAGACATTCTCAGGGATGTCGTTGCCTTCGTCGATTTGCAAACGGTTAAACCTGATCTGATCATCGTCTCCTGCGTCTCGGACGAGGACGTTGCCGACCTGTCAGTCCAACCCGGCATGATCGTCCTGAAGGGGCGACCTGGGCTCACGACGCAACGCAATCATGCATTGAACCATGTGCCTGACGATGTCGACGTCGTGATTTTTCTGGACGATGACTTTCTGATGCATAGCGAGTGGACTGCGGAAGTCCTCAAGGCGCTGGACAGCGATCCATCCATTGCCTGTGTCACCGGAACCGTCATCGCGGATGGCATTCATGGGCCAGGTTATTCCGTCGAAGAAGGGCGCGACATCGTTGCGAGGATCGGCGATCTTCCGGAACGGTTGATCGTCGCGCCGACCGGCGGTCCCTACGGGTGCAACATGGCGTTCCGCGCCAGCAGCATCGCTGGTCTGCGCTTCGATGAGCGCCTCGTTCTCTATGGCTGGCAGGAGGATCGCGATTTCGGAGGCCAGATCTGGAATCGGGGCTATCTCGTCGTGCGTATCAACACGGCGCTCGGCGTGCACCTGGGCGTCAAACGCGGCAGGGTGTCCGGATGCAAGCTGGGTTATTCGCAGGTGATCAATCCGTTTTATCTGGTGAAAAAGAAGACGATGCCTTTGCGCCCGGCGGTCGATCATGTCATACGCAATATCGCGAGCAACGTCGTGCGAAGCTTTGCGCCGGAGCCATGGATCGACCGGCGAGGGCGTCTGATGGGGAATCTGATCGGCTTGTGGGACTTCTTTCGTGGAAGGCTCACGCCTGAGCGACCTGAGAGTTTTTAGCAATCAAGCCTCTGAGGTACTTCCGATTCGGACAACATATTAGTAGCGGAGAAGGTTTTCTCGAGAGCTGGTGTTAGTCGCACGCGATGAAAAAAGACTCCCATTTGGCGGTGCCCGATTGCCTGCGTGGCCTCGCAGCCATCTCGGTCCTGCTCTTTCACCTTAATCATTGGCTGGGGATCCCATGGTTGGCCCCCAACGCCGGTATTGCCGTCGACTTTTTCTTTGGCCTGTCGGGTTATGTCCTGTGCGTGGCGTATCGTGGCCGCTTCGAAAGAGGACTGAGCGGTGCGCTTTTCGCGCGTATCAGACTCATACGGCTGATGCCGATGATCGTGATCGGAACCCTGTTGAGCGCATCGTATCTGGCGGCGAGATATGTTCTGCTTCACGATTCCGATATCTCTCCAGGCTGGCTCGCGGCCGCCACGCTCCTTGGGCTATCGTGCATTCCGACCTTCGGCGCTCCGCATGCAATTGGCGGGCCGCAGGTGTTTCCGCTCAATGGCCCCGAATACACGCTTTTCCTCGAGCTGGTCGTCAACCTCTTCTGGATGCTCACACGGCGATTCGACGGAATAAAGTTCGCGCTCGTCGTGGCGGTCACGGGCTACGCGCTTACGGCGGAATTCGGTATGGGAGGCGATACGCCGCAGACCTTCCTTTCCGGCTTTCCGCGTGTATTTGGCGCTTATTATCTGGGCGTCCTGCTTTATCACAGCCATGTGAAATTCGGGCTGCTCTCGTTGAAGATCTGGAAATCGCTATTTCTTCCGGCGTGCGTCGCAACCCTGGTCATCATGGGGTGGAATGGCCAGATCCCCTTCTTCGTCCAGTGGCTGTGGGCTGCCGCCGTGATGCCGTTGCTGATCCTCGGCGGATCGTCGATTGCGCTTACCGGGCCTGTGCGCACGGCCGCGCTCGTTCTTGGGGAACTGTCGTATCCCGTGTACGCGTTGCATTACCCCACGTTCGTCTGGCTCAACGGCATCTATCAGGAGTTGATGCACAGAAAGGATCCGATTCTGGAGGCCGCCGTGTTCTTGCCCGCGATCCTGCTGACCAGTTATCTCATCATGCGTTTCATCGATACGCCCATCCGTGCCTGGCTCGTATCCCGATTTGGCCGATCGACGCCTAAAGCGGTTCTCGACACCACGGCGGCCGATACACCCGTTTGAGGCCGTGCGTAGCGCTCGCGCGTGCGCAGGCTGAATACGCACGCGTTTGCGTGCGGTATCCAGCAGTGCTGCGCCGGCTGGGTCGATAGCATACCCGTCGGAGAAAGCCGCACTGTCCTGAGTCAGAACGGACATCGCGTTGTGCGAACCCTGCTCGAAACCTCTGGAGCTATCGTGGCTGCCGCTTGAGCGGCCATCTGATCGGTTGCCGGGCCATTGACGCTTGAACGTGGAGAGGGTTATGAAGACGATCGCGTCGAAGACGATAGCGTTCAATGGCAAGTTCTTCGGGGCAGCGCCGACGGGCGTGCACAAGGTGGCCGAGCAACTCGTTGCTGCGACCGACGCGCTGATTGCCGGGCAAGCCGGCAGCGGCCTCGATTGCGCCCTCGTTGTCAGAGACCGCGTCGAGATTCCGCTTTACCGCAATATTTCGTGCGTTCGCGAGAGTCGCTGGGTTCGCAAGATTCACCGCATCGCGTGGGAGCAATGCTATTTTCCACTGGCTCGCAGAAGGGACTTTATTCTTAATCTGTGCAATCTCGGGCCACTGATTCATCGGGATTCGGCAACGATGATCCACGACGCACAGGTGTATTCGGCCCCGGAATCCTATTCACTTCCTTTCCGGCTTTGGTACAAATCGCTCTACTTTTTCATCGGCAAACGGCACAAGATTATCTTTACCGTATCCGAGTTTTCCAAGGGCGAGCTTGTGCGCTATGGCGTTGCCAGCGCCGACAAGATTGTCGTTGTGCACAACGGCTGCGACCATGTTCTGCAGGTTCAGCCCGACGCACGGCAGCTTGCTGTATTGAGCCTGAAGCCACGGCGCTACGTGCTCGCACTCGCGAACACCCAGAAACACAAGAACATCGGCATTTTGCTCAAGGCCTTCGCCGGCGCACAGCTGAGCGACGTCGAACTCGTGCTGTTCGGCAACGCGACGCAGGCCGACTTCGAAAGTGTTGGGCACGTCGTGCCGCCCAACGTGCGATTTACCGGCCGCATTAGCGACGCCGAGCTCGTCGGGCTGATGACCCATGCCGGCGCACTTGCTTTTCCCTCGCTTACGGAAGGGTTTGGTCTGCCGCCGCTGGAGGCGATGGCGCTGGGTTGCCCGGTCGTCGCTGCGCCGTATGGCGCGCTGCCGGAAGTTTGCGGCAAGGCGGTGCTTTATGCCGATCCGTTCGACCCGGACGCCTGGCGGATGAATATTTTGACCGTACTCAACGATGAACCTGTGCGGCAGTCGCTGATATCCGCCGGGCTCCGGCAGGCTGGCGGCTTCACCTGGAGACAGGCGGCGCGCAGCATGTTCGATACCGTGAAGGCCGTGAGCGGCTGATGGGGGCACGTAATGTCTATTGATGTCGACTTCTCATTGGCGCTCAATGATCGAACCGGCAAGCTCTTTTTGGGGAAGGACATCATTTCGACGCTCGGGACCAGGGTGACGACGGTCCACTACGGACGATTTCACGAATTTCCCCACAATGATCTGATGCGCCGGATCGCGGGCCGCTTGACCCACAAGGAAACCATTGCGCGGGTCAACAGGTCGCCGCTGGTTGCTCTTTTGCCGGTAATCCGCGATCCACGCCCTACGCTGCATCTCGACCCGCTCAGCGTCGTGCGCCATCGCCTGGAAGCACGAGACATCGTGCTGTGCCACGATGTGGGTCCGATCACACATCCTCAGTATTTCGCGCCCGGTGTCAATGAATTGTATGTTCGGGCTTATGACGAGATCCGGCGGATGAAGCCCCATATGGTTTTCGTCAGCAAGACGTCGCAGCGGGAATTTCACGCGCTGTACGGCAATGACTTTGCCTCGTCGAATGTCATCTATATTCCAACCCGTTTGGGAGTCAAGAAAGGAGAGGGGCGTCCGGTGGAAGGCGTTTCGCGCCGTTTTCTGCTGACGGTGGGGAATATCGGCGATCGCAAGAACCAGGCCCGTTGTATCGAGGCGTTCTCGGCAAGCGGGCTTGTGGAGAAAGGGTGGCAGTATGTTGTTGTCGGAGGGCGCGAGTCTGGTGCGGACGCCGCAATTGAACTCGCGAAGCAATCTCCGGGTGTCGTGATGCCCGGATATACCAAAGATGACGAGCTTCGTTGGCTTTATCGCAACGCTTCGGGTTTCGTGCTGATGAGTCTGCTGGAAGGATTCGGTATGCCGGTGATCGAGGCGATAGAGCACGATTTGCCATGCCTCGTTTCTCGCGGGAGCATCCTGACGGAAGTCGGCGGCGCTGCGATGCTGTGCGCCGATCCGCTTGCTCGCGAATCCATCGCGTTCGGTATGCGTTCGCTAGCCGAAATGCCGGATGAGGAGCGTGGTCGGCGAATTACCGAGGCGCGCGTGCACCTCCAGATGTTTGCGCGCGAACCGATACTCGCTAGCTGGAGAGCGCTGGTTGAACAGGTCGGGTGATTCGCTGACTCGAGCTGGTCACAATTGGGGAAGCCAACAGGGCTGCTGGTGATCCCCATTGCTCGTGCGTACAACAACAAGGCCCGCCACGGTGGGCCGGGGCGGGCCAGGGCAACACGTTAAGACTAGTCGCTTCCTTGCAGGGTCGACTTCGCGACGCGGCGGGCGGTATTCACCGCCGAGAACGCCGCAGCCTTGGCGCGATCGCGCACCGCGCTTCGTCCAGGCGGCGTGGGGTTGAGTCCAAGCTTCCGGAGGTAATAGTTGGCCCGATAGACATCCGCACGCAGCGTGTTGAGAAACTGAAAATTTACGCTCAACGTTACCGAGATATTGTCGCCGTTCTTCAACCAATGGGGGCAATTGACAGGAACGTGAACGCCCTTTCCGGGGGCCAGTCTGTATGTCTTCGCCCTGTCCTGCAACTCGGGTCGATAGTTCGGCGCGTTGTGATCGATCGTCCAGAATCGCTCGAGTTCTTCTTCCGGAAGCACCTGCCGGTCTTCCCGATCAAAGACGTACAAATCCTTCTGCCCGTGGATTTGAAGAATGAAATTGCATTCCCGATCGATGTGATACGCGGTCACACGCTTCGGTGACGTCACGAAAATGATGAGGTCTTCCCGCTTGATCTGCGATTCGATGTCGCCGCCGACCATACCCTTGATCTCCGCCATCGCATGCCTGTACAGCTCGGCGTAGGCCGGATCTTGTTGCGGGCCTCTGAAAATGAACCAGGCGTTGGAGTCCTCCAACTGCTTTAATGCATTCAGCGGCGAGAACGCACGATTCGTATCTTTCCATTTCTGACCGGGCGCGACATCGCCCATGTCGAAGTAGAGGTCATCGGGACGTGTTTTCAGGGTTCGCTCCGCCAGTTCCATCAATTGAGGAAGCTGAAAGAGCGGATGAGACGCCAGGTGGTGGGAGACGTCGAAGCTCTTGCGCTCGAAATTCTCCCGAAACACCGAGGAATCCGCGTCGATCCACTTGTCAGGCAATTCCGCTTCGAGAACAGGGGGAAACGTCGACGTCTCCATGTGATCGCTCCTAGCAGTCTGATTTGGTTTGGGAAAAGCAAAACCCTTTGGCAAGAAGGTACCCAGTCGCGGGAAATCTGCGAAACTTTTGCAAGTAATGAAACTAGTCCGATTTATGGCTTTCGACCTATTTGGTCACACTGGAAAAGGTGTAAATCCAGGCAGACGTTCCCTTGAGCGGGACCCAGCCGGGATCGGGCCGACTTTTTGGCATCGATAGCGACACGACCGCTCGCGCCCCGCTTTGAGAGAACGCCTTCATGACCTGGTCACGCTGTTGTGGAGTAAGTTGTGTCCAAAATATTTCACCGTAGTCCGGAAAAGGGTTTGCGTCGACAGGATCGAACCGGGTGCGATCTGTAGGTTCAATCCGATACGGGAGACCGCCGAACTCATCGATGATGCGCAAGCGTGACACATAGGCCCAGGTGACCTTGACAGCATGAATGGAATCCCGGATAACGGCCACCTGGTCGCCCGGCCGTAACCCGGAGGCAGTAAGAGCGGTGGCGATGCGCCATTGCGGGTCGTCGTGAAAGTCCGTATGGCGAAACGCCGTTTTGAGCGTAGATGCATCGGCAAACACAAGTTCGCCGAGAGCACCTGCGCTATAGATTACGGCTAAAGCAATGGCGAGCACGCGACGGGAAGGCAGCGTCGCCTCAACCAATGGCGCTAAGGACAGAAGCGCCATAATCATGACGAAGGCACTGAGATAACGATCTTCGACATGCACGAGAAAGTACGTGCCAAAGCCTCCGACGGTTGGTAATAGCAATGGCCAGATTCGGATCACTATCTTAACGAGCGAAGCTCGCCATGATCGCCTGGCAAGGTGTAGTAAAAAGGCCGCGGCCACAGCTAGTACAGCCGGATGTTGCCTGAGTATCTGTTGCAAGCTCCAAAGTGATCGCCCCAGTGCGATTACCTGGAGTTTTAAATTGAAGAATGGCCGAACACCTTGGTACCAGTATGCGATGTCATTGTAGGGAGGGTAGGTCGTACGGAACGTTGTTCCAAAGCCGAAAGCTGGCAAGCCCGCTACGAGCTGACTGGTTGGATGAATTGGCCGGCCGAACTGCTCCGGTCCCCCTTGCCAATTGGTAAAGTGAGGTAACTCGTTCACGTGCCAGGCGAAGTTTAGGGCACCGGATGCACCAAGAGTCAATCCGCCATTCGACCACGAGATCCCGGCGATATAGATGGCGAAGAACACCCCGAAGGTTCCCACAACCGCACCGAATGGTCGCCACAGGCTACCCCTCGCACAGCAATAAATGAACAGCGTCAGAATAAACAAGCAAGAAAATGGAGTGAATACGCCTTTTACCCATACGCCGATACCAAGGATCAAGCCAAGCAAGATCGCTGCTAACACGTCCCGCCGCCGGATAAGGGATAGAAGCTGAGCCGAAGCAAGGAGGAAGCCCGTGGTCACGAGCAGGTCCGGACACGCGGCTGAAACAGGGTTAAGCGCCAGGCAGGCACCAAGAAAAACGCACACTCCAATCCAGATCGTAAATGGATGTCTGATCAGCGCGAGAGACTGTGGCCAATAGAGCGCGAGGGCATTCTTGATCAGGCTACGCCAGGCTGCATATGCAACCAGATAGATCAGCCAATTGACTACCGTTATCGCATACCATTCACCCTCCGGAGTAGGGGCGGCTAGCGCGCGCCCCACGGCAACTAGCGCTGGATATCCAGGATTCCAGAATGGGTTGAAAATTTCTCGCCAATCAACGTTTGAAACGGCCCAGCTGACGTTCAGATAGGATATCCAGTCGCCGTAATATTGCGTCCGCCCGTAAAGTCCTTCGACCATACCGAGTATGCCGATAATGATCCAGGAAATGGCGAGATGCACGCTCCCCGGCGGCCATTTTATTGTCATCTAGCACCTCCACGTTCGCGGCAAGAAGACCAATAGATAAGGGCGTTAGTCGCCCTGTGGTCCGATCAGCCCTATGGTCAACGCAAATTCCAGGACATGCGACGAATGTAGCCGGGGAGCGCTAAGCTCTCTGTGCGTTGGGCAACGCGGTGTTCGCTCGAACGAAGCCGTTTCGTCAGGGTACCCTCACATGCGGACCATGCGTTGCCAGCCGTCATCCAGATCTGGAAACGTATCCTCAAGTTACGCAAAGCAGCCGTCTGTACGAGGGGAATCCAACCGGAATTACGACACGCTGGTGCGCCGGGCGTCGCTTGCGTGCTCGCGCGGATGGCTCGCGGCGGCTCCAGTACGCATTGGCACTGCGGACGTGCGCATCCTGAATGAGCCAGGGGCAGTGTCAAGCCGGATGCCCTGCTGCCACGAAAAGGAAATGGGCCAGCAGCGCGGTCGTGTCCTCCGCAGCAAGCATTGGCCTGCGTCGTGATCGATTTGCAGCGTTTAGGTCGACCGAGCATCGTCCGGCGACGGGACCTTATCGAAAGTCGCGGTGAGAGACGCATTCGAGCTCGGATTGGAGTGGCGCCCGTGTTCCTTAAACGTCCACTTCGAATTGAGCAGATAAGTCAGGCCCAAAACGAGCGCGGTCGTAATCAGTTGGGCAATCAGATAGTTCAACCCAAGAACCGTCGCGAAGAACTTCATGCACACACCGTTCATCAATACGCCGAGCAAGGCGATGATGGCGAACTTCGGCGCGGTCGACAGGGGATTGCTCTTGCTTCGGAACGTGATCTGGCGGTTGAGGCTGTAGTTGACGATCGCGCCGACGGTCGCCCCGGCCATGGAACTGACCGCCGGGGAGGCAAGACCGGAGTGGACCATCGCAATCAAAATCGAATACTGTGCGACGGTGCCGATCGCACCGACGCCCGCATAGACCACAAACCTTCTTGCCGCGCGCAGATCAGGCATCGCTCGTGCCTGCAGATTGATAGCGACGGCGGATCAGATAAACCGGCCGATTCTTCGATTCGTAGTAGATGCGGCCGATGTATTCGCCAAGTACGCCTATTCCGATCAACTGAACCCCGCCGAGCAGGAGCACGGCCGAGATCAATGACGCGTAGCCGGGTACGGCGACCCCTTGAATCAAGGTTCGCACAATGAGAAACGAGGCATACATCATCGCGATGCATGCCACGAAGCTGCCGACGTAAGTCCATACGCGAAGCGGCAGCGTGCTGAAACTCGTGAAGCCCTCCAGCGCGAAGTTCCACAGTTTCCAGCCCGAAAACTTCGACCTGCCGGCGAGGCGAGGCTCGCGCACATACTCGACGACTGCAGTCCGGTAGCCGACCCAGGCAAACAGCCCCTTCATGAAGCGGCGCGTCTCGGGGAGCTGTTTGAGCGCGTCCACGACCTCCCGTGTGATCAAACGGAAGTCACCCACGTTCTCGGGGATCTTCGTGTCGCACATCGCGTTGTGAATGCGATAAAAGATCGCCGCGGTCTGGCGCTTGAGGAAGGAATCCGTGAGCCGGCTCACACGTTTGGCAACGACGACATCGTGGCCTTCACGCCATTTCTCGACCAATAGCGGAATGATTTTCGGCGGGTCCTGCAAGTCCGCGTCGAAAGGAATCACTATGGCGCCGCGCGCTTCGTCGAGCCCTGCCGAAAGTGCGGCCTCCTTGCCGAAGTTGCGCGTCAGGTCGATGACACGGATGCGGCTGTCTTCTTTCGACATGCCGATCAGCATGCCCAGCGTGTCATCGCGGCTGCCGTCGTTTACGCAGACGATTTCGAACTCGGTTCCGTCGATCGATTCGAGTACAGGAGTGACCGTGCTGAAGAACGCGCCGATCATCTCCTCCTCGTTAAAGAACGGCACGACGAGCGACAACAGGCAGGGCTCACTGACCGAGGGAGCCTCCGCAAGCGCAGGATTGGACCGCGCAGTCGTCTCGCGTGCGCCTGCCGGCGAGGTTGACGCTTCCCTCAGGAGAGGCTCCGGAGCCAGAAAGTGAGGGCGGCCGATATAGTCCATGATTACCTCGCGCAGATGCCGCGGTTGTGCGATTGGCGTATTGATTGAATCGCGAGCGTTCAGCGTTTGACCAGACGCCGAACCGCGTTCAGCGGGGACTTCAATCGGGTCACCGGCGCGTGAACGACTTCCGCGAAGGTCTTGGGATCGCGGTGTTCGAGCGTCGAGATGACCTTTCTTTTCAAGCTGTCGCGCAATGGTGAGACACCGGGCGGCAACGGCTTCAGCCCCATCATGCGCAGAACGTAGTTGGCCTGATAAACCCGCGCGCGCTGCTCGAGCGACCTCATGCAGTAGTTGATGCTGATACTCACCGAAATGTTGTCGTCGTTCTTGACCCAATGCGGCGCCAATGAGGGGTGATGCACCACATCGCCCGGATTGAGCCGGAAGATCGTGCCGCGACTCTGCAGTTGACGGCGATAACGCGCGGCCTCGAAGTTGCCGGCGTAGTAGCGCTCCACTTCCTGGTCCGGCACCAGCTCGCGATCGGTAGCCGGAAAGAGGCATACGTCTTTCGAGCCCTGCAGCTGGAAGAGGAAGTTGGTTTCGTGATCGATGTGAAAGGGCGTCGAGATATTGGGTGACGAGACCAGCAACGTCATCGTCACCAGGGTGATGTCGCTGCGCAGCGGGTAATCGGACAACTCCTCGAGCTCTGCGGTAATCGTGTCAAGGACCTGGGCGTAGTCCGCGTCGTAAAGGTGCGCCTGTGTCAGCTTGATCCATGAGTCGTTTTCGTGAACGCTCGCAAACGCTTCTTTCAGCCGCGTGCTATGCGGCATGGCGCTGAACCTGGATTCCAGCGAACTATTCTTGAAGTTGATCGCGCGGACGTTGCCATTCTTTTCAAGCATGCGGAGGGCGACCTCCTCGATCCTTGGGATATCGAACAAGCCGCTTTCATGCAACAGATGATTGAATTTGAACGGATGCAGATTGAAGTTGCTTTTGAATTCCTTATTGCAAGCGTGCAGGATTTTTCCGTCTGGGGTGAGGTGGGGGGATGCATCGGCCAACGCCGCACCATTGCTAGTCACAGACATGGCACACCTTTGCAGGTTAAGAGGGTATTGCTTGCAGGCTACTATCGCGTCTGTGGGCCAGATGTGCGTTGACGAACATCCAAGCCGGTTTTGGCGTTTACCCGCGCAAGTGCGGTCTACTTGACAGCTTCCTGGCTAGTCACCGATGTTGTCGCGGCGGCTCCGAAGCTTGGCCGCAGAAAATCGACGACCTCGGCGTCCGTGATCGGTTTGATATGCAGCCCGAAAGCGGCGTTTAGCGAAGCGACAAGGTGCTGTGCCCAAAGGGTATTCCAGACCACCCCGGCATGAGTGTCTGAAAGGAAGGTGTTGTGCGGATCGTCGCCGGACGTATTGGTGATGGCCCAGCCAGGCCCCAGGTGCACGGTCTTGTAATTGGGGCGGCCGTGATCGTCGCGATTGCCCCACAGGGTGCTGAACCACAAGCCAAAGTCGAGAACGTAGACATGGTGGTCCGCCGCGGCGAGCGCGCGCAAATCATTGGTGAAGCGATCTATGCCGGCATCGATATTGGCTATCTCCCTGGCGGATTGCCAACTGTCGAACTCGCCAGGCCAATCGGCGTCGCTGCCCCCGGCTACGAGCACGACATAGGTATCCGGGTGATATTTGCGGATCAGCGCGACGGCTTCGCCAATTGACTTGATGCAAGCGTCGATCACGGCCGCGGGGTGCGGTGCAGCTGGATCGCGCGACAACTCATCAAATAGCTCGTGGCTGCTGAGATCGTTGTCGCCAATCTGGATCAACACGATGCCACCTCGCCAGGCTTGCGGTTCCGTGTCCATCAAGTCGACGAGACGGATCGCCTGGCGCTGCGATTGCCCCATCAACTGGCTGCAGGTCGCGCCGCTAACCGCGAAGTTATAGCGGTAGTCCTGTTTGGGGGGCGTGCGCGCGAGCGCACCCAAAGCTTCGCTAGCAATGGCGTGATACTTCCCCGTTCCCCAAACGCCCCATTTGCCCTGGTCGATCTGGTCTCCCCGCAACTGGGCGAGCACCTCGGTCCACTGCCACGTGGTCGCGCGCCACTGGCCTCCTCGCGCATGCGGATCGCTCAACATGACAGTGTCGTGGTAGGCCTGGCTGTTGGAGTCACCGAGCACGGCTAATCGCACCCTTCCAGAGGGCGGCTCCGACGCGTTCGCGACGGCGACCGGCACACGGCGCAACAGGCCGGGAACGGCCAGTCTGACAAAAAGGCCGGTGACGGACAGTGCGCCGAAAAGCGCGACCAGCAACACCCTACGCGAACGGGACATAGGCCATTTACCCTGTCGTGGCGCACCGAGATCATGGCCCTTCAAGGGCGCTTTCCTGTTCGTCGTGCGCGGTTTCGGCAAAGCGGTCGAGCAGCTGCTTGCCCATGACCGCCGCGCCGGCCGAGCGGAACATCTGGTTGTGCATGCCAGGAACTTCGGTGACGACCAGTTTGCCGCTGATCACTTCACCCCAGCCCATGTCGTGCGAAAACAGGCGGCCCTTGAGCACCTGGCCGCTGCGGAAGATCTGGACATTGCCGTCGTAGGGCTTCGGACGATATCGCACCTGCTGCTCGCGCAGATAGCCGATATTGCGGCCATACCAGAGGTTGTCGTCGATCATGTTGTTCGCGCTGTCGTTCTTCAGGAAGCCGAACTTCACCGCAAGCTGCGTGAGACGAAGCCAGCGAACGGTCCGAAACTGCTGGAGGAACGCAATCATGGACATCTCGCCACGTCTCGCGAGGCGGAAGTCGCGCGGGATGTCGTCCATGCGCACCTGCAGCTTGCGCAACAGGCGATCGTACCAGGGCATCGACTCCCGATACCCCGGGCACCAGGAGTCGGTGAGGACGACGAGCTCCACCGTTTCGCCTTCGCGGCGCAGCTGGTGGGCCGCCTCCAGCGCCATCGCGCCCAGCACGCAGTAACCCATGAGAATATAAGGGCCGCTCGGCTGGATCAGTCTGATGAGTCGCACGGCGTCCGCGGCGAGATCCTCGAAAGCGCGCAACGGGAAGTTGGGCTGAGGCGTCTTCGGCACCATCGGAACATCGACGATGGGCCGCTCGTCGCCGACCTGTTTGGCCAGTTCATAGAGGACCGCGATGTTGTTGAGCACGATGACGGGCGTTTGCGAACCCTCCTCGTTGAAGTGCACGACGTTGTGCGCTTTCGCCTCCAGCTCCGCCCGGCTCATAAAACCGCTGACACCCACGCCGCCCGCGACTTGCGCCGTGTCGTTTCCGGGGGCGGGCGCGAGCGCTCGCTGCGGCGTGACTTCGGCGGTTTCCAGCACATCGCGCCATTGGGCGAGATACCGGTCGATCGTCTCGATGTCGTAGAGGTCCGTGTCGCCTTCACAGGAGATGCGCCAGCCTTCCGGGCGCCGCACCATGAAGAAGTTGAGGTCGTAGAGCGCGCCCGCGTTGAAGGAGGGCGAAGTCGTCGCGGCGAAATCCTCGCGGCGCACCTCGTCGCCCATGCCGACGAAGCTTTGCTGCAAAGCGAAGTTGACCGAGCATAGCGGCGGCCGGTTCATATCCGACACTTCGCCGGCCATTTCCATCATCTCTTCGAACGGCACGTGAAGATGTTCGATGGCGTCGCTGAGCTTGGCGCCGCACTGTGCGGTGACATCGGCAAGCGTGCTGCCCTGGGTCACATCGAGGCGCAGGATCACCGTGTTGATGAGCGGCCCGATTACACCTTCGAGTTCCTGCTGATCGCGCACCGACATCTGCGTGCCCATGGCGACTTTGGGCTGCCCAGTCGTCTTGTGCAGCGACATCGCGAGGCCCGCGGCCGCCACGCTGAAGAGCGTCACGCCTTGTGCCTTGGCGGCCGCGATCAGACGCTCGCTCATCTCGCCCGGCAACAGGATGGAGCGAATGACGCCCTGGAAGCGCCGCTCCGGTGGCCGGGGGCGGTCGCCCTTTACGTCGAAGCGGCTGAAGCCTTTAAGCTCCTGGCGCCAATGGACGCGAGCGCGGTCGATGGCGCCGCTGGCAAGGAACTCGCCCTTCCATAGCGCGTAGTCGCCATGGTGCAGGTCGACGTCGGCGTAATCGGGATCGTGGCCCGCGTGAAGTGCCGCGAGTCCTTCCACGAGTTCGCGCACGAGGATCGCGAAGGACCAGCCGTCCATCACGAGCGAATGGAAGGTCAGCTGCAACTCGCCTTGCGTGCTCGACCTTGGCAACCACACGGCCCGGAAGAATGACGCGGATGACAAGTCGAAAGGCGTGCGTGCCTGCTCCTGACCCACACGCTGGGCCTCGGCCAGCGCGGCCTGTTCGTCCAGACCGCCGAGATCCACCACCTCGAGCCGGAAGGGAGCGCGGCTCCAGACCTGCTGGCGCAGCCCCGCGCCCGTCATCAGGAAGCCGGTGCGCAAAATCTCGTGCCGCGCGACCAGTTCGCCGAGCACCTGTTCGATGCTCGCGGCAGTGAGCGGCCCCGACAATTGCAGCCGGAACGCGATGTTGAGCGCGGAGGCCTTCGGCGACGCTTTCTGCTCGTGCCAGTAGCGTACCTGGCAGGCGGTCGCCGGGAACAGGGCGTGGCCCGCCTCGACCTCCTGCACAGGTGCGATATTCAAGGCTATCGAGTTCATCGCTCAGGCTCCCTCGGCAATCCTGCGCTTGAAGTTGAGGATCGACGGCCGCGCCACGGCGGGCGCCTCGACCGGCTCGTCCGTCTGCGT
This sequence comes from Paraburkholderia sp. EG287B, assembly GCF_040965595.1. Lineage (NCBI taxonomy): Bacteria > Pseudomonadati > Pseudomonadota > Betaproteobacteria > Burkholderiales > Burkholderiaceae > Paraburkholderia > Paraburkholderia sp. EG287B. The sequence goes on from NZ_JBFRCG010000014.1 coordinate 234,577, forward strand.
GCCGTCAAGGCTCGCGGCGAGCTGCTCGATCGTGACGTTCTTCATGAGCTGACGGGCATCCACGCCCAGCCCGCGCTCGTTCATCCGCGCAACGATGCGGAAGAGCTGCAGGCTGTCTGCGCCGAGGCTGAAGAACTTCTGGTCGATGCCCACCTGCTGCAGGCCGAGCACCTCGCCCCAGATCGCGGCGATGGTGGACTGCGTCGGCGTCATGGCCACGGGTTCGGCTGCTGCGACCACGATTTGCGGGGGTTCGCTCGCCGCCGGTTCGACCGGCACCGGCGCTTGCGGCACGACCTTGAGCGCAGCATGCGGCTGGCGCATCGGCGCGGCCACCATGTCCGCCGTCGGCACGGGCAGGGACTTGCGGTCGAGCTTGCCGTTGCTGGTCTGCGGCAGCGCGTCGAGCGTCATCCACAGCGTCGGCACCATGTAGGACGGCAGTTGAGCGGCGACATGCGCTGCGACTGCACTCTGATCCAGTTTGTCGGAGCCAGCGCCGACCAGGTAGCCCACGAGGCGCGCGCTGTCGGCCACGGTATGCAGGGCGACGGCCGCTGCGGCAACACCGGGCGCCTTGCGCAAGGTGGCCTCGATATCCTCGATCTCGATGCGGAAGCCGCGCAGCTTGATCTGCTGGTCGCGACGGCCCAGGTGCTGGAGCGAGCCGTCGGCGAGCCGCTTCGCGAGATCGCCGGTACGGTAGAGCCGGCGCGGTGCGGCGCCTTCGATGGCAACCGACTTGAAGGCGGCATCGGTCAGGTCAGGGCGGTTGAAATAGCCCTTCGCCAGGCCTTCACCGCCGATCCACAGTTCGCCGCTCACGCCTTCGGGCGCCAGACGCAGGTCGTCGGTCAGCACGTGCAGGTCGGTATTGGCGAGCGGCGCGCCGATCACCACCGGTGCGTTCGCAACGACACGCGAGGCGGAGGACCAGATCGTCGTCTCGGTCGGGCCGTAGAGGTTCCACACCTCCGCGCCGGTCGCGAGCAGGTCGTCGGCGAGATCGCGCGGCAACGGCTCGCCGCCGCACAGGATCTTGAAGCCCTTCGGCGCCTTGAAGCCGGCCTCGAGCAGCATGCGCCACAGCGAAGGCGTCGCCTGGAGCACGGTGGCGGCTTCTTCCTTCAGGCGGGTCACCAGTTCGAAGCCGGTGCGCACTTCCGCGTGGCCGGCGATGAAGGTCCGCCCGCCGGCGATGAGCGGCAGGAACAGCTCGAGACCCGAGATATCGAAGGAGAACGTCGTCACCGCGACGATGCTGTCCCTGACCGTAAAGCCCGGCGCGTGCGCCATCGAGAGCAGGAAGTTGCTCAGCGCGCGATGGCCGATCTCCACGCCCTTGGGCTGACCCGTCGAGCCCGACGTGAAGATCACGTAGGCCGAATCCGCGTCCGTGACGGCGGGCAGCGCCACGGTTTCGTCGTCGTCCTGTGCGAGGAGCGCCTCTACGTCCAGCACGCGATGCGTGCCCGGTTCCAGCACCGTGAGGCTTTGCTCATCGCTGAGGATGGCGGCGATGCCAGCGCCATCGAGAATCTGGCGCAGGCGTGCGGGCGGCATCGTCATGTCGAGCGGCACGTAGGCGCAGCCCGCGCGCCACACGCCGATCATGGCGGCCACGATCATGGCGCTGCGTTCCATCGCGATGGCGACGCGTGAGCCCGACGCGATACCCGCCGCCATGAGCCGGCGCGCGATCTGGCTGGCGCGCGCATCGAGTTCGCCATAGGTCAGGCTCGTCGAGTCGTCCGACACGGCTGTCGTATCGGGAGCCTGCCAGGCCTGCGCGGCGATCAGCGCCGGCGTCGTCTGCGAGAGATCGTAGTCGCGCTGGGAAGCGTTCAGCTCGTCGCGCAGATGGTGGACTTCGGCATCGCTCAGCAGCGGCAGGGCTGCGACAGGCGTATCGGCATCGCGTGCGATCGCCGTCAGCAAGGTTTCGTAGTAGCCGAGCCAGCGCTGGATCGTCGTTTCGTCATAGACGTCGGTGTTGAAGTCGCAATCGAGCCGCAGGCCCTGAGCCGATTCGATCACGTTCAGGAACAGATCGAAGTTGCTGTAGGCCTTCGCGTTCGGCGCGAAGTGCGTGGTGACGCCTGCCATGTCGAGTTCGCCGTCGACCTTTTCCAGGTTGAACTGCAGATCGGTCAGCGGCAGCCGGTTGAGATCGCGCTTGATGCCGAGATCGCGCACGAGTGCGCCGTAGGTGTAGTTCTGGCGGTCGCCTGCGTCGTAGAGGTGATCGCGCACCGCCTTCATGTGCGTGGCGAAAGGCTTCTCGCGGTCGAACTTCACGCGCAGCGGCAGGAAGTTGACGCAGTGCCCGACCAGCAGCGCTTCGCCCGCTTGCGACTGGCCAGCCATCGGCGCGGCGATCACCACGTCGTCATTGCCGGACAAACGGCCGAACAGCACCTGGGCCGCGCCGAACAGCGTGGCGAACAGCGAGCAGCCCTGTTTCGATGAGGCGGTCTTGACCTGCTTGAGCAGGTCCGCGCCCAGATGGCGGGTCGTCGAAGCGCCGTTGAAGCTCTTGCGCTCAGGGCGCGGGCGGTCGCCGGGCAAATCGGGTTGCGGCGCCGGTTCGCGATGGACGTTCATCCAGAACTCGCGCGTTTCCTTCTCGACACCGATCTCGTCCTGTGCCTTGGCGAACGCGAGGAAGCTCTGCACCTCGTCGAGTTCCGGCTGCGTGCCCCAGACTTCTGCGGCGTAGAGCGCAGCCAGATCGCGCAGGATGATGTTGATCGACCACCCGTCGCAGACGATGTGATGCGCCGTGAACACGAACGCCCACTTCTGCGCTTCGAGGCGCACCAGTGCGGCGCGCGCGAGCGGGCCTCGGGTCAGGTCGAAGACCTCGCGGGCTTCCGCGTCGATGATGGCCTTGAGCTCGCCCGCCGGATCGGCGTGAGTGGAAAGGTCGATCGGGACGAGCGGCACGGTCGTCGTCGGTTCCGCGAACATCATGTCGCCCACGCGCGAGAAGTGCACGCGCAGCGCATCGTGGCGGGCAACCGTCGCGGCAAAGGCGCGTTCGAAGGCGGCCTCGTTCAGCTTGCCATTGAGCTCGAGCGTGAACGACTCATTGAACGCGAGCGAGGCTTCGTGGCCTTGCTGGGCCGACATCCAGATTTCCTTTTGCGGCTCGGTGAGCGCGGACTGCGTGAGCGCCGGTTCGGCCTGCGTCAGCGCCGCGGCGTCCTGCGCGCCGCCGAGAATGCCGACGCGCTGGAGCGCATCGATACTCGCGATGAAGGCGTCGCCGATCTTGCGGATGTCCTCGTCCGAATGGCTCGTCGTCAGGAAGCAGGGGAAGCCTTCCATGATATGCACGCCGAGGTAGCGCATATACGGATAGAAGAGGCTGCCCAGGCGATCCTCGCCCGCGAGATTCACATAGAACCAGCTCGAGAATGACTCGGCGCGCGTGGCGATGCCGACCTTCTCCAGATGTGCGTTGACGCGCTGCACGAGGCCTGCCATGCGTTCGCCGAGCCCTTCCTGCAGCGCCGGGCCGGCTTCCTTGAGGTGCAGGAGGACGGCTTTCATTGCCGCCAGCACGACGGGATGGCGCACGAACGTGCCTGCGAAGAACGTGGGCGGAACTTCGGGTACCGAAGCATCGCCGAACTGCCACTGACCGCCGTCGAGCGCGTCCATGTACTGCGTGGTGCCGGCGAGCACGCCAATCGGCAGGCCGCCGCCGACCACCTTGCCGTAGGTCGCCATGTCGCCCTGGATGCCCCACAGGCCTTGCATGCCGGCCGGATGGACGCGAAAGCCCGTCACGACCTCGTCGAAGATGAGCGCCGAGTCATTGGCGGCCGTCACGTCGCGCAACTGCTGCACGAACTCCTTAGGACGCAGGTTGGGATGGCGCGACTGCACCGGCTCGATCAGGACGGCCGCGATATCGTCGATGTTGGCCTTGATCCACTCGAGGCTTTCGGGGCGCGCGTACGGCAGCACGACCATGTTGCCCACGGAGGTCTGCGGAATTCCGGGGGCGAGCGGGAACGCGCGCGGCACGCCCGCTTCGCTGCCCGGCTTCACGAGCACTTCGTCGAACTGGCCGTGATAGTCGCCGTCGAAGCAGACCACCTTGTCCTTGCCGGTCACCGTGCGCGCGAGACGCATCGCCGCCATCACGGCTTCCGAGCCGGTATTGCAGAACGTGACGCGCTGATGGCCGGTCATCTCGGAGAACATCTGCGCGACTTCGCCCGCGAGCGGCGACTGCGGTCCGATAGCGAAGCCTTCCGCCAGTTGCGCGTTGACCGCGGCAACCACGAAATCGGGCGTGTGGCCGAACGCGGTCTGGCCGTAGCCGTTGACCACGTCGATGTATTCATTGCCGTCCACGTCCCAGATCTTCGAGCCCTTCGAGCGCTGGGCGACGATCGGATAGACAAGCTCCTTCCATTCCTCGCGGAAGCCGCTGGCGGTACGCGGATCGGCAAGCACGGCACGATAGGACTGCGTACGAGACTTGGAAGTGGCGGTTTTGGCCGAGTAGCGCGTCGCCAGATCGGTGATGAATGCCTTCTGGGCGTCGGTCATCTGGGCCGAGTGCGAGGCGCCGGGCTTGTACGCGGTGAAGCGCGACGGGCGGTTCTCCTCGAACTTGATCTCGGGGCCGGCGGCGTGCGCAGGCGCGGAGGCCGGTGCGGGCGCTGCGGCGGCAACGACCGGGGCGGCTGCGACGGCCGGTGCAGCGATCTGAATCGCTGCGGGCTGCTGCACGGCCAGCGGCGCACCTTGCAGCACCTCGAGCTGACGCGCCATCACCGACTGCATCGCGGCGAGCTGGTCGCGGATCACCGACTGGAGGTCGCCCGTGGCCGGCGCAATGGCCATTTGCACGGCCGCCGGCGTACCCGCCGGTGCTGCCGCAATGGCGACCGGCGCGGCCGCTGCTTGAACAGCGACCGGCGCAGCAGCAGGCGCAGCAACGGGAGCCGCCTCGGCAGGCACTTCCGGATCAGGCGGCATGGCGCCATCGAGAAACTGCGCGAGGGCGGGCAGCGTCGGATAGTCGCTCATGATCTGCCGGAAGCTGATCGTGACGTCGTAGCGGCGGCGCAGCTGCCGCGATACTTGCCCCATGAACAGCGAGTCGTAACCGAGGTCCCAGAAGGTCACGTCCGGATTGGACGTATCCGGTGCTTCGCCGGACATTTCGGCGAGCAGCGACGCCAGTTCGGCAATGAGACGCGGTTTGCGGTCGATTTGGACGGTTTGGGCCATGGCGGTCTGAGGAATATCGATTAGGGCTTCGGACGGGGCTTGTGCGGCAATCGCTGGAGCAACGGTCGTCGGCTGACGTGAAGAGGCGGTTGCCGGGGCGTCAATCCAGTGCCGTTCCGGCTCGAAGGGATAGGTCGGTAGCGAAACGCGGCGGCCGGTCTCAGCCCGCAGCGTCGTCCAGTTCGGCTGGACGCCGTTCAGCCACAGGCGCCCGGTCGCCTCGGCGAGGACGGCAAGCTCGCGCTCGCGCGTCGCGAAATCGGGCAGCGAGGCAATCGCGCCCTGATGCCGGTCGCGGGGCAAGCCCTGCAGGACGAAGGTCGAAAGCGTGCGGCCGGGGCCGATTTCGAGCAGCAGCGGCTTGCCCTCAGCCGTGACCGTGGCCAGCGCGTCGCTAAAGCGCACGACATTGCGGCAATGGCTGGCCCAGTACTGTCCCGAGACCGGCTGGTCCATCGCCGCCCACTGCCCGGTCACGGAGGACACGTACGGAATCGTCGGCCGCGCGAAAGTCAGGCTGTTCGCGACCTTGGCCAGATCGTCGACGACGCCCGACATCATGTGCGAGTGGAACGCGTGCGAAGTGTGCAGACGTCGATGCTCGATATCGCGTGCCTTGAGCGTGGCCTCGAATGCCTCGATGGCGGCGAAGGGGCCGGCCACGACGCTGAGCGTCGGCGCATTGATCGCGGCGAGATCGACATCTGCGGGCAACATGGGGCTGAGTTCGGCCTCCGACAGGCGCACGACCAGCATCGCGCCCGGTTCGGCCGACTGCATGAGCGCGCCGCGTTGCGCGATGAGGCACAGCGCATCCTCGAAGGCGATCGCCTCCGCCACGCACGCTGCGACCAGCTCGCCGACGCTGTGGCCGATCATGGCTGTCGGCTTGATTCCGCGCGAGATCCACAACTGCGCCAGCGCATATTCGACGAGGAAGAGCGCAGGCTGCGCGTAGATCGTCGAGCGGATCGGGTGCGGGGTGTCATCGCCTTCCGGGGCTTCGCTCAACAGCAGCGTGCGGATGTCCAGGCCGAGATGCGGAGCCAGTGCTTCGGCGCCCTTGTCGATCCACGCGCGATAGACCGGCTCGGTGCGATAGAGCGCGGCGCCCATGCCCGGATACTGCGCGCCCTGGCCGGGGAACATGAAGACGACTGCTGGCGTGGCCTGCGGGGCCTGTGCTTCGATCGCGCCTTTCTGGAGCTTGGCCTGGGCCTGCTCCACGCTCTCGGCGACCACAACGGCGCGGTGCGCGAAATCGCGGCGGCCCGTTTGCAGCGTCGCGGCCACATCGGCTAGCGCGATCTCCGGATGGCTGGCGAGGTGCGTGGCGAGATTCGCCTTCGCGCGTTCGAGCGCCGTAGTGCTGCGGGCCGACAGCGGCAGGATCTGGAGTTGTTCTCTCGGCTCGCCCGAGGCGGTACGGCAAGGTGCCTCCTCCAGCACCACATGGACGTTCGTCCCGCCGACGCCGAGGGAGCTCACGCCGGCACGGCGCGGCGTGGCGCTATCAGCCCAGGGACGCACAGTCGTATTGAAGAAAAACGGGCTGCTGGCCAGGTCGATGCCAGGGTTGGGCGAACGGAAATGCGTGAGCGGCGGCAAGGTGCGGTTGCGCAGCGCGAGCGACGCGGCGATGAAGCCCGTCACGCCCGCGGCCGCGTCGAGGTGCCCCACGTTGGCCTTCGCCGAGCCGAGCGCGCAGAACTGGCCGCCCTCGGCGCCGCCCAGACGGAACGCCTGCACGAGACCCGCGAATTCAATCGGATCGCCAAGCGGCGTCGCCGTGCCATGGGCCTCGACATAGCCAATCGAGGCCGGATCGATGCCGGCCTCGGCGTGCGCGATGGCAATCGCGCGTGCCTGGGCGTCGACGCTCGGTGCAGTGAAGCCGACCTTGTCGGAACCGTCGTTGTTGATGCCCACGCCGCGGATCACGGCATAGATCGGATCTTCGTCGGCGATGGCGTCTTCGAGACGTTTGAGCAGGACGACGCCCGCGCCGCTGCCGAATACCGTGCCCTTCGCGTCGGCATCGAACGGACGGCACACGCCGTCGGGCGCGCCCATGCCGCCTTCTTCGTAGAAGTAGCCACGCTTTTGCGGGAAGGTGATCGAGACGCCGCCGGCCAGCGCCATGTCGCAGCGTCCGGCGCGAAGGTTCTCAACGGCGAGGCTGATCGCGGTGAGCGAGGTGGAGCATGCCGTCTGCACGGAGATGGCGGGCCCCGTGAGTCCGAGCTTGTAGGCGGTGCGGGTGGCGACGAAATCACCGGCCCCAACGAGCTTTTGATACTCGCCGATCTGGAACTGGCTCGTAAACTCGTCGATGACCGCGCGATCGGACAGGATGTGCTTGAGGAAGTACGTGTTCATCGACGTGCCGGCGAACACCCCGACGGCGCCGGCGATCGTTGCCGGGTCGTAGCCGGCGTCTTCGAACGCTTCCCAGGCGATCTGGAGGAACAGCCGCTGCTGCGGGTCGGTGAGTGCGGACTCGCGCGCGAGCATGCCGAAAAAGCCGGCATCGAAGTGATCGACATCCGCCAGAATCGGCCGCGCCTTGACGTAACTCGCGTCGCGGCGCGACTTGTCGTCGAAACTGTCCTCGAGTTCCGCCAGGTCGAAATGCGTGATGCAGTCGCGCCCCGCGAGGATGTTCGCCCAGAGTTCGGAGACATTGCGCGCGCCCGGAAACCGCCCGGACATGCCGACGACCGCGATGGCTCCACCTTGCACCGCCCGCCGTTGGCGAATGGCGTCTTTGTTCACCGTCGGCAGCGTCGTGCGCAGTTGCGCAGCCAGCGCCTCGACGTTGGGGTGACGGAACAGATCCACCAGCGCGACCTTGGCCGCGACGTCGCGCGCGATGATGGCGTGTGCGCGCATCAGATCGAGCGAGCGCAAGCCGAGGTCGAAGAAGTTCGCACGGCGGTCGACCGGTTTGCCGATAAGCCCTTCGAATACGGACGCGAGCTTGTCGGCAATGTCGTCGTCAACGGGCGCGGGCGCTGCCGATGCTTCGGATTGCGTATCGATTGTGGCAAGCAACGCTTTGCGATTGATCTTGCCGTTGGGCGTCAGCGGAAAATCCGGCAGGACCCGCAGTTCCGACGGCATCATGTAGTCGGGCAGAGCGGACCTGAGATAAGCGCGGATTTCGTTCAGGAGGACGGCGGCGTCCGCTGCATCGGCTTTCACGAAGCCAGCGATGGCCTTGCCCATACGGCCGTCGAATGCGGCCACTGCCGCATCGGCCACGCCGGGCGCCACGCGCAGCGCATGTTCGATTTCATCGAGTTCGATGCGTTTGCCCGCGATCTTGATCTGGCGGTCGTTGCGGCCCAGAAATTCGATTGCGCCGTCCGCGCGGCGGCGCACGAGGTCGCCGGTGCGGTAGAGCTTCGCGCCGGGAGCGAACACGTCGTCGACGAACTTCTCCGCCGTCAGATCGGGCCGGTTGAGATAGCCGAGCGCGACGCCGTCGCCGCCCGTGACCAGTTCGCCGACTTCGCCATCGGCAACCGGCACGAGCTTGTCGTCCACGATGTAGGCGCTCGTGCCCGCGATGGCGTAGCCGATGGGAATGGCATCGCCATTCGCGAGCGCCTCGCCGTCACGCGGAATGCGGTAGCAGCAGGTGAAGGTCGTGTTCTCGGTCGGACCATAGCCATTGATGATCTGCAGACCCGGATGAGCCTCCATGACCTTGCGTACGTGCACGGGGGACAGCACGTCCCCGCCCGTCAGCGCCTCCTTGAGCGGAAGAAAGGCTTCCAGCCGATAGTCGGCGAGCGCATTGAAGAGGCCAGCCGTGAACCAGGCGCTGGTAACGCCAAGTCGCGCTATCTCGGACGCGATCGTGTCGAGAGAGGGCTGGACCTCGTTGATGATGGCGGCGCAGCCGCCGTTCAGGAGCGGTCCCCAGATCTCCAGCGTGCTTGCATCGAAGGCGAGCGGCGCGAGGTTGAGGAAACGCGTGTGGGGTGAAAGCTCGGTGAACGTCTGGTTCTGCACGAGGCGCAGGATCGCGCGGTGCGGCACGATCACGCCCTTGGGCTTGCCGGTCGAGCCTGAGGTGTACATCACGTAGGCGGCGTCGTCACGACGGCTAGCGTGGAGCGGTGCGGGCTCGGCCGCTTCGGCCGCCGCCACGACATGCTCGAGATCGACCGAGACGCCGTTCAGTTCGCCAACGCTGGCGAGCGCGGCCGCTTCAGCGATGATGAGCTTGGGCGAGCAGTCGGAAACGATGAAATCGAGCTGCGCCTTCGGGTAGGCGCGGTCCAGCGGCACGTAGACGGCGCCCAGGCGCAGGATCGCCAGCATCAAGGCCAGCGTGTCGCGGCTGCGCGAAACCATGATCGCGCAGCGCTCGCCCGGCTCCAGTCCCATTTCGTGCAGGACGGTGGCGAGCCGCGCGGAACGTTCGCCGAGGGCGGCGTAGTCTTCCTCGCCCGTGGCGTCAATCACAGCAAGATGATTGCCGAACTCGGCGCATATGGCATCGAAGCGCGCTGCCACACCAGGCACAGGATCGGTCCCGCCCGGCAAAACGCCTGAAAGTCCATCTCTGTGTGACATTTGCTACTCCCCCACAATTTTGACGAAGGTCCGCTGCTGGGCAAGGCCTGGCGACGAGCTCGCAGCACTTGCGCAGAACGGCAGCCGGTCACAGGAAGCACAAGCGCCAGGCGGCTTTGCGCACCTGGCTCGTATCCCAAGTTTGAAATTTGCTGTAGGAGGAAGTTAATCTTCCGCGGGATGCCTATCCGTTCGCCGTCGCACACACGATGTGCTGCAGCAACACGTCGCGCTGGGGCTGCGCGGGGGCATCCGCGCGCAGGCTGCGGCCCGCTTCCCGCCATGCGGGCGGGTTTGGCGGCAATCGCGGCGTGGGTGCTGTGTGCGTTGTTTCGATGCGAAGACTGGCGATTCGGGCGTGGTGTTGTGCGTGGCAGCAACAGGATCGAGCCACCGGAGAGACGATGAAGGCGCGCCCGGACCTTGCCAGGTCAGTTCATGTCGACGATCGACCAGCCGCTGTGGCGGGCCGCCACGGCTCCCGCGCAGGTCGGACTGGGTGACAGGGCCCGAATGCACCAATGCGAGGCTTCCGCCGCCTCGCCGCCGACGAAGCGCGGTGTCGTGTCGCCGTGAACGGCAAGATCGAATTCGAAATGCTCCGGCGGCAGGATGAAGCCCGTGCCGAGCGCTTTCAGGCAGGCCTCCTTGCGCGCCCAGGTTTCAAAAAAAACCGTTTGCCGTTCTGATGCAGGGAGCGCGTCGAATTGTTCGCGCTCGCGAGCGGAGAAGACTTGGATCGGCATGCTCTCTTCGATCGGACGAATATGTTCTACGTCGATGCCCACCTCGAACCCGCTCGAAACGGCCAGCGCCGCCGTATTTTCGCTATGGCTCAGATTGAAGCAAATCGTCCATCCCGTAGGTTGGCTAGTGCAAATCGGTTTGCCTTCCGGCCCATACTCGAGTGCGACCGCGCGTGCAGGGAGCCCAGCATAGCGGCCAAGGATCTGTCTGAGTTTTCCCCTCCCGGTCACGTAGCGGCAGCGATGCAACTCGAAGCGAAAGTTGCCGGCCCGTTCATGCTCCTGCGCGGAAAGCGTCTCCCAGTACCGATCAAAATCACTCCCGCAGGCGTCGAGGTCCCATTGCCAGACATGGACTTCTTGCGTGGTTGGCGGTGTGAGTGGCGAAGAAGACATTGAGGGCCTGGTTCGGCTTGCGGGGGGCAGTGCCGGTGCGGCACGGAACATCGCGCGCCACCCGGTTGAGTGCGCAACGAGTGGCACACGCAGGAGTGAATGTACAGATACAACTCTCGCGGAATTGTTGGGCAACCCACGGAACGACACTTGCGATACGGCCTACGATTCATCAAAGAATGATGCAATTACGCTGCACTGCGTGCGCGCATCCGTACGGGGATCGACAAGTCGACGCGGCAAATGCCGAAACAAGGCGTCGACACAAAACCTGTGAGGCTCTCCGAAAGTAGCTGGGCTGCATGGTCCTTTGCGACTCGATGCGGCGCCGGAGGAATCATCTATTGCTTTGGCTTCCAGAACACCGGTCGATTGCGTTCGCTATAGAACTGAGTCTGCTCCATGGTCTTTGAAAAGACTGGTCCAAGACCCGTTTGGGAAAGGTTTGCCAATCGACTCTGTATGGAAGTAGAAAGTATGTTTAATTGTAATGTAAGAAAAAATGGATCGATTTCCAGCGGATAGATCGGTCTCTGGTAAGGAGCGGTAAGAATATGTGCGATTGACGTGCTACCAGATCAGGAACGATAGTCCTACTCTTTGCACGAGGAAGTTATCGAAATTCAGATTCGAGGTGCGGGATGCGGTGTGATTTGGACAATGGCTACAACGTTAGTGTGATCATTCCACACTACGACAGCGTTGATTTGCTTTGGTTGGCAATAGAATCGATTTCTAGCCAAACCGTTGTTCCGCAGGAAATCATTGTCGTAGATGACGCATCCGGGCTGCATTTCGAATTGCCGAGTCGTTGCGGAGACAACATTGTCTTGCGGCTGATTCGCGAAGGCGAGAACCATGGTGCGGCGTGGTGTCGAAACCGCGGCATAGAGGAGGCCACCGGTGATCTGATCGCCTTCCTTGACGCCGACGACCGATGGCTCCCGAACAAGCTCGAGCGCTGTATCGCCGCGTTCGGTCCCAAGCCTGACGGGAACGAAGCGAAGGTGCTCTTCAGCAACGTCGTGCTAACGGACGCCGGCCGGCGCGTCCTGGGCAACCGCGCGCCCTACGATGGCCAGTCGATGCTCGACTTCATCCTGCTGGAGGGGGGCTATATTCAGACTTCATCGATCATGATGTGGCGTCATCAGTACCCGCTGATCAGCTTCGATGGATCGTTGCGTCGTCATCAGGATTGGGATTTCGCCATTCGAGCTGAAATGGCTGGCTGCGTATTCGTATACTTGCACGATGCGCTGGTGGAGTATTCCCTGAGCGAAAGTCCCGCCAGAATATCGAAGGCGGTCAGTTGCGAACCCAGTCTCGTGTTTTTTGAAAAATATAAAAAGATGATGTCAAAAGGGCATGTCTCATCATTTATATTTAATGTTCTGATTTACAAGAAACTGAGTATTGCCTTGAGGCTTGCCATTGTCGAGCGAGTTTTGTTTAGGGAGATCGAGATTCCTAGCAAGGATTGGGCGGCACTGTTTGCGAGGCTGGTTATCGGCTGGGGAGGGGTGAATTTAATCAAGCAGTTGAGACGGATAATCCATGCTGAGGATTATTCGATTTGAGTTGCATTGGCCTCGAAAAATAAAAGTTATAGCCGGTGACGCGGCGATCCTGCACATCCCGTCTCTCCCCCGCCAGTTTGACCCCTGAAGTTCGAAGCTCTCGCCAAGGGCTGGCTCCTACCCTTTTGAATTCCCGAGATCGGCCCTGCTACGTTGACGACGTTTATAAACGTTGCACGAGTCGCCGCGGCGACTCGCGCGCTGAACCCATTTGGGGTTGTGTCTGTCGGCGCACAGATGGTGTATCTGCGCTCTGCTCTAATCTCAAGGCCGAAACCGGCAGCGTGTGGAGAACGTTTCGACTTCGAGGTCCCCAATGCGTCAATTTGTCCGCGATTTGTTTTACTCATCCGTCGCCGATAAACAGGTCAATTTACCGCTGCCGCCGACGTCGCTCGCGATCCATTCGCGCAAGCTCAATATATTGCTGCTGGGCACGTGCTCAGTGGAAATGCTCGTCAAGCGAAGCGCAAACTCCGGGCACAACATCCGGCACATACTGATGGGCTCGAGACGCCACGCCCCGATCCCGGAAGCCGCGCCAACCGATGACGTCGTCGTCGTGAATCTCACGCTCCGCCACATTCTGCGCGAAGTGACGCAAACGCCCGAACCCATAGTGGATATGGTTTTTTCGCGCCTGCGTTCAGACGATGAAGCTCGCGCTTTTCTGCAAAAAACAGGGGAATATCTCGCGCAGAAGGTGGCGCAGGTCGCCGCGCAGATCACGACCGCTCCGATTGTCTTCATGTCGTTTTTCGAGCCGAGCTTCAATTACGACGGCGATCTCATCGATCCATTCGCTGTGACATCGCCCGGATATCTGGTGCGTGAGATTAACCGGCTTTTGTCGGACGCTGTGCGCAAGACAAACAATTGCTACTTTCTCGACGCCAACGAGGTACTCAATTTTGTCGGCCGCCGGCACCTGCAGGACGATGTCCTGTTGAGCAGCTCCCACGCCTCGTTCATCAACGATTGGGACTTCAAGCTGGACGCGAATCGGCTGATTGCGCCCAAAGCGATTGTCAATATCCTGACATATGAGGTCGCGTCGCGCGAATTTACCCTCGCGTTCCTTTCCCGGATCGAGGCGATAGTCAAGGTCATCGAACAGCGAGACCCAGTGAAGCTGATTATCGTCGACCTCGACGACACCATGTGGCGCGGCGTGGCAGCGGAAGGCGAGAGCGTGAGCCAGGAAGAGCGCATCGAAGGCTGGCCTATCGGCCTCGCTGAAGCCTTGCTGTTCTTCAAGAAGCGTGGCGGATTGCTGGCGATTTGCAGCAAGAATGAACAAGCGCCCACCATTGAACGGTTCAACGCCATCTGGCGCGGCGCCATCACCATGGACGACTTCGCGTGCGTACGCATCAACTGGAAGCCCAAGTCGCAGAACATCCTTGAAATCCTCAAGGAGGTGAATCTGCTTCCGGGCAACTGTGTGTTCATCGACGATAACGACCGCGAGTTGTCGGAGGTGAAGGCGGCGATTCCTGCCATTCGTTGCCTCGGCGGCAATCACTACGACTGGCGGCGGATCATTCTGCGATCGGCCGAAACGCAGGTCCCCATCGTCACCGAAGAGTCAGCGCGCCGCACCGAACTCGTGCGCGCGATCTCGCAGCGCGAAGCGAGTGCCGACGCGAACAATGGTGTTTCGCGGGAAGAGTGGCTAGCTTCGTTACAGCTTCGCCAGTCATTCTTCTTGATCAAGACGCCGCAATCCAGACACTTCGATCGCGCGTTCGAGCTTATCAACAAGACGAATCAATTCAATACGACTGGGAAAAGATGGGAGCGGTCGGAGTTCGAGGCGTTCATCAGCCAGGGCGGGTACTGCGTGGTCTCTTCGCTGCGCGACAAATTGATCGACAACGGCATCATCTCTGTTTGCCTGATCAATGGCGAGAAGATTGTCCAGGTCGTCCTGTCGTGCCGCGTGTTTGGGCTCGGCGCAGAGTTAGTCGTCGGGGCGATTGCTACGCGGTTGGCGCTGAAATCCGCATCTGAAGTTCGTGCTGAGCTGGTTGATACCGGAAGGAATGCGACCTGCCACGACTATTTCAAACGGCTCGGGTTCGCCGAAACGGCCGTGGGTTTGTACTCGCGCACCGCGAACGAGCTGCCGTCCTATATCGAGATCGAGAATCTGGGCGCGGCCGAGTTTCCGCCTGTGCGGATTTAGCGCAGCGCTTGTTTGGGAAGTCTGCCAAACAACGCAGGTCGTGTCCGTTCGTCTCGATCAGCATCCACGGGTCGCCTGCCATCGCCAATGGACCTCTCCGGGCGGCCGGACATCATGCGTATTTTGGCGCTGTTCCTTCCGCGCATCGTGTATTCACACGCGGCTCGCGCGCTCCGCTTTACGCAATCTCGCCAACACGAAACGCAGTCGTCTGTATTTCGTCTGCCTACGGCAGTCATGCGCGCCCTTTGAACGCGACTGAGACTCAATGAGCGTTCGGCAACACTTCAAGACAACTCGCTGACCTCTGGGCGGTAAGGCTCGGTAAGATTCGGCTACTGACACAGCGCCGGTTCTACCAAGAGGTCAGAACAAATGATAAGCCCGACTAGTCCTTTCCCGGTGTTTGCCGCGGTGCTCCTTGCACTCGTCACTGCCAGAGTTTTGATCTGGCGATTCGGTGCCCCCAACGCTGCAGGACGCTTTGCTACGATTGACGGATTGAGAGGGTACCTGGCGTTTTTCGTTTTTCTGCACCATTCCTGCATATGGTACTACTACATCAGAACCTCACAGTTTGACTCCCCCCCGTCGAATTTCATGGCAAATATCGGACGAGCCGGCGTGTCCCTGTTTTTCATGATTACCGGATTTTTGTTTTCGACAAAAATAATCAATGATAAAGAGAACGGAGTTGACTGGATCAAGCTTTACGTCTCCCGAGTCCTGCGGCTGACTCCGTTGTATCTGTTCGCCATGCTGCTGCTGTTCGTCGCGGTCGCTTTCATGTCACGTTTCGCGTTAGCGCAATCTCCTTTGACGCTAACGGCCAACGCATTGAGATGGTTAGCGTTTTCAAGTTTTGGTGAGCCGGATCTCAACGGGCTCAAGGGCACGAACCTCATTTTGTCGGGGGTGCCGTGGACGCTCGCCTATGAATGGGGATTCTATCTTTGCCTCCCTCTGCTGGCGGTGGTGATTGGAGCTATTCCGTCGCTTGCGGTATTGATAATCGGATTTATCGGCGTGCTGGATCTTGTTCATTTTCATGCGGAATCGAGATTCCTCGCACCGTTTCTTGGGGGAATCATTGCGGCACTTCTTTGTCGTCACGCCTGGTTCCGCCACCTTTCACAGAAGAGGATTGTCTCGATCGTTGCAGTCGCCGCGATCACCGTGGCGGTCACTTTGTTTACAACGACCTATGCGTGGATCCCGTTAGCGTTGCTTTCCCTGAGCTTTGCGGCGATTGCCGGCGGCGCCACCTTGTTCGGCGCCTTGACCAGCCAGCTGTCCCGCATGCTAGGGGAACTCGCTTACAGCATCTATCTGCTGCACGGTTTCATTTTGTTTGCGCTTTTCAATGTTGTCGTTGGAAAGCAAAGCGCGCGCGTATTCACCCCTCTGGAGCACTGGTTCACGATCCTGCTGACCACCCCGGTCCTGGTTCTTGTCAGCTATACGACTTTTCGATTGATCGAGAAGCCCGCTATGCAATACACCGAAAGTGTTAGCAAGTGGGTACGCCAGGTCATATTTGCGAAGCGTGGCGCGTTGGAAGAGTCGCTTTGAATGCGTTGGCGTGGTTCCACGTTGACGGAAACTAGCAGCAAGCTGTGGCGTTCGAATCTGTGCGGGATATTGGCCTGCCGCTGGTTCGGAGGACTGAACTGGCGGCGGACCAATTCCCGCTTGTACGAAATTACTTCTCTTGCGCAACGCTGCCAGGTGCTTTAGTCCATGTGGTACGCAAGGGCCAATGGCAGGCAACTGCCGCAAACAGCAGGACGTAGGTTGCGAGGAAGTAGTAGGTGAGGGAATGCACTCGAATATCAAACAATCCTTCGAGGCATAGAGGCAGGATGGTCAGGAAAGGGAAAATCTTTAAGAACAGCCCCACCCACCCATCACCTCGTGACGAGAGGATCATGGACAAATAGAGGCAAACCGCGAAAACGCTGAAATCATACGACATCAACCTCGGATTGAGCAGAATGAGAATGGCGAGGAAATAAAACAACTCGCTCGTCGAGTTGATCTGCAAAGAGCGTTGCCCATGCCTGTACCGAAAGACTGCCGAAATCAATATAACGAGAAGCATCATGAGAAAATGGAGAATGAAGCCGAATTTCCCCATCCCAAATCTGGAGAACACGCCAAAAATTGTCAGCCCTGCGTCCCCATGCTGAACGATCTGATTGAAGATGGCACCCTGGAATTCCGCCCACAGTTGCGGGTAAAGGGCAGGTTGCGCTATGTAGATGCCAGCAACCGATAGCAGCAGCCCAACAAATACGAAAAAACTGCGACGGGGCAGAAAGAGATAGAGCAAGGCATAGGCGAGGAAGTAAGGCTTTATGGCAGAAAACAGTACGATCGCGATCGCATGTGGCGCCAACGTGTAGACCGACCGCCTCGTGTATAGAAAATAGGACAGCGATACTAGGAGCAGGTGTGCGAAGACGCTTATGTTTCCCGTCTGGATCGAAGCAAAGCCAGATCCCCCAATCAGGAAACCTAGAATCAAGCAGGGTGCCAGGCGATGATAGGGAACGCTAGATTTGAGATGAATGCAAGCGCAAGCAATTCCAACTACCGAGGCTAGAACCAGGGAAGCAAAGGAGGTAGGGAAGTCGATAGCGGAAAATATCTTGAGAAAAACAGGCGGGTAAACAAATGGAAAATCACCCGCTGCACACGTGTAGGGGTCCGGTCCAGACGAATAGCATTCCAAACCTTTCTGATACACATGATAGTCCCAGAAGAATAAGCCAGTTCTTCCGCTGAATGCGAAAACCAGTAAGAGGCATGTGGCCGCAGATACACTCCATAGCCACGCCTTGTCGTCGTTCACGCTCGCCGTCTCTAGCTTCAATTGCGTCCCCAACTCGATCAAATGACCGTCAAGTACCATCGCAGGTTGATGGCTAAATACGAGTCTCACCTTCGAATTCCCAGTCGATCGGAGCGCAGTTCACACGGGTCTTGATCGTGAGGTAATCGTGCATTCGTCGGTGAAACGTGAGGAACCCAATGGGGCTTTGCTCAAAGAACGCAAGCGCGAACGCCGATCACAGGTTTTTCGAAAGGTCGCGCGAGCTTCACCGGACTCAGCGGACAAACGTACTGCATCGCGCTGCGTGAGTCTGTACGCCAGCGCACGTCGTCGACCCAGGCAAATGGGAGAGCACCGATCGATTTGCAGTTGCTGTGCGCCGTAGCCGAGTTCGCGTCCGAACGCGTCATCGATGCCTTCGGGCAGACCGATGGCATTCGCCACAGACAGTGGCATCCCTGATGCCTATCGCCGTAAGGGGAGTTGCACCGAGCCTGGATCTCGATGTCGGCGTAATATCAGATTGCGAGCAGCATGCTGAGACCAGATAGTGCGATCACAGCGAGGCTTGCACGATCTTTGAACGCAAATACGATCGGGTCGTCGTGCATCATGCCGCGAAACGCGCACATCCAGATCCGGCTCACCCAGAAGAGCGTGAGTGCAAATGTGGCCCACAATGCCTTCGGGTGGTGATACAGCGCCTTCATTTCCGGCGTGTTCAGATAAAGTGCGAGCACGAGCACGGCGAGGTATGCGGAAGCCGTGCCGAACGAGCGCAAGATCGAGATGTCCTGCGTGATGTAGCCGCGGCCGGCGGCTTCGGTCCTGCCTTCGCGCACGATCATGTCGAGTTCGACATAACGCTTGACCATGGCAAGCGAGAGGAAAATCGGTACGCAGAACAAGATTAGCCAGTACGACAGCGGGATGCCAGTTGCCGCGCCGCCGGCGATCACACGCACGGTGTACAGACACGCAAGCGTGAACACATCGACGAGTGTCATGCGCTTGAGCGCGAACGAGTAAGCAACGGTGGTCACGAAATAGCCGGCCATTACGACGCCGAACTCGCGCGGCAGGAGTGCTGCGAGGCCACCGCCGGCGGCGAGCAGTCCCGCGGTAAGCACGATGCCGAATTTCAACGACAGCTTGCCCGACGCGAATGGTCGGCTGCGCTTGCGCGCGTGCCGCCTGTCGGCGTCAAGGTCGAGCATGTCGTTAAGCAGGTACACCGACGAAGCGGCCAGGCTGAACGACAAAAAAGCGATACAGGCGGCAGCGAGTGCGGAACGCTCCGTGAATTGGTGTGCGGTGAGAAGCGGCACGAAGATCAGCACGTTCTTCACCCACTGATGCACGCGCATTTCCTTGAGCACGAGCGGAATCAGCCGGCGCTTTTCCTCGAAAAAGATGATCGCGGCATTTGTCTTGCGGGCCGCGGCGGCAATGTGCTTGTCGCCGACCACGATCGCCTGGCGGGCCTGGCGCCATACCGGCAAATCCGCTCGCGCATCGCCGCAGTAGTCGAAGCCGTGGTCGCCGAACTGCTCAACGAGCGCCCGCGCCTTGTTTTTGCCGAGCAGGTTGTTGCTGACCGTGCTCGCGAGTACACCGGTAAAGAGTCCAATGTGTGTGGCGATCTGGGAGGCGAGGCGCTGGTTAGTGGCCGTGCAAAGATACAGATCGCGCCCGCTTGCTCGCTCGTCGCGCAGCCAGGCGAGCAATTCAGTGTTGTAGGGCAGGACGCCAACGTCGATGTTTACGCGTTGGGCGATCTGCTCCTTCAGATAGGCGCGCCCGCGCAGCGCCCAGGCGAAGCACAGAAAGATCGACAGCGGACTTTGTTTGACGAGCACAAAGAAGGCTTCAAACAACAGGTCGGTGCGCGTGAGCGTTCCGTCAAGGTCCACACACAGCGGGACAGGGTGTGCTGCGGGCGTGGCCATCTTCATTCTCCGTGCCGGGACAGGAACAGGTGGACAGGTTGTCGGGGCGTTGGTCGGAGCGCAGCACAGCCCGCGCTCGCATAATCTGCGATCCGGGAAAGGATCGTAACGACGGCGGCGTAGGGCCTTTGTGCTGCAGCGCACACGTGCTCAAGAAAAAACGAAGCGTTTGTCGAGGTGGTATTTCGTGACATAGCCGATCACCAGACCGAGTGCGCCACCAGCCAGGCGCGCGATTTCCTCGTGAAAGAGCGCATCCGCGCCGAACTCCACCGCCCAGAAAACGACTGTCGTGCCGAGTCCCATGGCAACGTACAGCGTGAACGTGCGCACACCGTGTGCAACGCTGCGGTGCTCGTAGCGGAATATCCACGCCTTGTCGAGCAGGTATTTGACGACCAGCCCGACGCCTGTTCCGATGCAGACCGAAATTGCAACTGCATACAGGCCCTGGTACAGATGGAACGCGAGGCTCTGGCTGCCTAAATTCGCGCCGATTGAAATGGCAGCGAACACCGCGTACCAGAACACGAGCCGCGAACGGCTGAGCGTCATGCTGGCAGCCAGACTGCTCATAGGGAAATCCTCTTGAATACGAAACCAGGCAACGAGCGGATCACGAGCATGATTTCTGCCCAGAACCACGGCGTGTAGAGCGAATCCTTGCCGCGCTCCACGGCGCGCACGATGTCTGTCGCCACGCGCTCGGGCGAGGCGACGAGCGGGCCCGGCAGCGCGAGTCCAGCTGTCATTGGCGTGTTCACGAAACCCGGCTTGATCGTCAGGACTTTCACGTTCGACTTGAAGAGCCGCGCGCGCAGCCCTTCGCAGAAGGTCGTCACCGCCGCCTTGGCGGTGCCGTAGACGTAGTTCGAAGGGCGGCCGCGGTCGCCTGCCACCGACGAGATGACGGCGATCGAACCACTCTTTTGTGCCTCGAACACGGTGGCCAGCAGGGTGAGCAGGGCAATCGTCGAGAGGGCGTTGACGGTGATCTCGCGCACCGCGGCCTGTGGATCGCGTTCGCACTCCGACTGATCGGAGAGCGTGCCGTGCGCGAGTAGAACGATGTCGATGCGGCCAAGCTCTGTCATGGCGGCGTCCAGCATGGCGCGGTGCTGTTCGAAATCGTTCACGTCGAGCACGAACGTGCCGACCCGGCCGGCACCGCGCACGCGCAGGTCCTGGGCAACCGCGTCGAGACGCGTCGCATGGCGCCCAGCCAGCATGAAGTTCGCCCCACGTTTGATCCATTCCCGGGCACAGGCCACGGCGATGGCGGAAGAGCCGCCCACGATCAGAATGTTCTTGTCCATTACCGGGTTGTCCGTTGCCAGAAGCGCGACATCAAGGCCGGGTCGCGCAGTTGTTCGAGTGTCTGCCACGCTGGATAGGCGGCACGAAAATCCGCACCACTCATGTGGGCGTCCTTGGCCGGATATTGGCGGCCGCCCGCTTCGCGCACGATCGCGTCGAGTCGCGCGAAAAGCGTTGCGTTGCGCGTGTCGTGCTGGGGAAAGTCGAGGGCGAGCGAAATTCCCTGCATTGGGAACGAAAGCAGCCCTGGAGAGACGAGCGGACCACAGCGCTTGAGCACCGCGAGGAAGGAACCTGCGTGGTTCGAGGCGATCGCGTCGAGGAACGCGTGCAAAGCGTCGCGTGCCGTGTCATCAGGCACGACGAACTGATACTGCTGAAAGCCGCGTCGCCCATACAGGCGGTTCCATTCGCCGATGCTGTCGAGCGGATAGAAATAACTCGCGCAGTTGACCACGTCGGGCCCTGCCTTGCTCGCCGCCCGGTGGTAGTAGAACTCGTTGAATAGCTTCAGCGTGTAACGGTTCACGGGAGACCACGGCGGGGCGAACGGCACGCTCCGCACGGGGCGGCGCGGCATGTCGAAGCATTGGTCGGTTGCGTGGTCGGCGCTGGCATAGATGCCGCGCCCAAGCGAGGCGCCGCGCCCTAAACAGTCGATCCACGCCACGCCGTACTCGTGCTTCGCGTCGTACTCGTTCGACAGCGCGAGAAACTCATCGAGATTGCCGAAGGGGCGCGTGTGGGTGGCCAGGCGGCTCGACTCGACGGGCATCAGTTGCAGTTCGACCCATTCGACGATCCCTGTCAGGCCAAGGCCGCCGATCGTTGCGCGATAGAACTCCGGGTTTTCTTCGGGCGCGCATTCAAGCGGCTCGCAATCGGAGCGCAGCAGCGAAAAGCGACGCACGTGTCGCCCGAAGGTGCCGCGCACGTGGTGGTTTTTACCATGCACGTCGTTGGCGAGCGCGCCGCCGAGCGTTACGAATTGCGTACCGGGCGTGACAGGCAACATCCAGCCGCGGGGGACCGCAAGCGTAAGCACGTCGCCGAGCGTGACGCCCGCTTCAGCACGAATGACGCCGGTTTTCCAATCCGCGGCAATGAAGCGGTCGAGACCGCGAAGCATTAGGACGTGGTCAGTGGCGGCAAGACAGCTGTCGCCATAGCTGCGACCATTGCCGAAGGGCAACGTCGTGCCGAAGCGCTTGGCGGCGTCGCGGAGCGCAGTCTGTGCGTTCTCTCGCCAACCGGGCTCGCGGCCGGTTTGCGGTGCGTACGGGTAGTGGCCCCAGGAACTGAGCTTCGAGACGCTCATGACGTGCGGTCGCCGGTTAAAAGATTGACAGTAGGCGCATATTAGGGAGGCTGCGCCGGGATTACCGTTCGCCGGAACACAAAGTCCGCCTTCTGGCGCACGAACTCTGCCTTCCCGGCAGCGTTCTGGATCACAGGCTTTGCATTCGATCCGATACGTCTCTCAGGAAGCGACGCGTAGCGTCGCCGCATCCGGGGCGAACGAACTGCCCGACGATGTCGTGGTCCGAGCCCTGTATTTCTATCGCATCCGCGAACCGCGCTGCTTTACATGGCGGAACAAGCCTGCCATTTGTCGGAGTACAGACGATTGCGATCATGTATGGCCGAGGCCAACATCGCGGATTTGCTGGCATGCATACCCCGATATGCTCTTCGCGCGATTCGCCAATTGTTACTGGACGTTCATTCCGTGTCGAATCACTTGCAGAGCAGAAGGAGGCGCTCCTGGTCCGAGCACGGGCGTGCATTGACTTGTTCCGCTGCAGCAGCGCGCGGTGGCGCGGCCGCCTGCATCGCGGCGCGATGCGCGAAACACGCCTTGAGGCGCCGTTCGACGGGCGGATAGTATTGCCAGCCTTTGCCGAGGCCCGGTAGCTCGAGCTTGACCTGCTTCCACTTCGGATGGCCGTGCTCCTGCAGGTTGTCGAAGTTCGCGCAGAGCGAATCGGCAAAACGCTTCAGGTTGCCGACCGTATCGCGCAGGTTGTAGTCATAGGTGACGAGAAAGGCCTTGACCGTCCACGTCGGCACGTCTTCCTTGAGCCAGTTCGGGTAGCTCGACACGTGGATCGTCGCGGGATAATAGGTTTGCTTTGCGCGCGCCGTCTCCGGCGCGTTCGCATCGACGCGCAGGAAGCGGATCTGCTGCAGCAGCTCGGGGTTCATGTCGGTGAAAAGCTTCGCGGGCTGCCCGGCGACGATGATGGCCACATCGATCTTCTTGACGATGAGCGCGGCCAGCGCGTCTTCGTTGCTCAGGTGCTGCGCGTTCTGCTCCGGAATCGGCTGGCCGAACATGAGTCGGTACAGCGTCGTCGCCGACTGCGCGGTGCCGCTGCCGATCAGGCCGACGCTCATTACCTTGTCCTTGATCTCGTTGATTGCTTTCATCGGCGAATCGTTACGCACGACGAAGTAAATCTCTTCGTCATAGAGCGGCATGATGAGCCGCAGTGGCCGTATCAGCGTGCCGGCCTCTTCGTTGCCGGAATTGGCCATGTCGACGTAGGCCTGGTAGACGTCGGACTGCACGAGCGCGAGCTTCACGCCGGGCTCGAAACGCATGCGCTGCACGTTTTCGGCCGAGCCTTTCGATGGGATCACTTCGAGGCCAATGCCCGCCGGCTGCGCGACCCATTTCGCCAGGTCCTGGCCGATCTGAATGTACGTGCCGCGCTCCTGGCCGGTCACGATTTTGTAGTTCGCGTCTGCCGCGGCGGAGACGGCGACCGGCGCACAAAGCAGGGTGAGCAGTCCCGCCAGTGCCGCTAGGGTCATTTTCAGCATAGTTTTTCACCCACGTTGGAAGTGATGAACGGCGGATTTCCCCATTTCAGGGAATCGTTTTCAATGTGTGGCTTCGGAGGGGGCGGCGTGCTTCCAACCGAGTTCGAGAATCGCGCGCTCCTGTGCATCGGCGCCTTTATCGTTGCTGGCCGGACCCGGAGCGCCCGTGCTGGCGGATTCGTTCGCAGCGGTCGCCGCGGCGTTCGCATTCGCATCGCCGAGGTCCGTCGGATTCGCGTTTGCTGGAGTGTTGGTCGCACCCGGCAGCGGGGGAGGTGGCGCGGATGCGGGCGGGTCTTGCGATGCCGACGGCGTGGCCGCGCCCCAATCTTGCGACAACGGCAACGGTACGGTGCGCGCATCGCGCGGCAGTGGCACCGCCGCATCCACTTGCGCTGCGCCGTTCGGCGCACGGAGCGGCGACCAACCCGTCGCCAGGATGGCGCGCTCCATCAACGATCGCGCGTGCAGGCTGCCCGGATCAATCGCGAGCGCCTCCGATGCCTGCTCTCGCACGCAATCCCAGGCGCGTTGCGTGGCACATCGGTCCGCGCTTTGCAGCGCGTTGTCGCGGCGTTGCTCCGCCGGTGGGCTGTTGCGCGGTACCTCGCGCGCTTCCTGATTGTTCGCGTCACGCGCGAGTGCGGCATTCGCGTTTGGCGAGCTGTTCTCCGCGAGGCTCGCACGCGAGGCGCGTACTTCTCTTTGCCGCCCGGGTCTTTCGCCGTACAGCAGAAACCCAGCGTAGGCGATTGCGACGATGAGCCAGGCGAGCAATACGCCCTTCGCGAAGCGCCCTTTACCGGTGTGCCAGAACGGGCGGTGTTGCTCGAGTTGATAGTGGTGCAGATAGTCGGCCTGCACCGTGGGGCGACTGGATGCGGCTGCGCCGGCAAACGCGACCTTTGCGACGGCAGGCATAGACGCTGCCGCGGAATCGAGGACTCTCAACGTGGCTTTGGAGCGCGCGTGCGCAACGGTATCCAGCGGACGATCCGTGCCGCAGTAAGGGCAGGAATCGGCGTACTGATAGAGCGCCCCGCCACAGAACTTGCACGGTGTGGGGAAACTCTGGTTACGAGTCATCTGAGCTGACATGCTGTCGTTCCACCGTCATGGCGACGCCATTTCGGCATGTTCAGGATCGTCGTTGAAGCGATCGGCGAAGCCTCGCGGAACCCACGATCTGCATGCGCAGGAGAGCGGCGGCGCCTGACCGGGCGCAGCCGCTCGAAAGATCATATGAGTGATTTTCCGTTCATCCGTTAATTGCCGGTGTTGCCTACCGCACATATGCGCTGCCCGCGAGCAGTGGGCGCCAACAAACCGGTTGTGCATATAAATCGCGCCGGATCATGGCGGGATCGGGGATTTCCCCGAGAGGCGTCCCGGATGACCCGGCAAGCCGGGGCCCACTTGCTGGATGCCGTTGCTTCCAGAGTCATGCGGTTTCTTGTCGGTTCGGATGTCGCGGCGATCTATCTTATTGTTTTAATTGAAGAATAATTCGATGTGGCACTCAGGCCCGACATCCGATAGTTCTAACCGGAACTAGCAAAAGTGCCTCCGGGGTCGAACCAATCTCAACGGAAATTCCCCATTCCGCCCCTTCTTGAATTTGTCACTCCCCGTCCATATAATTAGCACTCACCGCATGAGAGTGCTAACAACTCTGGTGCTAACAACATCTCTGGCTGGCGGTTACCGGCAGCCAGGTTTTCTTGAGTCGCTTCAAGTCCTAATCAAGAGAGGATCTATCCATGAACCTTCGTCCTTTGCATGATCGCGTGATCGTCAAGCGCCTGGATCAAGAAACCAAGACCGCTTCGGGCATCGTGATCCCGGACGCAGCGGCAGAAAAGCCGGATCAAGGCGAAGTCCTGGCCATCGGCCCGGGCAAGCGCGACGACAAGGGCGCCCTGATCGCGCTCGACGTGAAGGTCGGCGATCGCGTTCTGTTCGGCAAGTACGCTGGCCAGACCGTCAAGGTCGATGGCAACGAACTGCTCGTGATGCGCGAAGAAGACATCATGGCCGTGGTGAACAAGTAAGTTCATTCCACCGCTCACTATTCAAGAATTCAAGGAGTTAGAAGATGGCAGCTAAAGACGTCGTGTTCGGCGATTCCGCCCGTTCCAAGATGGTTGAAGGCGTGAACATTCTCGCCAACGCAGTGAAGGTCACGCTGGGTCCGAAGGGCCGCAATGTGGTCCTCGAGCGCTCGTTCGGCGGCCCGACGGTCACCAAGGACGGTGTCTCGGTCGCAAAGGAAATCGAGCTCAAGGACAAGCTCCAGAACATGGGCGCGCAAATGGTCAAGGAAGTCGCTTCCAAGACTAGCGACAACGCCGGTGACGGCACGACGACGGCTACGGTTCTGGCCCAGTCGATCGTCCGCGAAGGCATGAAGTACGTCGCATCGGGCATGAACCCGATGGACCTGAAGCGCGGCATCGACAAGGCCGTCGCAGCAGCAATCGAAGAGCTGCGCAAGGTCAGCAAGCCCTGCACGACCAACAAGGAAATCGCGCAAGTCGGCTCGATCTCGGCAAACAGCGACACGTCGATCGGCGACCGTATCGCTGAAGCGATGGACAAGGTTGGCAAGGAAGGCGTGATCACCGTCGAAGACGGCAAGTCGCTGCAAGACGAGCTGGAAGTCGTCGAAGGTATGCAGTTCGACCGCGGCTACCTCTCGCCGTACTTCATCAACAACCCGGACAAGCAAGTCGCCGTGCTGGAAAGCCCGTTCGTCCTGCTGTTCGACAAGAAGATCTCGAACATCCGCGATCTGCTGCCGGTTCTGGAACAAGTCGCGAAGGCTGGCCGTCCGCTGCTGATCATCGCTGAAGACGTCGAAGGCGAAGCTCTGGCAACGCTGGTCGTCAACAACATCCGCGGCATCCTGAAGACCGTCGCCGTCAAGGCTCCGGGCTTCGGCGACCGTCGCAAGGCCATGCTGGAAGACATCGCGATCCTGACCGGCGGTCAAGTCATCGCTGAAGAAACCGGCCTCACGCTCGAAAAGGCAACGCTGGCCGAACTGGGTCAAGCCAAGCGCATCGAAGTGGGCAAGGAAAACACGACGATCATCGACGGCGCTGGCGAAGCCGTGAACATCGAAGCGCGTGTCAAGCAAATCCGCACGCAGATCGAAGAAGCGACGTCGGACTACGACCGTGAGAAGCTGCAAGAGCGCGTTGCCAAGCTGGCAGGCGGTGTGGCAGTGATCAAGGTCGGCGCTGCGACCGAAGTCGAAATGAAGGAAAAGAAGGCGCGCGTGGAAGACGCGCTGCACGCAACCCGCGCTGCCGTTGAAGAAGGCATCGTCCCGGGCGGCGGCGTTGCGCTGATCCGTGCACGCACGGCAATCGCCAACGTGAAGGGCGCCAACGCAGACCAGGACGCCGGTATCAAGATCGTCCTGCGCGCCATGGAAGAGCCGCTGCGCCAGATCGTCACGAACGGCGGCGAAGAAGCTTCGGTCGTCGTGGCAGCAGTTGCTGCTGGTCAAGGCAACTACGGCTACAACGCAGCGACCGGCGAGTACGTCGACATGGTCGAAGCTGGCGTGGTCGACCCGACGAAGGTCACGCGCACCGCGCTGCAAAACGCAGCTTCGGTTGCTGGCCTGCTCCTGACGACGGACGCAGCCGTTGCTGAAGTGCCGAAGGAAGATGCTCCGATGCCCGGCGGCATGCCCGGCGGCATGGGCGGCATGGGCATGGACATGTAATTCAGGCTTTTGCCGAAATTACATCGAAGTTCAGAAGTGCAGGGGACGCGCCGTGAGGCGTGTGCCCCTAGCCCGAAAAGAAGAGCCCGCAGCGATGCGGGCTTTTTTTCGTCTGTGCGGTCTGCGCGGCTGGCCTCCGGGTGGAAGGCCAAGCCGCAGTCTTATTGCTTCGCTTCGCCCGGCGAGCCTTCGTCCGCGTCCGTGTCGTTGCTGCGCGCCCAGAAGAACCGGTCGGGCAGCCATGCGCCCATGCCCGGCCTGAACGCGTTCTGCACGGCCTGATACACATACTCCTGCGCCTCACGCACGGCCTCGGGCGGCTCCTGCCCATTGGCAAGCAGCGCGGCGATGGCGGCGCCGAGCGTGTCGGTCACGCCCATCATCGGCTGGGTGGAGCGGTCCCACAGATCCTGGCGCAACTGGCCGTCTTCGCAATACAGCGTGTTGACCACGCGATGCGTGCCCGTTTCCATCGCCAGGATGTACTCGCAACCGGTGGCGAGCAGGTGCGCGATGGCGGCGTCGACGCTGGGCGCTTCCGCGTCGCCGTCCGGCTGTGCGAGCGCGATCAGCGTGGCGGAGTCTGCCACGAGCAGCGTGGTTTGCGGCACGAGCAGGTCGGCCATGGCTTCGCGCAGTTCGTCGGCGGCGAGCACGTGCTCGTCGTCGAGCGTGAAGTCGGGGGCGAGGATGAGCGGCAAGTCGTCATAGTCGGCGACCACCTCGGCGATCGCGCTCACGACCTCGGCCCGCGCACCCGCGCCAACCTTGAACGCCGCGATGGGCATGTCTTCAAGCAGCATGCGAGCCTGGGTGGCGACGGTTTCCGGATCGAGGCCGGTCACTTCGTCGCAGCCCGCGGAGTCGCGCACCGTGTAGCCGGTCAGCGCGGTGACGCCGTGGCAGCCCATGCTGGCGAGCGTGAGCAGGTCGGCCTGGAGGCCGCCGCCGCCGGTCGGGTCGGAAAGGCCGAAGGTGAGGACGATGGGAGGGGTGTCGCTGGGCATGAACGTGGCGAGATGGATTGGACTTCGGGCGCGGCGTACCGCGCCGTCATAAGAGAATGCTTCAATTATGCGGCTTATCGACGAATCCGGGGGACGGATGACCCCGGCGCGCGCGAGGATTTTTCCGCGCTGAATGAGCCTCTCGCGGCAACGCATTCCGTTTGATCCCGTGCAGGCCAGATTTCCTCTTGCTAGGCATGGAAACGGCAACAAGGTACCATCATGGCTCTCGTTTCCCCGATTTTTTTTCCGACTGGTTTCGGACTTTTCGACGCGGCATAAGAATGGAATATAGAAGCTGGATGTGCCTGATCTGCGGCTGGATTTACGACGAAGAAGCCGGTTTGCCAGACGAAGGCATTGCCCCCGGCACGCGCTGGGAGGATGTCCCGATCAACTGGACCTGTCCTGAGTGCGGTGCGCGCAAGGAAGACTTCGAGATGGTCCAGATCTGAGCGCGTTGCCCGGATAGCTGGCGATAGCCGGCGCGCAGTCTGGCTGCAGATTCCAGAAGTGTGGCGGGTGCGGAGTGCGGTGTCGCAACAGCGGGCACCGTATTTGCGCTTGCCGTCGCGGTTGTCGATGCTCTCGTCGACGCCATTGTCGAGATTGCCCGCCTGGTCGGCCCGCTAACGTTTTCGGCGCTGCCCTATGAGTCATCCTTCAAGCTCTGATGTGCGGTTCGAAGCGTTGCCGAATCCGCGCGGCGGCACGGTGCCGTTCGCGCATGGCGCGCTCGCTCAGGCGCTTGCCGCGTTCGAAGAGCAGCGTGACGTGGCCCGGCCGCTGCGCCAGGCTGCCCGCACGCTGCACGACGCCGGCTGGCTTGCCGCCGCGCGCTTTGCCGACACGCTGCTCCTCGCTTCCCCGCTCGCGCTCGCTGCGCCGGTGCCCGTCGCACCGCCGCCGGGCTTGCCCGCGCGGCCGCTTCATGTACCCGAGGAAGTGCAGGGCGCTGAAATCCGCGCGTTGTTCAGCGAGGCGCTCGAAGATCTCGTCGCCGCGCTCGAACGCCGTAATCTGCGCGAGCTGGCGTGTTCGCCTGCGCTTTTCGCGCGGCAGCACGCGCTCTTGGCCGCACTGGCGGAGCACGTGCCGGGCATCGCGCTCGCCTACGAGGACGTGGCGCTGCAGGGCAGGCCGCTCGCGCCCGCTTCGCTGCATCCGCAGCCGGCGCAACGCTTTGGCCAGGTGCGCGCGCGCTTCGAGCAGGCGCTGCTGCATGCGCTCAAATCGCAGTTCGGCAACGGCAGCCGCGCGGCCGACGCGCTCGCGCTCGCGGCATTCGACGAGATGGACGCCTGCATGGCCGAGCTATCGAGTCCCGATCCCTACGACTTCTGGCGGCTTGCCGCCGCGTGCGGCCGCGCGCTGCGGCGCGGCGTGGCGTCATGGGGCGACGAGGGCGTGCGGCGGCTTTACGCGCGCTGCAATCTGCTGATCGGCGAGCACGCGCGCGGCCTGCGCTTCGCGCCGCAAACGCTCGTGCGCTCGACGCTGGCGTTGCTATGGCGCGACTACGCGCTCTTCGGGGCCGCCGCGGAAGACACCGCCGACGTCGATTTGCTGCACGACTACGGCTTGACCGTCGAATGGCATATCGCCGGCACGCAAGCCTCGGAAGCGCTGTGGGAAGCCGGCAGCGCGCAGGCCGGCGCGCTCGCGGCACGCGTGGCGCCCACGCGCGAGCTGGGCGCGCTGGTCGTGAACGGCAACGCGTATGAAGATTTTCTGCAGACTGCCGATGCAGCGATGATCGCGCTCGGCACGCACTCACGCACGCTGACGTTGCGCGGCGCGGGCGCGGGCCCGGAGCCTGCCGACGCGCTGGTCGCGGCCGAGGCGGCGTACCGCATCGGTGCGGCGGCCTGGGCGCTCGGGCTCGGTCACGTCGGCCAGTTCGCGGATGCCCTCGGCCTCGCCTGGCGGCGCACCGCACACGCGGCAACGCTCGCGGCGCTCGAGGCGCACGGCGCGCCGTCGGTTCAGGCGCCCGGCGCCGAGGCGATCGAGCATGCCAGTGAGGCGCTGCGCGGCATGCTGCACAAGGTCGCGGCGGGCATCGCGCAGCCCGACGCCACGCCCGCGGTGCGTGCGCTTGGGGCGGCGATCGTTGGCGGCGTGGCGCCAACCGCAGCGCAGCCCGCAGTGCAATCCATTGCGCACTGAATGCACCGGGCGGGCGGATCGGCGGCGCGCGTCTGGCCGCCCAGGCGCCGGGCACCGGCCTTGCGCCGTTGGCCCATTGCCTTGCAAGGGCGCAGCGCGCGCGTGTTAGAGTGAGCCATTCCCTGCAATGCGCAACGCGTAGCGGCTGGCAAAGTGCGAGGCGGCCATCGGGCGCCCGACTTCCGGCCGGGCAGCGCGCCGCCATTGCGCATCGTCTTTGCTAGAATTCAAACCATGTCCAAGAGTACCGATCGCATCAATCTGACCAACCAGTTCCTGATCGCCATGCCGAACATGGCGGACCCCACGTTTTCAGGAACGGTGGTCTACCTTTGCGATCATTCGGAGCGCGGCGCGCTCGGTCTCGTCATCAATCGGCCCACCGACATCGATCTCGAGGCACTCTTTTCCCGCATCGACCTGAAGCTCGAAATCGAGCCGCTCCTGCACGTGCCCGTCTATTTCGGCGGCCCGGTGCAGACCGAGCGGGGCTTCGTGCTGCACGCGCCCGCAGAGGGCACGAGCTATACGTCTTCGATGTCGGTGCCGGGCGGGCTCGAGATGACCACGTCGAAGGACGTGCTCGAAGCCGTCGCCAACGGCAGCGGCCCCGAACGCTTCCTGCTCACGCTCGGCCATGCCGGCTGGGGCGCGGGTCAGCTCGAGGACGAAATCTCGAAGAACGGCTGGCTCACGGTCGAGGCCGATCCGAAGATCGTGTTCGACGTGCCCGCCGAAGAGCGTTTCGAGGCGGCGCTCGCGCTGCTCGGCATTTCCTCGACGATGCTGTCGGGCGAGGCGGGCCACGCATGAGCGTGGCCGCTGGGCGAGGGGCCGGCGAGGCCACCTTGCTTGCGTTCGATTACGGCGAAAAGCGCATCGGCGTGGCGCTCGGCAATGCGCTCACGCGCAGCGCCCGGGCGCTCACCGTCATTCCCAACAAGAGTCGCGACTATCGTTTCGCAGCGATAGGCGAATTGCTGCGCGAGTGGCAGCCCGACCTGCTCGTAGTTGGCTTGCCGTGCCATCCGGACGGCACGCCGCACATCATGACGCAGCACGCGAAGCGCTTTGGCAACCAGCTCAACGGCCGCTTCGGCCTTCGGGTGGTGTGGGTGGACGAGCGCTATTCGTCTGTCGACGCCGAAGCGCGGCTGCGCGAGCGCGGCGAACGCGTCGAACACGTCGACGCCGAAGCGGCCTCCGTGATTCTCCAGCAGTACCTCGACGAACTCCCGCTCTGACCTGCCCGCGAGTTGCCCGATGATCATTCCCGACGCTGAAGCGCTGTACCTCGCCCTTCTCGACGAGATCCGCGCGGCGTATCACGCCGATGCGTTCGGCGCGCCCGGCGGCGTGGCGATCGTCGGCATCCATAGCGGCGGCGCGTGGATCGCCGAGCGGCTCGCGCAGGACGTTGGGACGCACGAATGGGGCGTGCTCAACGTCGCGCTGCACCGCGACGATTACGCGAAAAAGGGCCTGCACAGCAAGGCGAGCCCAACGGCGTTGCCGTTCGCCGTGGAAGGCCGCCACATTCTGCTCGTCGACGACGTGCTGTACACGGGCCGCACGGTGCGCGCCGCGCTCAACGAACTCTATGACTACGGGCGGCCGGCCTCCGTCGAACTCGCGGTGCTCGCCGAGCGCGGCGGGCGAGAGCTGCCGGTGTCTGCGCGTTTCACTGGCGGCGCAGTGAGCGTCGGTGCACATGAAACGCTCGTACTTGCACACAACCCCGACGGCCGCTTCGCCTTTGAAGTCGAGCAGAGCAGCGGTAGCTGACGCGCGCATCGAACACATTCGGCGGCAGCGACGGCAGATGCACACGCATGCACGCCGGCGACACGCCGCCCATCACACCCAGGATTTACGCGATGAACACCCAGCCCACGCCCGCCGCGTCCCCAGCGGACGACACGCGTTTTCGCTACGGCTTCCTCAAGGGCAATCCACAGCTCACGAAGAATGGCGAGCTTAAACACCTGCTGTCGATCGAGGGCCTGTCGCGCGCGATCCTCACGCATGTGCTCGATACCGCCACGCAGTTCGTGAGCGTGACCGATCGCGACGTGAAGAAGGTGCCGCTGCTGCGCGGCAAGTCGGTGTTCAACCTGTTCTTCGAGAATTCCACGCGCACGCGCACCACGTTCGAGATCGCGGCCACGCGTCTTTCGGCCGATGTGCTCAACCTGAACATCAACGCTTCATCGACGAGCAAGGGCGAGTCGCTGCTCGACACCATCGGCAATCTTTCGGCGATGCACGCCGACATGTTCGTCGTGCGCCACGCGTCGAGCGGCGCGCCGTACCTGATCGCCGAGCACTGCGCGCCGCACGTGCACGTGATCAACGCCGGCGACGGCCGCCACGCGCACCCGACGCAAGGCCTGCTCGACATGTACACGATCCGCCACTACAAGCGCGACTTCACGAACCTGCGCGTGGCGATCGTGGGCGACATCCTGCACTCGCGTGTGGCGCGCTCGGACATCCACGCGCTAACCACGCTCGGTGTGCCCGAAGTGCGCGCGATCGGCCCACGCACGCTATTGCCGGGCGGCCTCGAGCAGATGGGCGTGCGGGTGTTTCATAACCTCGACGAAGGCCTCAAGGATGTCGACGTCATCATCATGCTGCGTCTGCAGAACGAGCGCATGAGCGGCGCGCTGCTGCCCTCAGCGCAGGAGTACTTCAAGAGCTGGGGCTTGACGCCCGAGCGCCTCGCGCTCGCCGCGCCCGACGCGATCGTCATGCATCCGGGGCCGATGAATCGCGGCGTCGAGATCGACTCGCAGGCCGCCGACGGCCCGCAGTCGGTGATCCTCGACCAGGTGAGCTTCGGCATTGCGGTGCGCATGGCGGTGATGGGCATCGTCGCCGGTAACAACGATTGAAGCGCTCACGCGGCAAGAACGACAAGGGCAGCAGATGAAGATCCATATTCAAGGCGGCACGCTGATCGATCCGGCGGCCGGGACCGAACAGCGGCAGGACGTGTATATCGAAGCGGGCAAGATCGCGGCGCTCGGCGCGGCGCCCGCGGGCTTCCAGGCGGACCGCACGCTCGATGCGCGCGGCCTCGTGGTCGCGCCCGGTCTCGTCGACCTGAGCGCGCGTCTGCGCGAGCCGGGCTACGAGCACAAGGCCACGCTCGATTCGGAGATGAACGCGGCGCTCGCGGGAGGCGTGACGAGCCTCGTGTGCCCGCCCGACACCGACCCCGTGCTCGACGAGGCGGGCCTCGTCGAGATGCTCAAGCATCGTGCGGGCAAGCTCGCGCGTGCGCAGGTGCATCCGCTGGGTGCACTGACCGTGGGGCTGAAAGGGCAGGTGATCACCGAGATGGTGTCGCTGACCGAGGCGGGCTGCATCGGCTTCACGCAGGCCGACGCGCCGATCGCCGATACCCAGGTCTTGCTGCGCGCGCTGCAGTATGCGAGCACCTATGGCTATGCCGTGTGGCTGCGGCCGCAGGATGCGTATCTCTCGAAGGGCGGCGTGGCCGCGAGCGGCGCGCTGGCTTCGCGGCTCGGCCTCTCCGGCGTGCCGGTGAGCGCGGAGACGATCGCGCTGCATACGCTCTTTGAACTGATGCGCGTGACGGGCGCGCGCGTGCACGTGCAGCATCTTTCGTCGGCGGCGGGCGTGGCGCTCGTGCGCGCGGCGAAGGCCGAGGGCCTGCCCGTGACCTGCGACGTAACGGCCAACCATCTGCATCTGATCGACATGGACATCGGCTATTTCGACGCGCAGTTCCGGCTCGACCCGCCGCTGCGTCAGCAGCGCGATCGCGAGGCGATTCGCGCGGGCCTTGCCGACGGCACGATCGACGCGATCTGCTCGCAGCACACGCCCGTGGACGACGACGAGAAGCTGCTGCCGTTTGCCGAAGCGACGCCGGGCGCGACGGGGCTGGAGCTATTCCTCTCGTTGACCGTGAAATGGGCACAGGAGGCGCGCGTGCCGCTCGCGAAGGCGCTCGCCCATGTGACGTCGGCGCCGGCTGCGGTCATGCAGCGCGACGCCGGACGGCTCGCCGTGGGCGCGAGCGCGGACTTCTGCGTGTTCGATCCCCAGGCGCACTGGCGCGTCGAGCCACGTGCGCTGAAAAGTCAGGGACACAACACGCCGTTCCTCGGCTACGAACTGCCCGCCGTGGTGCGTGCAACGCTCGTGGCAGGGCGCGTGGGTTTCGAGCGCGTCATCGAGCGTGCATGACAGATTTGTGTCATGTGCGTCTGCTAGCATCATGCGATTCCGTCATTCGTAGACCATGAGCCTCTTCATCCGCAAGACCCGCCTGCTCGCGCATCTGCTGCGCGGCGCCTGCACCGTGGCACTGCACTTTCCGCGTGCGAGCGCCGATCAGCGCCACGCCATGAACCGTGCATGGTCCCTCAAAATGCTCGAGTTGTGCGGCCTGAAGCTCGTCGTGCACAACGACGCGGCTCGGCTCGACGCGGGCGCGCTCGTCGTAAGCAACCATATCTCGTGGATCGACATCTACGTGATCAACGCGTGGCGGCCCACGCCGTTCGTCTCGAAGGCCGAGATCCGCAACTGGCCCCTCATTGGCTGGTTCGCGCAGAATCTCGACACGGTGTTCGTCGAGCGCGAGAAGCGCAGCGATGCGAAACGCATCATGCATGAGCTGGCGGCGCGGCTCGAGCGCGGCGAGCTGATGTGCGTGTTTCCAGAAGGCACGACCTCGGACGGCGTCGCGCTCAAGCCGTTTCACTCGAACATGTTCCAGGCGGCGGTATCGGCTGGGAGGCCCGTGCAGCCGCTGTGCATTTTGTATGAGGATGCGCAGGGGCGGCAGTCGGTGGCGCCGGCTTATATCGACGATCTATCGCTGAAGGATTCGCTCGACGCGATGCTCAAATCCGGGCCGCTGACCGCTCACGTTTATGTTTGTGAGGCGATTGAAGCGGGTGACGACCGGCGCAAGCTGGCGGCGCGGGCTCAGGAGGCGGTGGGGCAGGCGCTGGAGACGATGCGAGGTGAGGCGGCGGCGCTACCGCATGGCGTCGCGCAGGCGACTTGACGCCAGAAGGCGTGCGCCTGCGCGCTCATGGGTGCGTTAGTCGTTCGTAATAGCGCGGCAACTCTCGCAGGGTACCTGCGTGAGGATGCGTTTGCCCGGATCGCCGACGAGATGGATCGCCGAGAGCTCCTCGCCCCAGACGCAGCCAGAGTCGAGCCCGACCAGGTTCTTGCGCAGGGTGAGGCCAAGCGCCGCCCAATGGCCGAACACGACGGTGATGTCTTCGGTCTTGCGCCCCGGTACGTCGAACCACGGCATGAAGCCTGGCGGCGCGGAGTCGAGGCCGCCGCTGGTTGAGAAGTCCATCACGCCGTCACTGTCGCAAAAACGCACGCGTGTGAGCGCGCTGCAGGTCACGCGCAGGCGCTCGATACCCTTGAGGTCTTTGGACCAGCGGTTCGGCTGGTTGCCATAGAGGCCGGCAAGTGTTTCCCGCCAGTTGTCGCGGCGCAACGCTTTTTCGAGTTCGTGCGCGAGTTCCATCGTGAGATCGACGTCCCACTGAGGCAAAACGCCTGCATGCACCATCAGCATGCCGTTCTCGTAGTGCGCAATCGGGCGATGGCGCACCCAGTGCAGCAGATCTTCGGCGTCGGGCGCGCTCAGGATGTCGTCGATGGTGTCGTCTTTCTTCGCCTTGCGAATGCCTGCCGAAACCGACAGGAGATGCAGATCGTGATTGCCCAGCACCGCCACGCCGCGATCGCCGAGTTCGATCACCTCACGCAAGGTTTCGAGCGACGCGGGACCGCGATTGATCAGGTCGCCCGCGAACCAGAGCGGCGTGTCCGGGGAGGGCGCGGCTTTGGCGAGCAGTTCGCGAAATGGTGAGAGGCAACCCTGAAGGTCGCCGAAAGCGAGAGGGGCTGGATGCGGCGCTTGCTCTTTCATTCGGTGGATGGCTGGCGGTGTACGGCGTGGCGCGAGGCAATGACGGTATCACAAGATGAGTGCCGTCGCGTGACGCCGCGGAAACCGGCTAATGCATGGCGGATGAACGATTCGACCCCGGCATGGCACGAAAAATGCCAAACGAATTTGTCAAGCTGTTTCAAGATGTTAGGGGGGTGGCGTTCGTGCAGGGTATCCTTATAATTCTCTATCGATAAAATTAGAACCAGAATCTGCGGGGGTAGGTAAGGCTGAATCAGCTGGATCGGGCGCTTCTCCCGCACGAGAGCTATTTCTACAGTTAGCTTTCAGGTCATCTGGTGCATAGATTGACGCCAGAATTGCTTCCGCACTCGCGCAACAAAAGGAGTTCCATGATTCTGGTTACGGGCGGTGCCGGCTTTATCGGCGCCAACTTTGTGCTTGACTGGCTGAGTCAATCGGACGAAGCCGTATTGAATGTCGACAAGCTCACGTACGCGGGCAATCTCGGGACGCTGAAATCGTTGCGGGACGATGCGAAGCACGTATTCGCGCGCGCGGATATTTGCGACCGCGCCGCGCTCGACGCCCTCTTCGCCCAACACAAGCCGCGCGCGGTGCTGCATTTCGCGGCCGAAAGCCACGTCGATCGCTCGATTCATGGTCCGGCTGATTTTGTACAGACCAATGTCGTCGGCACCTTCACGTTGCTCGAAGCGGCTCGCCAGTACTGGAGCGACCTGCCGGCCGCCGAAAAGGCCGCGTTTCGTTTCCTGCACGTCTCCACGGACGAAGTGTTCGGCTCGCTTTCGGCAACCGACCCGCAATTCTCCGAAACGACACCGTACGCGCCCAACAGCCCGTACTCGGCGACCAAGGCGGGTTCGGACCATCTCGTGCGTGCCTACCATCACACGTACGGCCTGCCCACGCTGACGACGAATTGTTCGAACAATTACGGCCCGTACCAGTTTCCGGAGAAGCTGATTCCGCTGATGATTGCCAACGCGCTCGCGGGCAAGTCGCTCCCGGTGTACGGCGACGGCCAGAACGTGCGCGACTGGCTCTACGTGAGCGACCATTGCGGCGCGATCCGCGAAGTACTCGCGCGGGGCAAGGTCGGTGAGACCTATAACGTCGGCGGCTGGAACGAGAAGAAGAATCTCGAAGTCGTGCACACGTTGTGCGACTTGCTCGATGAACTGCGCCCGAAGGCGGCGGGTTCGTACCGCGAGCAGATTACCTATGTGACGGATCGTCCGGGCCATGATCGCCGTTACGCGATCGATGCGCGCAAGCTCGAGCGCGAACTCGGCTGGAAGCCTGCCGAGACGTTCGAAACCGGCCTTGCGAAGACAGTGCGCTGGTATCTCGACAATCAGGCATGGGTCGATGATGTCGTATCGGGCGACTATCGCAAGTGGGTCGAGACGAATTATGCGAAGCGCGGGTGAGGAACAAGGCGATGGCACGTAAAGGCATCATTCTCGCGGGCGGCTCCGGAACGCGGCTGTATCCGATCACGCACGTCGTGTCGAAACAGCTGCTGCCGGTGTACGACAAACCGATGATCTACTACCCGCTGTCGACGATGATGATGGCGGGCATTCGTGATGTCTTGATCATCTCGACGCCGCAGGACACGCCGCGTTTCGAGGCGATGCTCGGTGACGGCAGCCAGTGGGGGATGAATATCCAGTACGCGGTGCAGCCGTCGCCCGACGGACTCGCGCAGGCGTTCATCATCGGCAAGGATTTCATCGGCAACGATCCGTCGGCGCTGATCCTTGGCGACAACATTTTCTACGGACACGATCTCGCAAAGCAGCTCGAGCATGCTAATGCGCAAGAGAGCGGTGCGACGGTGTTCGCCTATCACGTGCACGATCCCGAGCGTTATGGCGTCGTCGAATTCGATCAGTCGTTCCGTGCGGTGTCGATTGAAGAGAAGCCCGCGAAGCCGCGTTCGAACTATGCGGTCACGGGGCTGTATTTCTACGACAACCGCGTGTGCGATATCGCCTCCGACATCAAGCCTTCGGCGCGCGGCGAGCTCGAAATTACCGATGTGAATTCGCGCTATCTTGCTGACGGCGCGCTCAGTGTCGAGATCATGGGGCGTGGGTAC
Source organism: Paraburkholderia sp. EG287B (assembly GCF_040965595.1). Lineage (NCBI taxonomy): Bacteria > Pseudomonadati > Pseudomonadota > Betaproteobacteria > Burkholderiales > Burkholderiaceae > Paraburkholderia > Paraburkholderia sp. EG287B. The sequence goes on from NZ_JBFRCG010000014.1 coordinate 273,218, forward strand.
GCCTGGCTCGATACCGGTACGCACGATTCGCTGATCGAGGCGGCGACCTTCATTGCGACGCTGCAGAAGCGCCAGGGTCTCGTGGTCGCGTGTCCCGAGGAGATCGCGTATCGCAAGCAGTGGATCGATGCGGAGCAGGTGTTGAAGCTTGCCAAGCCACTGGCGAAGAACAGCTACGGGCAGTATCTCCAGAACATTCTCACTCATCAGGTTGCATGGCTATCCAGGTAACGGCGACGGCACTGCCCGAAGTCAAGATCATTGAGCCCAAGGTGTTCGGTGACGCGCGCGGGTTCTTCTACGAGAGCTTCAACGCGCGCGAGTTCGCCGAGCACGTGGAGCCGGGCGTCGAATTCGTGCAGGACAACCACTCGCGTTCGTCGCGAGGGGTGCTGCGCGGGCTGCACTATCAGATCGAGCATGCGCAGGGGAAGCTCGTGCGTGTGGTCGAAGGTGAGGTGTTCGACGTCGTGGTCGACGTCCGCAAAAGCTCGCCGCGGTTTGGCACGTGGGTTGGCGTGAATCTGTCGGTCGACAATCATCGCCAGTTGTGGGTGCCGCCGGGTTTTGCGCATGGCTTTGTCGTGTTGTCGGAGTCCGCGCAGTTCCTGTACAAGACGACCGACTACTGGTACCCGGAGCACGAGCGCAGCATCATCTGGAACGATGCGGTTATCGGCATCGCATGGCCGATAGAGGGCGAGCCGCTGCTGGCGGCGAAGGACGCGGCCGGCGTGCGTCTGGCCGAAGCCGAACTCTACGCTTGAGGCGGGTATGAGTCGGGAAATGACGATCCTCGTGACGGGCGTGAACGGCCAGGTTGGATTCGAGTTGCTACGGTCGCTGCAGGGGCTTGGCCGCGTGGTGCCGTGCGACAGGTCGACGCTCGATCTCTCCGATCTCGATCGCGTGCGGGCCTTCGTGCGCGACCTGAAGCCGTCGCTCGTTGTGAATCCGGCCGCGTATACGGCGGTGGACAAGGCCGAGACCGATATCGAGGCTGCGCGACGCTTGAACGTCGACGTGCCGCGCGTATTCGCGGAAGAGGCTGCGCGTGCCGGTGGCGCGCTCATCCACTATTCGACCGACTATGTGTATGACGGTGCGAAGTCGAGCGCGTACGTGGAAACCGACGCAACGAATCCTCAGAACGTGTATGGGGAAACGAAGCTCGAAGGCGAACGCGCGATTGCGGCGACGGGATGCGCGCACCTGATCCTGCGAACGAGTTGGGTGTACGGCCGGCGCGGTAAGAATTTCTTGCAGACGATGTTGAAGCTGGGCGGCGAGCGGAAAGAGTTGCGAGTCGTTGCGGACCAGATCGGCGCGCCGACCTGGGCGAAGACGATTGCGGCTGCGACGTCGCACATCGTCGCGCAAGGCGCAGCGGCAGATGACACCGACTGGTGGGTGCGTCGTTCCGGCGTCTACCATCTGACGTCGGCCGGAGCGACGTCGTGGCACGGCTTTGCAGAAGCGATATTCGCCGCTGCGATGGGCGCGGATGCGCCGACGGTCTTGCCGATTCCCGCAAGCGACTATCCGACGCCTGCGAAGCGGCCGGCCAATTCGAGAATGTCGCTGGACAAGCTGGCTGAGGTGTTCGGCTTGCGGATGCCGGATTGGCACGATGCGCTGTGGCTGTGTTTGGCTGAGTAGATCAGACAGCAGTTTGAGAAGGTTGCGCTCTCAACCTTGAAGTTTCATCAAGATGATTAACTGAATGACCGATCCTGTTTATTACCTCCATATCCCGAAAACGGGGGGAACTTCGCTTATCTCTTTTCTGGATGATCAATACGGTCCGGAAGAGATCTGTCCGGCGCAATTGCTTCCGGACTTGTTCGACCTCCCATTGGAATCGATGGAGCGGTACAGGTTGTTCCGTGGTCATCTTTGGCATGGTTTGGGCACCTACCTCGAGCGGAATCTGACTTACATCACGATGCTCCGGGACCCGCTGCAACGTACCGTTTCGTGGTACCTGCATGCGATGCGCGATGAAAACGCATACCGGCATCAGCAAATGAAAAGTGGAGGGTGGTCGCTGCTGGACTTTGTTCGGGATCCTGAAACGAACTGGGATATCGTCAATACGCAGACGCTGTTTTTGGCGGCGGACCTTGACTATCAAAAGCTGTCGCGCGATCCGGTTGGATACGGACGCGCGGCCGTCAAGGAATTTGCCGCACGTGGAAACGATCGGAAATTGCTGGATCTCGCAAAAAAGCGGCTTGAATCGTTCGCGTTCTTCGGCATCACCGAGCGAATGCGCGACTCCATGAGTCTTCTTGCCCACGAGCTCGAGTTTTTTCCTAACTTCTCGGTGCCCAGACTAAACACCTCGTCGAATCGGTCGGGAAATGGCGAGTTGGCGGCGGCGGAAATCGACGCGATTCGCGAACTGACCGCGCTCGATCAGGAATTGTACGTTTGGGCTTGTCAGCTCTTCGAAGATCGCATGGGCGAGATGACGCGTTCGCTATTGATGGAGCGCTATCGGCAGGCGGAAACATTGGTCAGGAAGTCCTGGCACGAGCCTATTGCCGAGCAGGCCCGAACCCACTTCGGGGTGCGTGTGCTCTCTGCACCGCCGCACGTGGCTGCGGATGAGCGGTTCTTCGTTCAGGTCGGGTTGCGCAACCAGTCTCGCTACCAGATCGCCAGTCGCGCGCCGAATCCGGTGCATGTCGCGTATCACTGGCTTGAGGCGAAGCGTTCACAGGCCGTGGTGTTCGACGGCGAGCGCACAACGCTGCACGCGTCGTTGATGCCGGGTGAGGAAAGGGAAATGCAGGCGCTCGTCGTCGCGCCATCCGTCGCCGGGACGTACGTTCTGCGATTGACCCTCGTTCAGGAGGGCATCGCCTGGTTCGACGATGGAGATTCGAATGCCTTTGCCGAGGTCGAAGTAACCGTCAGGTAAGGTTTTTGCTTTCAGGTGTGACAGGTCCCTGTCGATTGGGCTTCATTGGGGGGCGATCATTACCTTGTGTTACGGACGGCAGTAGTTCGCCGGATATAATCCTTGCCCGGCCCGGTTTGGCTTGTTAAGCCGACACTACTTTGGCGGTTCATCAATACCAATATAAGTGGCGGAGGATTTCCTTCGCCAGCGGATACTGAATCTGGAGTGAATGTGATGTTAATCCCCGTCATCTTGTCCGGTGGTGCTGGTACGCGACTTTGGCCGGTCTCCCGTGAAGGGCACCCCAAGCCGTTCATGAAACTAGCGGATGGCGAGAGCCTGCTCTTCAAGACATATTGTCGGGCGGCGGCCGTCGCCGGAATCGGTGCGCCTTCGCAGCGCGGAGAGATCTTGACGGTCACGAACCGCGACTACTACTTCATGAGCAAGGACGAGTTTGCTTGCGCGAAGCTCGGCGAAACTCAGTCCGGCGCGTTCATGCTCGAGCCGATGGGCCGCAACACGGCGCCTGCCGTGGCCATGGCTGCGCGCTACGTGGTGGAAAAGTACGGGCGCGATGCGCTGATGCTGGTACTCGCCGCCGATCATCTCGTTCAGGACCAGGCGGGTTTTGCCGCGGCCGTTGCGAGTGCGGTCGAATTGGCGATGCGCGACAAGCTGGTGACGTTTGGTATCGTTCCGACGAGCCCGGACACCGGTTTCGGCTACATCGAGGCGGGAGAGAAAATCGGCGACGGCCGTATGGCGCTGCGCTTCGTCGAGAAGCCGGACGCGGTGAAGGCTGCCGAATACGTTGCAACGGGCAACTACCTCTGGAACTCGGGCATGTTCTGTTTCAAGGCCGGGGTGATCCTCGACGAGATGAAACGCCATGCCCCCGATGTCGCGGCAGCCACCGAGTCGTGCTGGGCATCGTTGCATGCCGACAAGTCGTCGGGGCAAATGCTCGAGATTCCGGCCGAGACGTTCGAGAAGATGCCCGATATCTCGATCGACTACGCGGTGATGGAGCGCTCGTCGAACGTGGCCGTGGTGCCGTCCACCTTCGGTTGGAGCGACATCGGCTCGTGGGGTGCGATTCGCGATCTGGTCGCACCGGACCAGGACAGCAACCGTGCCGTCGGCGATGCAATCTTTGTCGATAGCCACAATACCTACGTGCAGAGCCCGGACCGCCTGGTGGCGGCGGTGGGTGTGGCCGACCTGATGATCATCGATACGCCGGATGCCTTGCTGGTTGCGCATCCCGATCGCGCGCAGGATGTGAAGCAGGTGGTTGCGTGCCTGAAGAAGCAGAATCACGACGCCTACAAGCTGCATCGGACCGTTAGCCGTCCGTGGGGTACCTACACGGTCCTGGAAGAGGGGCCCCGCTTCAAGATCAAGCGTATCGAGGTCAAGCCGGGCGCCAGCCTGAGTCTGCAGATGCATCATCACCGCAGCGAACACTGGATCGTCGTGTGCGGGATGGCCAAGGTCATCAACGGCGACAAGGAAATCTTCGTTCGCACCAACGAGTCCACGTACATCCCTGCCGGCCACAAGCATCGCCTTGAAAACCCGGGCGTGCTCGATCTCGTGATGATCGAAGTGCAGAGCGGCGAGTACCTTGGGGAAGATGACATCGTTCGCTTCCAAGACGTCTACGGGCGGGCTTGATGCAGGGAATGCTACGAGCCCTCTGGGCCTATCGCGGGTTCATTCTGGGAAGCGTCAAGCGGGAGTTTCAGTCCAAGTACCGCAATTCCCTGCTGGGTGCGGCGTGGACCGTGCTCAATCCGCTTGCGATGATCGTCGTTTATACGGTGATCTTCTCCCAGGTGATGCATACCCGGTTGCCCGGCGTGAATAGCACGTTTGCATACAGCATTCACCTGTGTGCCGGTGTGCTGCCGTGGGGCATGTTCGTCGAGATTGTGAGCCGCGCACAGACCGCGTTCATTGACAACGCCAACTTGCTGAAGAAGTTGAGCTTTCCCCGGCTGTGTCTGCCGGTGATCGTGGTGGTCAATGCGCTGGTCAACTTCGCGATTGTCTTCGGGCTGTTCACAGTCTTCGTGCTGATTACCGGTAATTTCCCCGGGTTGACGTACCTGGCCATCATTCCGCTGCTGCTTCTGCTGACGCTGTTTGCCATTGGCCTCGGCATTACGCTAGGTGTGCTGAACGTATTTTTCCGTGATGTCGGGCAGTTCTTCGGCATCGCACTGAATTTCTGGTTCTGGCTGACGCCGATCGTGTATGCGATCAACATTCTGCCCAAGTCTGTCCAGACAGGAATGCAGTTCAATCCGATGGCGCCGTTGATCGAAGCTTTCCAGGTCGTGATGGTTCAAGGTCGTTGGCCGGAATGGCCCCAGTTGTGGCTCGTTGCGCTACTGGGTGTTCTGTTGTGCCTCGCCGGTTTCAGCTTGTTCCGCAAACATGTGGGCGAAATGGTGGATGAACTCTGATGGGCACCATTACCGTTACCAATCTCGGCAAGGCATATAAGCAGTACCCGACGCGCTGGTCGCGCCTTATCGAATGGATCGATCCGCGCAACAAGCTGCATCACACGCCGCACTGGGTGCTGCGGGACGTGAACTTCTCGGTCCAGTCCGGCGAAGCGCTCGGCATCATCGGTATCAACGGTGCCGGCAAGAGCACGTTGTTGAAGATGATCGTCGGGACCACGCAGCCGACGGTCGGCAGCGTGACCATGACGGGGCGTGTTGCCGCGTTGCTGGAACTCGGGATGGGGTTTCATCCAGATTTCACCGGGCGCCAGAACGTCATGATGGCCGGGCAGTTGCTCGGTTTCAGCGTTGACGAACTTCTCGCGCTGATGCCGGAGATCGAGGCGTTCGCGGAAATCGGCGAATACATTGATCAGCCCGTGCGCGTGTATTCGAGCGGCATGCAGATGCGTCTTGCATTCAGCGTCGCGACCGCTCGCCGCCCTGATGTGCTGATCGTCGACGAAGCGCTTTCGGTCGGCGACGCGTATTTTCAGCACAAGAGCTTCGACCGCATCCGCGAGTTTCGCAAGCAAGGCACGACGCTCTTGATCGTGGCGCATGACAAGGCGGCGATCCAGGCTATTTGCGATCGTGCGATTCTGCTGAATGCCGGGAAGCTGGAGATCGAAGGGCCGCCAGAAGAGGTCATGGACTACTACAACGCGATGCTGGCTGATCGCGCGAATCACTCCGTCAAGCAGGAAACCACCGGCAGTGGAGCGGTGCAGACGATTTCGGGTACGGGCGAGGCCGTGGTCGACGAGGTCACGCTGCTGGACGAGTCAGGTCAACCGGTCGAAGTGATCGGCGTCGGGCAGCCGGTTACGTTGCGCATCAAGGTCAAATGTGTGCATGCGATCCCCGAGCTGGTGGTCGGGTACATGATCAAGGACCGGCTTGGGCAGACGGTGTTCGGGACGAATACCTATCACCTGAAGCAGGTACTGGTCGATCTGGCCCAGGGCCAGTCAGTGGAATTGCATTTCGGATTTACGGCCAACATTGGTGTGGGTAGCTATTCGGTCGCGGTGGCGCTGCACACCGGAGATGCCCATCTGGCCAACAACTACGAATGGCGTGATCGGGTGTTGATGTTCAACGTCGTCAATATGAAAGTGGAAGATTTTGTCGGAGTAGCCTGGCTACAGACGACGGTGAGGAGTTTGCCGTAGTGGATAGCTTTTATCGTGCGTTTGAAGATCGGCACCGCGGCTCACGAGATCTGATCAAGGGTCGACTGGGCAAGTATTCGCCGTTCGTTCAGCCGTTGGCGGCGTTGTACCCGGGAGCAAAGACATTTGACGTTGGTTGTGGCCGCGGCGAGTGGCTGGAGCTAATGGGTGACGCTGGCTTTGCCGCGACAGGTGTCGACCTCGACGCCGATATGCTCGAGGCGTGCCGGGAGCGAAACCTCTCGGTATCCCAGGGCGATGCGATCGAGTATCTCGCGAAGCTGGATTCGAACAGCCATGCACTGATTTCGGCCTTTCACGTCGTCGAACACGTGAGCTTCGAGCAATTGAAGCGGCTCGTAACCGAGGCTCTGCGCGTGTTGAAACCCGGTGGCTTGCTCATTCTTGAGACGCCGAATCCGGAAAACATCGCTGTAGCGACGTGCAACTTCTATATCGATCCGACGCACCAGAAGCCTATTCCACCGCTGTTGCTTTCCTTCGTCGCGGAACATGCGGGATTTGACCGCGTTAAGGTCGTGCGCCTGCAGGAATCAGCGACGTTGACCGACGCACAGGCGCAGATTCATTTCATGAATGTCCTCGGCGGCGTGAGCCCCGACTATGCAATCGTTGCGCAGAAGGAGGCCGCCTCAACCGAGGGCGCATTCGATAGCGCATTCGAGGCCGAATACGGACTGACGATCGACGTCTTGGCACAGCGATACGAAACGCAGCTTGCGTCGAGTATTGCCCAGATCGAGGCAAGAGTGCAGCGTGCGGAGGAGGCTGCGCGGGAATCCGGCGAGCAGTTGACAGACGAGCTTCATTCGCTGTCGGAGCAACTGCAGCTCGCCGAGGAGCGATATCAGCGCGCCGAAGAGCGATATCAGCGCTCCGAGGAACGATACCAGCGCTCCGAGGAGCGGTACCAAAGCTCCGAGGAACGATACCAACGCGCCGAAGAGCGGTACCAGCATTTCGAGGAGCGATATCAGTACTTCGAAGAGCGATACCAGCACTCGGAGGAACAATACCAGCGTGCCGACGGGCGGCGCCAACAGGTCGAGAGCCAGGTGCTGGAGATGCAGACGCGGCTTGAGCAGACCGAAGCCATGCTGCATCAGGCGAACGCGCAATTGCATGCCGTCTATCAGAGCACGTCCTGGCGAATTACCCGGCCGGTTCGGGGCGTGAAGCTCGTGCTAAAAGGGCAAGGAAAAGTTGTTTTTAAGGTAGGAGCCAAGCGCGCGATTCAGCGTGCCGCAAAATTCGGGGGGAAACATCCCTGGTTCAGGCGGCTCGCCGTATTCGCTCTCAATCGTGTTCCTGGTGTCAAGCAACGATTGATTCCCGTTGTTTCCGATACCGTACATCTCTATCGTCCCCGGCCTGAAGTTGCGCCGGAGGGATTGAGCCCGCGTGCTCAACAAACCTATGCTGCGCTAGCTTTTGCAGTGAAGAACTACGAGAAGAGGGAAGAGGGTTGATGCGCATCGTCATCGATATGCAGGGTGCACAAAGCACGGGTTCGCGCAATCGAGGCATAGGCCGTTATACCCAGGCCATTGCCAGAGGGCTGGCGCGCAATCGCGGAGAGCATGAAATTATTCTGGCTCTCAACGGCTTGTTTCCGGAAACCATTGGGCCTATTCGCGAGGCTTTTTCGGACCTGCTGCCGCTCGAGAACATCCGTGTCTGGCACGCTGCTGGACCTGTGACGCATGCCGATAAATCCAACGATTGGCGCAGGCGTGCTGCGGAGTTGGGATATGAATCCTTTCTGTGCGCGCTGAAGCCCGACTTTGTCTACATCACGAGTTTGATCGAAGGGCTTGGCGATGATGCGGTAACTAGCGTACATCGCTTGCAACACGAGATTCCGGTTGCTGTCACGCTTTATGACCTGATTCCGTATATCAATCCCTCTCCGTATCTGGACAATTCAGCCGTAAAGTCCTGGTATCTGGAGAAGATCGAGCATTTGCGCCGCGCCGATCTGTGGCTGGGTATTTCGGAGTCCTCGCGACAGGAAGGCATCGCGCATCTCGGTCTGCCCGCGGAGTGGTCGGTCAATATCAGCACCGACGCTGACGATTCATTCCTGTCCATCGACGTTTCCCCGGAACGCGAATCGGCTTTGCGCAAGCAGTATGGGGTGACCAAACCGTTCGTACTTTACACGGGCGGCATCGATCACCGCAAGAACGTAGAAGGCCTGATTCGAGCCTACGCGCTATTACCCGAAAAGGTGCGGCGCGACCATCAGCTCGCGATCGTATGTTCGGTACAGCCCGCGAATCGGCAGGAACTCGAACGCCTTGCGCAGCAACACGGTCTGCGCAAAGACGATGTCGTGCTGACCGGATTCGTACCAGACGAAGATCTGCTGTTTTTCTACAACCTGTGCAAGCTGTTCGTCTTCCCGTCGTGGCATGAAGGCTTTGGTTTGCCTGCATTGGAGGCTATGCGCTGCGGGGCTCCTGTCATTGGCGCCAACACATCCAGTCTGCCGGAAGTCATCGGCTGGGATGACGCCATGTTCGATCCGCATTCCGACGCAGCCATTGCTGCGGCGATACAGCGTGGCCTGAACGACGCTCCCTTCCGGGAAGCACTCATCCGGCACGGCAAAGAACAGTCGCGAAAGTTTTCGTGGGATGAAAGCGCACGCCGCACCATTGCAGCCATGGAGCGGTGGCATGTCCAGGGTAAGCAGCCTGCATCTCAACGCGAGTCGCGGCGGCTAAAGCTGGCCTATGTGTCTCCTCTGCCGCCTGCTCGTACGGGTATCGCGGACTATAGTGCCGACCTGCTGCCCGAGCTTGCGAATCATTACGACATTGATGTCATCGTCGACCCCGATACCGTGGGAAATGCCCAGTTCAATAGGGTAACGGTGAGGTCGCCTCAGTGGTTCGTGGAGAATGTCGGTCGATATGACCGCGTGCTCTATCACTTTGGCAATTCGTCATTCCATCGCTACATGTTCCCGCTTCTGGACGTCGTTCCCGGGGTGGTGGTTCTGCATGACTTTTTTCTGTCAGGCATTGTTGCGGAAATGGATACCCAAGGTTGGCTGCCGGGGTGCTGGTCGCAGGCGTTGTATGAAAACCATGGCTACGTCGGGTTGGCAGAGCGCCATCACAAGGCGGATATCATAGATACCGTATGGAAGTACCCGTGCAGTTTGGAGGTGATTCAGAGGAGTTTGGGCCTGATCGTCCACTCCGGGAATTCGAAACGTCAAGCCGAGCGATGGTATGGCGGCGACGTGAAGGACTGGGTCGAGATTCCACTTATGCGTGTTGCCGATGTCGATTTCGACAAGGTTGGTGCGCGCGCCGCACTGGGCATTGGGGAAAATGACTATCTAGTGTGCGCATTTGGCTTGCTGGGTCCCATGAAGTTGAATCTTCAACTTCTGAAGGCCTGGGCAGATTCATCGCTTGCGAAAGAATCGACTTGCCATCTTGTCTTTGTTGGGGAGAATGATCAGGGACAATATGGGCAGGATGTGTCTCGCCTGATCCGTGACCTCGGTTCGAAAGCTAACGTTCGGATCACAGGCTGGGCCGATGTTTCAACCTTCCGCCAGTATCTGACGGCCGCCGATGTCGGCGTGCAGTTGCGAACCCTGTCGAGAGGGGAAACTTCCGCAGCCGTGCTGGACTGCATGAATTACGGTAAGGCCGTCATAGTCAATGCCAACGGCAGCATGGCCGACCTCGACGATGACGCAGTCTGGAAATTGCCGGAGACATTTACCGAACAGCAACTTATCGAAGCTCTGGAGACTTTGCGCTCTGACGCCCAATTGCGTACGAATATGGGTCGTATCGCAAGGCAAGTCATCCTGGATCACCACGCTCCGGACTTGTGTGCGAAGCAGTATCGTGACGCGATTGAGCACTTCCATGTGGCCGGGTTGTCACACCCCGGTATACTGGCGCGCGCGATCGCCAGGCAGGTCGGGGCGGCTGATGACGGGCAACTGCAGCAAGCCGCGATGGCCATAGCCAGGAATACCACGCTGCGCAATGGCAAGCGGCAGCTTCTAGTGGATATCTCCGAGCTGGTTCAGCGCGATGCGAAAAGCGGTATCCAGCGCGTGGTAAGAAGCTTGATCAAGGAATGGCTGGAGCGCCCTCCGAGCGGCTTCAGGGTGGAACCGGTTTATGCGACGACTGCCCAGTCGTATAGCTACGCCCGGCGTTTCACGGCAAAGCTGATGGGTTTTGAAGATGCGTGGCTGCAGGACGCTCCTGTCGACTACGGCGCGGGAGACGTGTTTCTCGGTCTCGACCTGGCGCCGGAGATCGTGCCGGCGCAGCGGGCGTTTTACCAGAAGCTCAGGTTTCAGGGCGTGCAAGTCAAGTTCGTCGTGTACGACCTGCTGTGCATTTACCTGCCGCAATATTTTGCGCCGGGCGTTGCAGAGAATTTTGGTGAATGGCTGGAGGTCGTCGCGGAGAATGACGGCGCTTTCTGTATTTCAGAGGCCGTCGCGGGCGATCTTGCTACATGGGTGGCGCAACATGCACCCGAGCGCAATGCCCGATTCGCGATTGACTGGTTCCACCTGGGCGCGAATATTCAAGACTCCGTCGCTTCGACGGGAGTCCCCGCTGACGCCGAGGACTTACTCGAGAAGCTGAAAAAATCGCCCTCCTTTTTGATGGTCGGGACGCTGGAACCCCGTAAGGGGTATGCCCAGGTTCTGGAGGCATTCGATCGGCTCTGGCAAGAAGATCAACACGTCAACCTCGTCCTGGTGGGTAAGCAAGGGTGGTTGATGGGGGATTTGGTCTCGCGAATCAAGGGACATCGAGCGTTCGGCCGTCAACTGTTCTGGCTGGAAGGTATTAGCGACGAATACCTGGAAAGGATTTATGCCGCGTGTTCATGCCTGATCGCCGGCTCGTATGGAGAAGGCTTCGGCCTTCCTTTGATCGAGGCAGCCCAGCAGGGGATTTCGATCATTGCCCGAGATATTCCGGTGTTCCGGGAAGTCGCAGGCAATCATGCTTATTATTTTTCCGCAGAGACTGGTCAGGATCTGGCCGTTGAAATCAAGGCTTGGTTGGGACTTGAAAACATGGGGCAAGCGCCTTCTTCCGAAGGCATGCCTTTCTTGACCTGGGCGCAAAGCGCCCAAGCCTTGGCGGAGCTTTTCACAAAAAGCGCATCAATTTCGTAAGGAAAGAGCATCACTATGAAGACAGCCATTATCACCGGCATCACTGGCCAAGACGGTGCCTATCTTGCGCAACTCCTGCTAGAGAAGGGCTATACGGTTTACGGCACCTACCGCCGCACGAGTTCGGTGAACTTCTGGCGCATCGAAGAGTTGGGCATTGCGAAGGACCCCAACCTCCATCTGGTCGAATACGACTTGACGGATCTGTCGTCGAGCATCCGCCTGCTGCAAACTACCGGCGCGACCGAGGTCTACAACCTCGCTGCGCAAAGCTTCGTCGGTGTGTCCTTTGACCAGCCGGCCACCACGGCGGAGATCACCGGCATCGGCCCGCTGAATCTGCTCGAGGCCATCCGCATCGTCAACCCGAAGATCCGCTTCTACCAGGCGAGCACGTCCGAAATGTTCGGCAAGGTGCAGGCCATTCCGCAGATCGAGTCGACGCCGTTCTACCCGCGCAGCCCGTACGGTGTGGCTAAGCTCTATGCGCACTGGATCACGGTGAACTATCGCGAAAGCTACAACATTTTCGGTTGCAGCGGCATCCTGTTCAATCACGAATCGCCGCTGCGTGGCCGCGAGTTCGTGACGCGCAAGATCACCGACTCCGTCGCGAAGATCAAGCTCGGCCAACTCGACGTGCTCGAACTCGGCAATATCGACGCGAAGCGCGATTGGGGCTTCGCGAAGGAGTACGTCGAAGGCATGTGGCGCATGTTGCAGGCCGACGAACCGGATACCTACGTGCTAGGCACGAATCGTACGGAGACCGTACGCGATTTCGTGCGCATGGCGTTCAAGGCGACCGGAGTCGACCTCGAGTTCAAGGGCCGTGACGAAAACGAGACCGCGATCGACGCCGCGACCGGCAAGACGCTCGTCAGGATCAACCCGAAGTTTTATCGTCCGGCGGAAGTAGATCTGCTGATCGGCAATCCGGAGAAGGCAAAGAAGCAACTGGGCTGGGAGCCGAAGACGACGCTCGAGCAACTGTGCGCGATGATGGTCGAAGCCGACCTGCGCCGCAACGAGCGCGGCTTCTCGTTCTGAGGCACCTCGGGCGCCGGTCACGGGGCTCGCCGGCTGCATGAGCCGTGCTTTCGCACGGTTGTTTGCTGCAGTGGGCGATCCCGTCGTCGGGTCGCTTAAAAGAATAATGCGGAAAGACACTCCGCGCTGGATGTACAACAAGGGGCATGGGTGAAGGTTGGTTTTGGTACGACGGCATTGGCCCGTAGCATTGCGCACGGCGGGGTGGACGGCATTGGCTCTTACACCCGGGAGCTGGGGCGAGCCCTGCTTGCCGGCGGCGGGGTCGATCTCGTCCCCGTCGGCTTTCGTGCGTTCGTCGGCGAAGACGTGTTGGCGGGCGCCCGCCCGCCCGTGAATCTCGGCCGCCACGCGGTCATGGCGACACTGGGCGCCGTGAGTCCGTGGAATTGCGTCGCGGAGAAGGACCTCGTCGCACAGCACGTGGACGTGTTCCATGCAACCGATCACCTGATTCCAAAACTGTCTGCGATACCTGTCATCGCGACCTTGATGGATGCCATTCCGCTGTCGAATCCCGAGTGGACGACCGTGAAGCTGGCCGCGTTGCGCCGTTGGCTGTTGCGGCGCTCGGGCGCATGGGCGGATCATGTCGTCACGATTTCCGAGTATTCGAAGCGCTCGATCGTGGAGCACTTCGGCATCGCGCCAGAACGCATTTCCGTCGTTCCTCTGGGTGTTCACCCGCGGTTTTTTGAACAGATCGACCAGTCGGCCCGTGACGAGGTGCTGAAGCGCCTGGACCTGCCTGGGCGGTTCTTCCTGTGCGTGGGCACCTTGCAGCCGCGCAAGAATATCGAGCGGGTTCTGGACGCGCATGCGAGTCTGCCGGCCGGGCTGCGTCGGGATGTGCCATTGGTCGTCGTGGGCCGGGCCGGGTGGGGGTGCGAAAGCCTTGTCGCCCGCCTGCGCGCGAGCGAAGCCGAAGGCAGTGCGCGCTGGTTGCAGTATCTGCCGGATTTCGACGTGCGCGCGCTAATGCAATCGGCCACCGCGCTGGTGTTTGCGTCGCTGTGCGAAGGATTCGGACTGCCGGTTGTAGAAGCGTTCGCTTCGGGTCTTCTGGTCATTGCGTCCAATACGACGTCCGTTCCCGAAGTGGCGGCAGATGCCGCCATCATGGTGGATCCCAGCAACGCAGGTGACATTGCCGATGCCATGCGCCTCGTGATCGAGGGTCCTCGCGAAGCGGACGTGATCCGCGAGGCTGGGTTGGCGAGAGCGCGAGCGTTCACCTGGCAGGCGTGCGCCGAGAAGACCGTGGCAGTTTATCAATCTGTCCTGGATGGTTCATGTCGCTCCTGACTCAATCTGCCTCGGGGCAATGCAGCGTGACGTTGGGGGTAGATGTCACCTGGATGGTTGGCAATTACCGTGGCATGGGACGATTCGCGCGTCAGCTCATTGAGCCGGTGAGTGCGTCGGTGCTGGGTCTCGCGCCAAGCGGCGTGACCACCACGGATTGGCCATGCGTTAGTGATGGCCGCCGTTTCTTTCCATGGTGGGAGCAGGTCGAACTGCCTCGCCTGTGCGAAGCGCAGAAGCTGGATTACCTGTTGTGTCCGTACAACACTGGACCATTGCGTTCAACGGGCCGGACCCGCCTGATCTCGGTCATATATGACCTGATCTATCTGCAACCCTGGCGGGTGCTGCCTCCGTCGAGATCCCTGTATCAAACGTTCGGGCGGGTGTACAGGCGGCAGGTGGTGCCCCGGCTGGCTCGCCGCGCCGACGTCGTGCTGACTGTATCCCGCTTTACCCAGCGGGAACTGGTCGAGCAGTTCGGACTGTCGGAAGAGGATGTGCACCTCATTCCGTGTTCGATTCCGGATGACTGGTTCGCTCGTCCACTCAGTGAGGCAGCTCGCCAACCCTACCTGTTTACCGTGGCGGGCGAAGTGCCCAGCAAGAACGTCGATCGCCTCCTGCAAGCGTTCGCGTTGGCGAGGCCGACGCTGGATGACGACATCAGGTTGCGCATTGCCGGGATCAAGTCGGCGCATCACGAATATTTCCTGCGGCGGGCATCTGCACTGGGACTCGCAGGTCATGTCGAGCTGCTCGGGTATGTATCCGACCAGGAACTGAAGCTGCACTACCGTCAAGCACGGGCATTCATCTTTGCTTCGTTGTTCGAAGGGTTCGGCATACCGCTGTTGGAGGCGATGGCATCGGGTACGCCTGTCGCGTGCAGTAACACGACTTCGATGCCTGAGATCGTTGGTGGGTCCGGTCTGCATTTCGACCCATTTTCGGTTGGCGAGATGGCCGAGCAGATCCGCGGCATATGCAGCGGCGGCGAAACATTCGAGGCGAGGGTCCGCAACGGAGTGGACCGCGCGCGTCTGTTTTCGGAGTCGGTCGTCGCCCCGTCGATTCAGGAGTTCTGGGAACGTTTGTCGTGACCACAGAAAAGAAAAAGCTGCTGGTGCTGACGCCCAGACTTCCCTACCCGGTGATCGGCGGGGACAAACTGAGGATCTATCACCTCTGCAAGGCGTTGTCGCGCCAGTATTCGCTGACGCTGCTGAGCCTATGCGAGACGAGCGAAGAGATGGACTGCGAGCTGCCTGACGACGGCGTGTTCGACCGGGTCGAGCGAGTCTTTCTGTCGAAGGCGCGTTCGTACGTGAATACGCTGCTTGCGCTGCCCACGCGGACGCCGTTGCAGGTCGCCTACTATCGGAGCCGGGCATTTGCGGAAGCAGTTGAACGGATGTTGCCCTCGCACGACGGCGTACTCGTCCATCTGCTGCGCTGCGCCGAGTACGTGCGCAAGTCGGACAAGCCGCGCGTGCTCGAAATGACCGACGCGATCTCGCTGAACTACAGCCGGATC
This sequence comes from Paraburkholderia sp. EG287B, assembly GCF_040965595.1. Taxonomy (NCBI): domain Bacteria; kingdom Pseudomonadati; phylum Pseudomonadota; class Betaproteobacteria; order Burkholderiales; family Burkholderiaceae; genus Paraburkholderia; species Paraburkholderia sp. EG287B. The sequence continues at coordinate 288,912 of NZ_JBFRCG010000014.1, forward strand.
AAGCAGCTCAAGAACGCACGGGGGCTCAAGTCTCGCGTGCTCAGACTCGAAGCGCAGCGCCTAGGCGACTACGAGCGAACGATCGTCAACGACTTCGATTTGTCCGTGCTGGTTTCGCAGACCGATAAGGATTACTTGTTTCCTGGTTCGAACGCCGAAAATGTGATGGTGTGCTCGAACGGAGTCGACTTGTCTGGGTTGCCGTATTCGGTACGAAGCACGGCAAGCCGCGTGCTGATCTTCATCGGCGACATGCGGACGGTCCAGAACGAGGACATGTGCCACTTCTTTGCGCAAGAGGTGTTGCCCTTGCTGCGCAAGCGTGCGGACTACCTGTTCAGGATCGTGGGTTCGATTTCCCCCGCGCTTGCCGAGCGGTTCAGGGCCTATGACGGTGTCGAGGTGACAGGGCGGGTTGCGTCGGTGGCAGACGCCGCCAGAGACGGTGCAATCGGCGTGTGCCCGATGCGGATCGGGGCAGGCGTGCAGAACAAGATTCTGGAGTATATGGCGCTGGGGTTGCCTGTAGTGGCGACTTCATCCGGGCATGAGGGGCTGCATGCCGAGGCCGGTCGAGATCTGGTGATCGCGAACACGCCGCAGGAATTTGTCGATCGGATCGAGTGGCTCATGGTCAACGAAGCCGCGGCGGTTGAAATGGCGGCGCACGCTAGAAGGTTCGTTGAACGCGAGCACGGCTGGGGGAGAATGATTGATCCGCTGCTTGCACGACTAGATATGCTGCTCTCGCGAGATTTGGCGCGCCCTTCTTGATGGAGTACGCTCACTTGACCTGCCCAGGAAGACGTCAACGATCTTCTAGCTTGGCACTCGAAGGGCCACTTCCGTCGCCGCGCCACGCCCGATAGGTAGGGGTGCTCGCCCCATTTCTCACAATCTACCCGGCACCGCTCGATCCGTCGTCAATGGTCTGATGGACGACCGCTTTCAAAGGATAGTTGCATCAATAGACGCGCTTTGATGCTTATCCTCGTCCCGCCGTCGGACCGTTTGGCGACCTTGATCGTCTCGGTTACGGCGGTGCCTTCGCAACCTTCCTTACTTTTTCAGAGTTTGCAGAATTCACTCATCAGCGTGTGGATTCCTGCAATAGGCCGCCTGACTTCAATGAAGGAGACATCCGGCAGGCGGCCCATCTTCCGTGAATCGGTCACGGTGCTGCTTCAATCCATAGCCTTTGAATGCCAACTGCGAGCTTCCGGGTATCTGGGCTTACTCCGAGGGAGGTCGGGGAGACCGGCTGCGGTGGGCGAATCTCGATGCGTTGTGCTCCATTTTCGCCTTCAAATTGCATGGAGAACTCTCGCATATCGGCGGCTGGAACGAAACTTTGAACTTGCTGACCGATGGCCACGCCAACGGGTTGCCCTACGTTCGGGCCGAAAGCCTGAGCACGCAAATGAAGGATGAAGTGGTTCGGGAGTGGCTGTGCGAACTGTAGAGTAACCACGGGCGACACGTTGGCGTCCGACCACCGTCCCCAACTCTCCGGGACTGACAAACCATTCACGTCATCCAAAAAAGTCGGCAGGCCCTGGCGCGTGAAATCAATTCCTTCGGCAAGGCTTCCGTGATACCTGACGCCTCGCGCATCCGCGATAAAACCTGCATGCTCCATGATTTGCGCAGGAGACAGGTTGGCGGGGATCTTGTCGACGTTTTTGCCATTCACTCTCAAGTCGAAGAAGACCAGACGGCCGTTCTCGCTGATCGCCGCGGGCGGACTCCCTAAGATATGAGTGATCTCAGCCTCCTCCGCCGCTCCGTTGTCCGCGTATCCATGCCGGTCCAAATACAGGCCGCTAAAGCCAACCTTTCTTGCAACCTCGATCTGTCGTTCCAGCGGTTCACGTGCCAGCGCTCGGAAAAAGAAATCTCCGGATCGGCCCTTCATTACCCCATAGCTCCACGCCAGCGACGAAGAGTGCAAATAACCCCTGGCTAGATCGTATGGTTGCAGAGCATTGATCGGCGGCGTCTCGGGAAAGCCGGCATACGGGAGTTGATAGATCGCACTCCCCGGAGGAACGATCCGTTCAATCTTCCCGACGAATTGGGCATCGCTGTGATACTCCGCCTGGGTTGCATTCAGGTAGTCGGTGGACGTTGAAGCCGTTTGATCCCACACGGCAAATGCGCAAAGAGCAACGCTCGCAACTGTAGCTGAGCGAGTGAGATTGTTACGCACCTTACCGTAAATCAGTCGCTGCTCGATTAAAAGCAACGTTGCAGCAATCGAGGTGAATGCTAGAAAGACGCTAGCTCGATTCCCTGCTCGCATCATTGGGCTAATCAACAGACTGAATACTGTTGAAAATCCACCGATGGTGCAAAACAGTGTTAGCGAAAAGGTAAGCACCGCAAGAGCGTTGAGTCGATCGCGCTCCCCTTCCTTGCTCTGCCTGGGTGCTATCAAAAAGATAAACAGAGCAATGAAACCGACACTTCCAATGAGTCCGAGTGAGGAAGTTCCGTTCTCGTTAACAAGTGGAAATGTCGATGAATACTTGAAATTCAACTTGGCAAACGGCCGAAATCGATGCTCGGGGCGCGGCAACAGGAGCTGCGCAATTTTTAGACCATATATTTCCGTCTCCACTGGGGAGCGATCAGTCGCCTCTTGATTTGCGCCGTGTTCGATACGATAAATGGCATTGGGGACGAGATTTACAACAATGCCGGTGGATACGATCGCCGTCGCAATCAGGCATGCATATGTGGACGCGATTGTGCGTGTTCGCGCGTAGCGCACCACACCTGCAGTCAAAAATGCGATAACGCCGAAGAACGAATAGTAAACACCGAAGCACGAGAGTATCGCAAGCGTGACGACATCAATGGCGCGTTTCGCCAAATGACGTCTTTTATCGGTAAAGGTGAGGTCGCCCACATAAATTCGGTAAGAGAACCAGATAAAAATGGGGGCGGCGAAGTACCAAGTGTAGAAAAGATGAGGGTACCGCAGAAAGTGAAATGGCAGGATCGTGAAAACGAAGCCGCCCGCAAAGCTAAACACCCGGGATATCGAAAAACGACGCAATACAAAATATCCCGCGATCGCGTTTATCGGAAAGCCGGCAAGAAAGTAGATGTTGAAGGCCCGGGTGGCGCTCCCTGAGAGAATGCCAAAAATCTTCAGAGCTAGAATGCTTCCAGAGTCCGGAATTGGATAGTCATAGAGATATCCGCCGAATGGCGCGCCCATCAGAGTGCTATGGAAAATCCATGGATTTTCCATAGCACGTTTGATCCATGAGAGGATCAGCAATACGTCGCCAGAGTAAATGAGCGGTACATTGAGATCGAAATGCCTGCCCCCGACCATCCACCAACCAACAACTAGTGACACCAGAGCTAATACGGTCGGGATGCCCCACACCAAAAACTTACCTTTTATTGGTGAATGTACAGCCGACGTATCTTTTACGGTGAGATCTGTCATGGAATTAAATTCTAGGGTTAGGCTGCGGGCGCAATAGAGTCCGATTTCTCAGCGGTAGCCGAGCTAGCGTCGTCAGACGCAGCGATGCCGTTGATTCTCTCTCGTTCAATCACTAACGGACGTCTCTGGGCATAAGTCAGAATTGCGCCCACGTACTCACCCAGCAAACCGATGAAAAACAGTTGCACTGACGAAAAAAAGAACAACCCGATGAGCATCGGTGCACTTCCCATGGTGAAGCTGTTCCAGTACATCAACTTCAACACGAGGTAGACGAGCGATAGACAGAGGCTTACACCTGACAGGAAAAACCCTCCGATAGCAGCAAGCCTGAGCGGCACCTTCGAATGCGAGGTGATGCCAAGCATCGCGATGTCGTACAGCGTATAGAAGTTGTTCTTGGAGATCCCACGTTTGCGTCGCGGTTGCACATAAGGCAACTGGATCACATCGAAGCCGATCTCGCAGATGAGCCCGCGAAAGTACGGATAGGGATCGTCAATTTTCCGCAGAATTTCAATAATTCTCCGATCGTAGAGCCCAAACCCGGTGAAGTTTTGAATGAGCTTTACGTTCGCAATGCGCGTGACTAAACGATAGTACATGCGGCGGAGTGCAAAGAAGAGCGCAGACTCTTTCGATTCAGGCTTTACGCCGATCACGATTGGTGCGCCCGCAAGCCACTTCTCGACGAAATCACGCATCAAGTCGGGAGGATCCTGGAGGTCGGCGACGAGGAGAATGACAGCGTCGCCCTTAGCCTGCATCAGTCCGTACATCGGAGAGCGGATATGCCCGAAATTTCGCGCGTTGACGATCACACTAACGGCAGGGTCTGTCGCCGCAATACTGCGCAGCTTGCTGACAGTCGCGTCTGTGGACGCATTGTCGATGAACAGGTGATCGTATGTCACACCGGGAATCGTCGAGAATACTCGGCGAGCCTCGTTGTACACCGCCTCGATGTTTTCCTCCTCATTGAAACAGGGAGTGACGACCGTAACGTGCTTCATGGGAAATTGAAAACAAACTGACGGTTAAGGATGAATGCAAGCAGGCTGAGTGGAATCAGCATGAGTGCATTTGCGACGTAAATGCTGGCGCCATGATCTAGCAACAAACGTACGCCGCCGAGATTTACCAGGTAGACGACACAATAGACGCCCACGAAACGCCAGAAACGCGAGCGAGGCGCACCAGAGAAAACCAGTCGCCCTACGCTCTGGAAGTTGAACAGGACGCCACCGACCGTTGCGAGGCCGATTGCGATTGGGTAGACGACACCAACGTAGGTGAGTACGGCGAACAACGAGTATCCGAATGCGGTGTTCAGCCCGCCGACAACCAGAAAGCGAACAAGCTGAATTGCCGTTTTTCGCATTGGCTCGCCAGCGAGACCACGCTCGCTTCCCGTCTCGCCTACAAACTCGTCGGGCTTACTGTTGGAGTTGGGCGCTTGCATCAAGTGCCTTTCTGATCCGTTTCTCAACACTCTCAGGGGCCAAACCGTGGCTCTCCATCAGATACGTATAGTTACCGCATATTTCGCTGAAACGATCTTGAATGCCGACGCGTACAAATGTTCCAAGGTAGTGACCCATCAACGTTTCAGCGACCAGGCCGCCAAGTCCGCCGTAGATCGAATGTTCCTCGAACGTGATAATTGCCTCTCGGCCCTTGGCCAAGGTACGCAGTGACAATTCCGGGAATGGTTTGAGACAAGGGGCGGAAACGACGTCTGCATTGCCCAGTGCTGCAGCCACTTTTTGTGCCAACTTGACGCCAGAGCCAGTGGCAACGAACAGAAAGGGCGCGCCAGTGTTAGTCGCCGCAATCAAATCGCCGTTTGACCAGTTGCTTAGAGGTGCACTATGGATGTCACCGAGGTCGGCCTTGCCAATTCGAAGGTACGCGGGACCCGGATTGCGCATGATGCGCTCTGCGCATGCAGTCAATTCGAATCTGTCGCCAGGCGAATAAATCGAAATTTGGGGTACAGCGCGCAACGCGGCGATATCTTCGGTGGACTGATGGCTAGTGCCAAGCTGAGCGTAAACGACTCCAGCTCCGTCGCCGATAAAGGTAACGGGCAAATTCTCATAGCAGACATCGATCTTGATCTGCTCAAGCACGCGGATCGGCACGAACGCTGCCAAGCCATAGACGATCGGGCGGAACCCCGCCTTCGCGAGTCCGGCAGCGACGCCAACCATATTTTGCTCGGCTATGCCGCAATTCAGATACTGATCGGGGCATGCGTGCCGGAACGCATCGAAAAGCGCGTAACCGTGGTCGCCTGTCAGCAGCAACACCTTGGGGTCTTGTTTGGCTGCGGTTACCAATGCGTTCGAAAATGCATCTCTCATTGCTGGCCTCCCAGTTCAGACACGGCAGCTTCATAGGTCTGGGGTGTGAGCCGCGTGTAGTGCCAGATATTGTCGTGCTCCATGAACGAGACGCCTTTCCCTTTGACTGTCTTGGCGATTAGCGCCTTTGGACGTCCGTTCTTCTGGTTTTTGAACTGCTGATAGGCGGCACCAATCGCAGCTTCGTCGTGGCCGTCGATGCTCATCGTGTCAAAATCGAAAGCCGCGAACTTCGCGGCTATATCACCAAGGCCAATGACGTCATCGGTCGAGCCCATGGCTTGAAAACCGTTCACGTCTACGATTACTACGAGGTTGTCCAGTTTGAACTGAGCAGCAAAAAGGGCAGCTTCCCAGATCGGCCCTTCGTTCAATTCGCCGTCTCCAACAAGCGCGTAGCACATTTGCTCCGTCTTTTTTCTCTTGGCACCCAATGCGAGTCCGACGCCAACAGACAGGCCGTGTCCTAACGAACCGGAAGTGACTTCGATACCCGGCACGTGTGTATCTGCCAAGCCTTTAAGATGGGTACCGTTTCCGAAATACCGAGCGATGTCCTGTGCCGCGAGCCAGCCGATTTCATGCAGGCAGGCATATTGCGCCATAACGCCGTGCCCCTTACTGAGCACCATGTAGTCGCGCTGTGCGGAGCGTGCGTCGTTTGCATCGAAGCGCAAATGGCTTCGGTAAAGCACTGCAAGCAACTCCACGATTGAAAATGCGCAGCCAATGTGGACTGTCGACCCCGCAAACGCCATATCCAATATGGTCTTGCGCAGGCGAACTGCATCGAATTTCGTCATGCCGTGACCGCCATGCGGTTCCAGTTGATCGTCTTGAGTAAGGCGTCTCCGAGAGGCGTTATTTCTGCGACATTGAGGACGCTGCGCGCCTTTGTCGTATCCGGAACGTACCTCGGGGCGGGGGCGCCTGTCGGGGATATGCGCGGCGTCGCCAGAATGTTGGAGCCGCACAGGGCTTCGATCATGCGTGCCAGATCAATAATCGAAATCTCACGCTCGGATCCTACGTTGTATGCCTGGCCGCGTTCGCCGGAAAGCAACATCTGCAAGAGCCAAATGCAGGCATCCGCCATATAGAGATAACTGCGCATCGGGCACCCGTCACCGTTGATGGTGATAGGGCGACCAGCCAAAGCATCACGAATAAAATTTCCAGCCGCGAACGGGCCGTCAAGCGGGATGCCTGGACCAATGAGTGCGTAGATCCGGGCAATAGTGACGCACATATTGCTGTGACGCCCGTACGCCGACACCAGCCATTCCGCTGCGCGTTTGCCTTGACCATACGCAGCGCTCACATCGAGCGGATCGGGTGCTCCGCTAAATGTCTCCGGTACGTGGGTGAGCGCTGGCGGCTGAGTACCATATATCGCACCGCTCGATGTGAGCAGAAAGCGCGACGCGCCGTGTGCCTGGGCGAAGTCCAGCACATTTCGCGTACCGATGATATTCGTGTCGAATATTCGTAGCCTGTCCGAGGCTTTCGCTGGATCGGCAACATCAGTTGCCGCATGAATGCATAAATCTATTGGTCCGGCGTTTGCCCTGAAATCCGCCACATCGCCTCTGATTAGCGTTACTTCAGCGCTATTGAATAGATGGGGCGCGTGGCCTTGTGCCTTGTCGGGGTCACGACTCAGCGCGATGATTTCGATTCCGCTACCTCGTACGCGGTTGGCGTGTTGCACCACCTCGAGCAGCCAGGAGCCGATAAAACCTGTTCCACCGGTGATGAAAAGCCGCGCACGATCGAACGCAGACCAGACCTCGGCGGTCTGGTCGACGATCAAATCGAGATCCTCAACGGGCAGCGGCTTACGCATATTCTTAAATCAGAAGTTGACGCCGAGGAATGCTTCGATCTTTTCGGCGACGAAGTCGAGCATCTCCTTGCTGAGGCCAGGGTACACGCCGACCCAGAAGGTGCGGTTCATGACGATGTCGGTATTCGTCAGTTCGCCGCTGACACGGTATTCCCTGCCAATCATGTACGGCTGACGCGTGAGGTTGCCAGCGAAAAGCAGTCGCGTACCGACCTTGTTCTGATCGAGGTAGTCAAGCAGGTCAACGCGGTTGAACTCGGCTTCTGGCTTCAAGGTAATCGGGAAGCCAAACCATGACGGATCGGAATTCGGCGTCGCGTTGGGCAAAATCAGAAAGTCCTTGCAGCTTTGCAACCGGTCATGCAGATATGCAAAGTTCTCGCGACGCGCCTGCACGAAACCATCAAGGCGATCCATCTGCGCAAGCGCACACGCCGCCTGCATGTCCGTGATCTTCAGGTTGTAGCCGAGGTGCGTGTAGGTGTACTTGTGGTCGTAGCCTTCTGGCAAGTTGCCAAGCTTCCAGCAGAACCGCTTGCCACAGGTGTTGTCCTTGCCAGGTGCGCAGTAACAGTCGCGTCCCCAATCGCGGAACGATTCCGCGATCAACTTGAGTTCGGGGTTATTCGTGAAGACAGCGCCGCCTTCACCCATAGTGATGTGGTGCGCGGGATAGAAACTGAGCGTGCCGATATCGCCGAACGTACCTACGAGTTGACCGTTATAGGTCGCGCCAAGCGCATCGCAGCAGTCTTCGATGAGCCACAGGTTGTACTTCTTGCAAAGGGCGACGATGACTTCGAGATTGTAAGGATTGCCCAGTGTATGAGCGAGCATGATCGCTTTCGTCTTCGGCGAAATCGCTGCTTCGATCTTGCTTGCGTCGATGTTGTACGTACCTAGTTCTACGTCGACAAAAACCGGTACTGCGCCGAACTGGATAATAGGATTGACGGTGGTCGGGAAACCCGCCGCAACTCCGATTACTTCGTCGCCGCGTTTGATCGCGCGATCGCCGAGCTTCGGGGAGGTCAGCGTTGAGAACGCAACCAGATTCGCGGACGAACCCGAGTTGACGGTAATCAGGTAATTCACGCCGAGATACGCTGCGAGTTTCTTTTCGAACTCGTCATTGAAACGCCCGGTCGTAAGCCAGCCGTCGAGCGATGCTTCGACCATGAGCTCCATCTCGCGTGCGCCAATCACCTTGCCGGAGGGCGGGATCACGGTTTTTCCGGGTTCGAATGCGGGCCGTTGCGTGGCAAGCGAACCGTACTGCTGCACGAGTTGGATAATCTGCTCGCGGATCTGATCTTTATTCATGGCAGGTAGTCTTAAGACTGAGTGTATTCGTCAATTTGGGCTAGTGTAACTGCGCGCATATCTTCACCACGGGCGGCGGCCTTGTACCAGCTGACAATGTTGTCGAGTGTCCGGTCGAGACTCCACCGGGGGCGCCAGCCGAGGCGCGTACGCGCTTTCGAGCAGTCCAGTTTCAGATAAGTGGCTTCGTGCGGGTGCTCATTGCCGTCCAGCTCCCAGCGCGCATTGTCACCCCATTGTGATGTGAGCCGCTCGACGATCGCTTGAACGGGCTGAGCATCCGAATCGTTTGGCCCGAAGTTCCACGCGTCGGCGTGACGCGGCCCAGCGGTATACAGGCTTTCTGCGAGGGCGAGGTAACCACTGAGTGGTTCGAGGACGTGTTGCCACGGCCGAATCGCGTTCGGACTGCGGATGCTGACTGTCTCTCCATTGCCGATTGCGCGAATGATGTCGGGGATGAGCCGGTCTACTGCCCAGTCTCCGCCCCCGATGACATTGCCTGCGCGAGCGCTTGCGATTGCTACGCCGTGTTTATCGTAAGCTGCGGGATTGAAGAAAGAGCTACGGTAGGCGGCGGTGACCAACTCAGTGCAGCCCTTACTGCTGCTGTACGGATCGTAGCCACCCATTGCTTCGTTTTCGCGGTAGCCCCATTCCCATTCCCGATTCTCGTAACACTTGTCAGTGGTGACGATAACGACGGACCGCACAGTGGGGACGTGTCGAACAGCCTCGAGCAAGTGCACTGTACCCAGTACATTCGTCTCGTACGTCTCTACCGGATTCACGTACGATTCGCGCACGAGCGGTTGGGCTGCCATATGAATCACAACGTCTGGCGCAGCCTCTTTGATCGCATTCAACAGGAACTCGCGGTTGCGTATATCCCCGATGATCGATTCAATGCCGTCAGCAACCCGCGCAAGCGCGAACATGTTTGGCTTGGTAGTGGGGGCGAGCGAAAAGCCCGTGACTCTGGCGCCGAGCGCCTGCAGCCAGAGCGTCAGCCAGCTGCCTTTGAAACCGGTATGCCCCGTAAGAAAGACTTTCTTGCCACGCCAGAATGAACTGTCCGTCATCACCACACCTTCCAGGGCGCCTTGCCACTCTGCCAAAGCTCTTCCAGGTAATTCTTGTCCCTCAACGTATCCATGGGCTGCCAGAAGCCTTCATGCTCGTACGCCGAAAGTTGACCGCTACCGGCGAGTTGTTCCAGCGGCTCGCGTTCCCAAATGCATTGGTCGTCCGGGATCAGGTCGATCACCTTCGGCGATAGCACAAAGAATCCGCCATTAATCATTCCGCCGTCGCCCTTCGGCTTTTCCTTGAACGAGCTGACTTTGTTTTCCCGGATATCCAGTGCACCGAAACGGCCTGGCGGGTAAGTGGCGCTGAGCGTCGCAAGGGTTCCGCGCTGCCTGTGATACTCCGTGAGCGTATTGATGTTGATGTTGCTAAGCCCATCACCATAGGTGAAGCAAAAAGATTCCTCATCCTTAACGAAGTCTTTCACCCGACGCAGACGGCCGCCCGTCATCGTCGATTCTCCGGTGTCGACTAACGTCACCTTCCAGGGCTCGGCATATTGCTGATGAACCTTCATTTCATTCGTACGCATATCGAACGTCACATCCGACATATGAAGGAAATAGTTCGCAAAATATTCCTTGATTACATAGCCCTTGTAGCCGCAGCAGATCACGAAATCGTTGACCCCGTAAGCCGAGTAGATCTTCATGATGTGCCACAGAATCGGTTTGCCTCCGATTTCTATCATTGGCTTCGGACGATTGGCCGTGTCTTCGGAAATTCGAGTCCCAAGTCCGCCTGCGAGAATGATAGCTTTCATCGAAATCCTGTGGTGTATTCGGTAGATTCTGGAAGGCAATGATTTGGCTTACGGGCCGAGGCGACTAAAGCCGCAGATCTGCGCCGCGATTCACCGTGGGGCACTGCGTGATTATTGGGGCATCATTCCTGCTGCTTGCTTCGAACGATCTTGTAAGGTCTTGGGAGCGGAACCCGAGCATTATATTGTTCCGCTCTGGCGTTGCATAGCAACCGCCGGAACCGCTGTTTGTGCTGCCTCCGGCCGCTTCCGGCTTTCTATTGACGTACTTGGCGGGGCGGGCAGATCGGCTTTCAGACGGTCGGCTCCAAAGCGTTTGCTGATGCAGGATTGCGGTTGTTGCATACCTGTTTGCTTTCCGTCCTTGACCACGCCCGCGTTGCATTGACGTGGGTCGGTTGAAGATACATGTGTCTGTTCGCGCCCTCAGGCAAAACTCAAAGCGTTGGCCGCCAACTGATAGTTGGGCGCAAGTGGCGTTCCTATAACAACATGATTGGAGGTGCGCGTCCCATGGATCCGATTCGGGGGCGACCATCCGTTACACTATTGTTATGCGCCAATCGAGCGCGAACGCCGTACGATCGCGCTCCTTCACTGGCCGTATTCGTATTTTTCTCGTCTAGAACTACCTGGAACCAACACCAATGCATGTCGTGGTAACGGGCGCGAATGGCTTCGTGGGCCGCGCCCTATGCCGTACCCTGGTCGAAAACGGACACCGCGTAACCGGTATCGTCCGCCGTGCCGGCACAGCACCGGCTGGCGTCGCGGAATGGGTTCATGGCACGCCGGAATTCGCCGATATCGACATGCATTGGCCGGCGCCGTCCGGCGATGTCGACTGTGTCGTGCATCTTGCCGCGCGCGTGCACGTCATGAATGAAACGGAGAGTGACGAGACGCAGCGAGCCTTCAATGCGACCAACGTCGAAGGCACCCTGCGCGTCGCGCGCGCCGCGCAGCGCCATGGCGTGCGGCGTTTCATCTACGTGAGCAGCATCAAGGCAATCGCGGGCAGCGGGGGCACGCGCGAACCGCTGCGAGAAGACGCGCTCGCGCAACCCGACGACGCCTACGGCCGCTCGAAGCTTGCGGCGGAACGGTCACTAGCCGAGTTGCGCAGCGAGACGGGACTCGATGTCGTGATCGTACGGCCACCACTCGTCTATGGCCCGGACGTCGGCGCCAACTTCCGCAAGATGCTCGATACCGTCTGGCGCGGGACACCCTTGCCGTTGGGCGCCGTGGATGCCCAGCGCAGCCTGCTGTTCGTCGACAATCTGGTCGACGCGCTCATGCATTGCGCATCGGACGCACGCTCAACAAACGGTTGTTTTCATCTGGCAGACGATATCGCGCCTTCCGTCGCGGACCTGCTGCGTGCCATTGGCAGGCATCTCGGCCGCCCGGCACGGCTCATACCGGTGCCCGTGTCGCTGCTCAAACTTGCCGGCATGCTCACGGGAAGGACCGCGCAGATCGAGCGTCTCACCGAAAGTCTGGTTCTCGATGCATCGGCGATCCAGCGACAGTTGTCGGGATGGCACCCGCCGTACACGCTGGACGAGGGACTGCGCGCGACGGCCGACTGGTATCGCGCATGTCGCAAGGAGCAGGGGCGCGCATGAGCGAGGTTTTTGACGTAATCGCAACATCCGGTTGGATCGTGCTGCTTACGGCCGCGTTATCGGCTCTGGCGAGTTTTCTGATCCTGCGGGGCTTGCTTTCGACTGGTCTCGCCTGGCGGATCGCCACGGATGTGCCTAATTATCGCTCGCTTCACGTCAAGCCGATTCCGCGCGTAGGCGGTTGGGGGATCGTACCGGTCGGCCTCGCCGCGCTTTTATGGCACGTATCGCAGATGTGGTTGATCGCGGCGGGAGCGGCGGCGCTCGCCTTGGTATCGCAGATCGACGATCGTCGCGATTTGCCCGCGCGCATCCGGTTTGCCGTCCATTTCGCAGCAGTGGTCGCTCTGGTCGTCATCTGGCCAGCGGACGCGCCGTGGTGGCTGCTCGCAGGCATCGGCTTCCTGATGCTCTGGCTGATCAACCTGTACAACTTCATGGACGGCGCCGATGGTCTCGCGGGCGGCATGGCCCTGTTTGGTTTCGGGGCCTACGCGGCGGCGGCGCTGGCCGCCGCGCATCCGTCGCCGGCGTTGGCAGAGGCGGGCGCCGCCCTCGCCGGGGCATCACTCGGCTTCCTGTTCCTCAATTTCCACCCGGCGAAATTGTTCCTGGGTGACGCCGGCTCGATCACGCTCGGCTTTCTGGCGGGCGCACTCGGCTACTGGGGCTGGCGCGGCGCCGTCTGGCCGCTCTGGTTTCCAGCCTTGATTTTTTCCCCGTTTATTGCGGATGCGTCGATTACATTGCTGAGGCGCGTCTGTCGTGGGGAAAAATTCTGGCAAGCGCATCGGGAGCACTACTATCAACGCATGGTGCGCTCGGGTATCGGTCACAGTCGCACCGCAATCTACTGGTATGCCGTGATGTTTGCGGGTGTCATCGTCGCACTTTGGGCGCTGGGGCGGCCGACGTGGCAGCAATGGCTGATTTTTGCAGCGTGGTACGGCGTTCTGGGGTGCTGTGCCGTCGTCATCGATAGGCGTTGGCGAAGCTTTCAGAATTCTAACGAGAAATAGCCGAGCTTTGCGGTTGATTCTTCCCTTTAAATGCTGACGCATCTGTAACACGACTGAGACGTTTGTTTCTTCAGGGAAATTCCTGCCGCGCGGCACAAGCATTAAGATCAGCGCGCGGTGCGCTCCGATCGTTTGGTACCCCGTCAGGCTTGCGGGCATAATAACTGCTGCGGCGCCGCGGCATGGAGCGGGTCCCTGTGGCAGCAATGGCCAAGTTTAGGTGCGTGGTATGGAGATTTGCCTCCCGGGAGATCGTCATCGATCTTCATAGGGCAGGCTCCCCAGAATCCGACGCGAAATAATTTCGAGGTTTGCCGCCAATGTTGCGATCCAAGGCATCTTGGTTGTCGTTCGGTGTTTTCTTCTTCGACATGCTGGCCGCAGTGGCGGCGTGGCTCGTCGCGTACGTCGTCCGCTTCAACGGTGAAATTCCGGTTCCCTTTTTTAAGGGCGCATGCGTTGCGCTCCTCTGGGTCCTTCCCGTCTACGGCGCGATGTTTCGCACCTTCGGCTTGTACCGTGGCTTGTGGGTTTTCGCGAGCCTGCCCGACCTGATGCGCATTGCGAAGGCGATCGTGGTCGGTGCGCTCGTCGTCATGATTGGCGCGGTCATGTTTCAGCCGAAGCCGATCATTCCGCGCTCCGTCCTCCTGCTTACGCCGATGCTGCTGTTCCTCGCAATGGGCGGCGCGCGAGCGATCTACCGGGCCAGTAAAGAGTTCTATCTGTACGGCGGCCTTGTCGGTCGCGGCAAGCCCGTGCTGATTCTCGGCGCAGGGGGCGCTGGCGCGAGCCTCGCGCGTGAGCTGTCGCGCTCGGGTGAATGGCGCCTGGTTGGTCTGCTCGACGACGACGTTGCGAAGCGGGGCCGCGAGATCTATGGCTACAAGGTCCTCGGCACGATCGACGAGATCGCGCACTGGACGGAGACGCTCAAGGTCGAGCATGTGATAATCGCGATCCCGTCCGCGCCGATGGAGACGCAGCGACGCCTCGCTACGCTCTGCGTGCGCCTTGGCGTCAAGGCGATGGTCTTGCCTTCGCTCACGGCCCTGATGCCTAGCCAGGGTTTTCTTTCCCAGATTCGCCAGATCGATCTGGAAGACCTTCTCGGCCGTGAAGCGGTCAACATCGACACCGCCCACGTCGAGGCGCTGCTGCGAGATCGCGTCGTAATGGTCACGGGCGCGGGTGGCTCGATTGGCTCCGAACTCTGCCGCCAGATCCTGAAGTTCCAGCCTGCGCAACTCATTGCATTCGACTTGTCCGAATACGCGATCTACCGCCTCACCGAGGAGATCCGCGAGCGCTTTCCCGAGCAGGCGATGATCTCGTTCATCGGCGATGCGAAAGACTCCTTGCTGCTCGACCACGTCATGTCGCGTTACGCCCCGCATATCGTCTTCCATGCCGCTGCATACAAGCACGTGCCGCTGATGGAGGAGCTCAATGCATGGCAAGCTCTGCGCAACAATGTGCTTGGCACGTACCGGGTCGCGACCGCGGCGATCCGCAACAACGTGCGCCATTTCGTGCTGATCTCGACTGACAAGGCCGTGAACCCGACCAACGTCATGGGCGCGAGCAAGCGCCTCGCCGAGATGGCGTGCCAGGCGTTGCAGCAGACGAGCGAGCGCACACAGTTCGAGACCGTTCGCTTTGGAAACGTACTGGGTAGCGCGGGAAGTGTCATCCCGAAGTTTCAGCAGCAGATTGCGAGGGGCGGTCCCGTGACCGTCACGCATCCCGAGATAACCCGCTTTTTCATGACGATTCCCGAGGCGGCGCAGCTCGTGCTTCAGGCATCGAGCATGGGGCAGGGCGGCGAGATCTTCATTCTCGACATGGGCAAGCCCGTCAAGATTGTCGATCTGGCGCGTGACCTGATCCGTCTTTATGGCTTTTCCGAAGATCAGATCCGTATCGAGTTCAGTGGCTTGCGTCCCGGCGAGAAACTCTATGAGGAGCTGCTGGCCGATGACGAGATGACCGCGCGTACGGCGCACCCGAAGCTGCGCATCGCGCGGGCGCGCGAGGTGCCGGTCAATCTGCTGGACGAATTGCTGCCGTGGCTGATGCAGCACCGCGTTCCGGGCGACGACGAAGTCCGCCGCGACCTGCGCCGCTGGGTACCTGAATACCAACCGTCGAGCGTCTCGAAGCTTCAAAGTGTGAGTGGGACGTCGGTGAGGGCTGCTGGCTGATACAGGGAACAAAGCAGCAAGCGCGCATCGCCGTACACTGCTTATTTTCCGCCAGCGTCCGCGCGAAGATTCGCGACCTTGAGCGATCGTTCTCTGACGCGGCCAATTGCAAATTGGCGGTCGCGCACCAGGTAATCGACGATATGGTCGACACAAGTTTCGACCGAATTGTCTTGCGTGTGCAGTGTGAGATCGGGATGAGCCGGCGGGTGATAGGGAGACGCGATACCAGTGAACTGTGCGATCTCACCGCGGCGGGCGCGTTGATATAGCCCTTTGGGGTCGCGCTTTTCGCAAACTTCGAGCGGGGTGTCGACAAACACCTCGACAAACGCGGATTCGCCGACAATGCGCCGTGCATTTTCGCGGTGCTCGGGCTCGGGTGAAATGGTCGCCGTGACGGCTACAAACCCCTCATTGCAAAACAGCGCCGCCACATGGGCGACGCGCCTGAGATTTTCCGTACGCTCGGCGTCACTAAAACCAAGATCTGAATTGAGGCCCGTGCGCAGCACGTCGCCATCGAGCATCGTTGCTCGAAGGGCAAACGTTTGCAGTCGATTGACCAACGCGCGCGCGACTGTCGACTTGCCCGCTCCGGACATGCCGGTGAGCCAGATGACAACTCCAGCCGACGTTGCTGTATTCACTTCTTACCGCCTCGATCAACGTAAACCTGATTCGCATTCTAACGTTTCGAAGCAGTTCGTGTAACGCGGATGTAATAAACCGCAACAAATTTGCAGGCTTGTAATTCTGTGTAATGATTCATGTACCGAGAACCCTGCTAGTACTGTAGTGACAAAAATCGTTTACCTTCAGCAGGTACGATTTGCACGATCGGTTGGATTTTGGATTTCAGGGGCCGATTGAGGACTAGCGCACGTGCGCCGATTTTAGTGATGCTGCACCCGGACCTTCATAAGGGGAGACTGCATGACCATCATGACAAGCCTCGGCCGCACGATCGGCCCCTTGCGTCGGCTGCACGACAACCGCAACGATCTAGCGGTGGCGTTGCTCTCCGCCGAAGAGCGTGTACGGAATCTGGAAGCCCTTGTCGAGGCGGCTCGCGGCACTCCCTTCTTTGCCTACTTCGCCAGTTTCGATGCGCTGGCGTGCATGCGACGACACGAAGTACAAGATCGCAAACCTACGCCGGGATTCCAGACAAACTGGCTCGGGGTGTTAGTGGACCCCAAGATCTTTAGCTTTCTGGCCGACCAAGGTGGAAAGCTGGAGCAGTTTCCATTGCCGGCTAATTGGCACGCCGACATCGCGGAATGGGCGTCGGCACTGCATGCGGTGGAACTGTCCCGGCCCGACAGCTTCACAATGATCGAGTTGGGTTGCGGCTGGGGTTGCTGGATGAACAACATGGGCGTGGCTGCGAAGCGCACCGGCCGGAAGGTCCATGTCATCGGCATCGAGGGCGACGAAGGTCACGTCGAATTCGCTCGTGAGGCATTAGCCCGCAATGGATTCACCGTAAGCGATGAATTCTCCACACCGAATGTAGAATCGTTCGCAACCAGCGGGCGAGCGTAGCTGCATCGCGACGGTCGCGATCGACCGGCGATGTCTGCGTCAGGATGGTGAGCCTGTGCGTCGGGCT